>JBPCXH010000213.1:0-17409 GCA_051008735.1 Gammaproteobacteria bacterium | reverse complement strand
CCGATGTGGTGGACGAAGTGACCGCCCTGGTGGAATGGCCGGTGGCCCTCACAGGCCGCTTCGATGAACAGTTCCTGGAACTGCCCGAAGAGGTCCTGATCTCAACCTTGCAGGACCACCAGCGTTACTTTCCTGTGCGCGGCAAGGACGGCAAGCTGCTGCCGCATTTCATCACTATCAGTAACCTGGCCAGTCGCGATCCCGAACAAGTGCAGACCGGCAACGAGCGCGTCGTCCGACCGCGATTGGCCGATGCCGCCTTTTTCTGGGATCAGGATTGCAAACTGAGCCTGAGCGAACGCCGCGATGCGCTGCAAGATGTGGTCTTCGAAAAAGACCTGGGCTCTGTCTTTGACAAGTCGGCCCGCGTAGCCACCATTGGCCACGAGATCACGGCCGAGGTGCAACACGAAGCAGGCTTTGACCAAACGGTCTTCCAGCAGTGGGTCGTGCGGGCCGCTCACCTGGCCAAGACAGATCTGCTCACCGCCATGGTTGGGGAGTTTCCCGACCTGCAGGGACGCATGGGCTACTACTACGCCATTCAGGACGGCGAGGAAAAAGCGGTCGCCCAGGCTATTGAGGAGCAATACCTGCCTCGGCACGCAGGCGACGAATTACCGGCCTCGCCTGTCGGCCGTGTGCTCGCCCTGGCCGATCGTCTGGATACCCTGGTCGGCATCTTCTCGGTAGGCAAACGTCCGACGGGCAGCAAAGACCCCTATGGTCTGCGCCGGTCGGCCCTGGGTGTGTTGCGAATTCTCATCGAGGGTGGGCTCGACCTGGATCTGCGTCGACATCTGACGCACGCGGTATCGCTGCAACCCGGCCAACCCGCCGCGGAACTGGCCGATGAAGTGTTCGATTTTATTATCGATCGCCTCCGACCCTACTATCTTGACGGGCTCGCCCCGGGCCTGGCGGCCGGCGAAGTCACCGCTGAAACTTTTGAAGCGGTGCGCTCACGCTCGCCGGTCTCGCCATTGGATTTCCACCAGAGACTGGAAGCGGTGCAGGGTTTTCTGAGTTTGCCCGCAGCCGAAAGCCTGGCGAAGGCTAACAAGCGGATCGCGAATATTTTGCGCGATGCCGGTGAGTCGGTAACGCCTGTTAACCCGGACCTGTTCGAAGCTGACGAAGAGCGCCAACTGCATGCGGCTGTCGCCGGCGCGTCCAGTGCTCACAATGATCACCTTGCTCGACGCGACTATGTAGCGGCTCTGACTGCGCTGGCAGAGCTGCGTCAGCCCGTCGATGGATTCTTTGAAGGTGTAATGGTCATGGCAGATGATCCGGGCCTTCGAGCCAACCGCCTGGCGCTTTTGAATCAGCTGCGGCAACTTTTCCTGGACGTGGCAGACCTGTCACTGATTCCCGCCTGAATATGGCCGGCACCGTCAGACTCTGGCCCACACGGGGAGACTAAGGCTTGTTAATGCTTCGCTCCCTGCTGTTTACGGTGCTGATGTTCATCACCGTGGTTCCCTATGCATGCCTGGTGGTTATTTTCGGGCTCGTGAACAAAGCCTTTGCGTTTCGCTTTGCCCGGGCCTGGGGACAGTTGGTGGATCGCATGGCCGGCGCTCTATGTGGGCTGCATTACGTTGTAGAGGGCCGTGAAAACTTCCCTGAACAAAGTTCGGTGGTGATGTCGAAACACTCGTCAGCCTACGAAACCATCATGCTTCTGGTGATTGTGCCGCGACATAGCTGGGTGCTGAAGCGCGAGCTGATCTGGTTACCGTTTTTTGGCTGGGCCCTGTGGGCCATGCGCGCTATCTCCATTGACAGGAGCGCGGGGTCCGGTGCTGTGCAGCAGGTATTGGCACAAGGATGCGATCGCCTGGCGCGCGGCATGTGGGTGGTTATTTTTCCCGAGGGCACGCGCATGCCGCCGGGCGAAACCCGTCGCTATGGGATGAGCGGTGTCTTGCTGGCTCAGCGCGCCGGTGTGCCAATCGTGCCGATCGCCCACAATGCCGGCGACTTCTGGCCACGCCGGGGCTGGCGAAAACGGGCTGGCAAAGTGCGCTTCGTCATCGGACCGAGCATCGATGCCACGGGCAGGGAACCGCGAGAGGTTAATGCGGAAGTTCAGGCGTGGATAGAAGCGAAAGTCTCTGAACTCCGCGTCGAGGCAGGCCATATGACGGCCCAGCCCGAATAGCCAGATCAGACGTCGAGGTTTTCGACGGTCAGCGCGTTGCGCTCGATAAATTCTCGCCGCGGTTCAACGTGGTCGCCCATCAGGGTGGTGAAAATATCATCCGCCGCAACGGCATCTTCAATGCGCACCTGCATCAGGCGCCGCGTCTCCGGATTGACCGTGGTATCCCACAACTGATCGGGGTTCATTTCACCCAGGCCTTTGTAGCGCTGAATCATCTGGCCGCGGCGGGCTTCGTCCATGAACCAGTCAATGGCTTCCTTGAAGCTGTGCACTGGCTGTGTTTTTTCGCCGCGAACCACGTAGGCGCCGTCACCGATCAGGCCATTGAGCTCCTGACCCAGTTGCACGATGCGCTGGTATTCGCCGGCACTAAAGAAACTCAAAGGTAACTTCCAGTTTTCTTCATTGCCGTGGCGGCCGCGAGTAATCTGGATCGCACTGGGTGCGTCATCATCTTCAAGCAGGCTGACTCGATACCGCACCCCGGAACCGTTGACGACATGTTTTAACGCATTTTCCAGAGACTCGGCCCATTGGCTGATGGCGTCGGCCGTGGCTTCAGGGTCCAGGGCAGGCAAATAGATCATCTGCTCCAGCGGTACCGGGTCGTAGCGACGACTTTGGCGTTCGATGATGCTCATGACATTGACGTAGTGGGAAGCCAGGCTTTCCAGGGCTGTGCCACTGATAGCCGGCGCGTCGGTGCTCACGTGCAGGGCTGAATTTTCCATGGCCACATTGAGCAAAAAGGTTTTCAGTTCGGCATCGTCTTTGACGTACTGCTCCTGTTTGCCTTTTTTGACTTTGTATAACGGTGGCTGGGCGATATAAACATGTCCGCGCTCGATGAGTGCGGGCATTTGCCGATAGAAAAAAGTCAGTAGCAAAGTACGAATGTGCGAGCCGTCAACATCCGCATCCGTCATGATGATGATGCGGTGGTAACGTAGTTTGTCCGGATCGAAGTCCGCGTGGCCGATGCCGCAACCCAGGGCGGTTATCAGCGTGCCCACTTCAGCTGAAGACAACATCTTGTCGAAACGGGCTTTTTCAACGTTAAGAATCTTTCCCTTCAAAGGCAAAATTGCCTGAGTGCGACGATCACGGCCTTGCTTGGCCGAGCCACCGGCTGAGTCACCCTCCACCAGAAACAGTTCGCACAGTGCCGGGTTTTTTTCCTGACAGTCAGCCAGCTTGCCGGGCAGGCCGGCAATGTCCAGGGCACCTTTGCGCCGGGTCATCTCGCGGGCTTTGCGGGCCGCTTCCCGGGCGCGCGCTGCGTCGATGATCTTTGCGACCAGTACTTTGGCTTCCTGCGGATGCTCTTGCAGGAAGTCCAGCAGGTGTTCTGAAACGGCGGCCTCGACGATTCCCTTTACTTCGGAAGAAACCAGTTTGTCTTTGGTCTGAGAAGAAAATTTCGGGTCGGGAACTTTGACGGACAGCACGGCAGTCAGGCCTTCGCGAGCATCATCCCCCATGGTGGGAACCCGATCCTTTTTAGTGCCGCCAAATTGTTCGATGTAGTTATTCAGCGTCCGCGTCATCGCGGCACGAAAACCGGCCAGGTGGGTGCCACCATCCTTCTGGGGAATATTGTTCGTGAAACAGAACATGCTTTCCTGATAGCCGTCGTTCCATTGGAGGGCGGTTTCCACGACCACGCCGTCGTGCTCCGAGGTGAAGTGCGGCACCGTTTCATGCACCGGTGATTTGTTGCGATTCAAGTGTTCGACAAAGGCACGGATACCGCCGTCGAACTGGAAGATGTCTTCGCGCTCTTCTCGCTCGTCGCGCAGGTGAATACGGATACCGGAATTCAGAAAAGACAACTCCCGGAGCCGCTTTGCCAGGATGTCGTAGTGAAACTCGATGTTGGTGAAGATGTCTTCACTGGGGCGAAAGTGCACGATGGTTCCCGTGGTAGCACTGTCGCCCGTCACCGCCAGGGGGGCCAGGGGTTCGCCGAGCGCGTAGTGTTGCTCGTAAACCTGGCCATCACGCCGAATGCTCAGGTGCAGTTTTGACGACAGGGCATTCACGACGGAAATACCCACGCCGTGCAAACCACCGGAAACTTTGTAGGAATCGTCATCAAATTTACCGCCGGCGTGCAGTACGGTCATGATGACCTCTGCCGCCGATCGGCCTTCCTCGGGATGCTCGCCAACCGGGATACCGCGGCCGTCATCCGACACGGTGATGGATTCGTCAGCATGAATGGTGACCGTGATTTCTTCGCAGAAACCCGCCAGAGCCTCGTCGATTGAGTTGTCGACGACTTCAAAAACCATGTGATGCAGACCGGTGCCGTCATCGGTGTCGCCGATGTACATGCCAGGTCGTTTGCGGACTGCTTCGAGGCCTTTTAAGACCTTGATATTACTGGAGTCGTAGGTTTTTTCTTCGGCCATGGGAAGTCCCGGGTGAAACCGGAAAATTATACCAGAACAGACACTTCCCCGCGTTCCACGTGAAACCCTCGATAGTCGACTCTTACGGGCAAGGCGCCGGTTTTCAACGCGGTGATGAATACCTGCGCGCCGCTGTCGGTAACACCGGCCAGAAGGGCTGCCAGGTGTTCTGCGTCCAACTCAGCCGCCGGCTCATCAACCAGCAAAATTGATTGCTTGCCGCTTGCCTGCTGAACCCAGTCCGACTGCCCGAGAATCAGCGCCGAGCCCAGCAGCTTGTGCTGGCCCCGGGACAAACGATGCCGGGCCGGCACTCCGTCCATCAGGATTTCCAGCTCGGCGCGGTGGGGACCGGACTGAGTCGAACCGTAGGTGCGATCACGATCAGCGCCGGCTGCCAGGGCTTCCTCGAGTTCCACGCCGTCAGCCCAACCCTGTCGATACTGCAATTTAACGGTCATTTCCAAGAATTTAGAGACATATCGCTGCAATATCGGCGAAATTTCAGAGATATAGGCCCGTCGGCTCTGGTCCACGATGGCAGCACCTGCCAGCAAGTCCGGCTCCCACGCCGCGACAGTCTCCGGACTGGCGGCCTGGCGAAGAGCGGCGTTGCGTTGTTGCAGAGCCCGGCGGTAGCGACGCCATCCCGCCAGAAAATCATGTTTCACGTGAAACACTCCCCAATCCAGAAAGCGTCGCCGCTCTCCCGGCCCCCCCTGGACCAGTTCATGAACATTGGGGTCTATCAGCTGAACAGGCAGTGACTCCGCCAACTGACTGGCGGTCCCCCCACTTTCGCCATTGACGCGGATCTCCATCGCGGAGCGGGCTATCTGGATACCCAGTCGGGCTTCGGGATTCGTGATCTCGCCAAAGACAATGGCAGCATCCTGACCATCCGCAATCACACCCGACAAACGCGGCGCCCGAAAACTGCGCCCGCGCCCGAGGATATAAATCGCTTCCAGCAGACTGGTTTTGCCGGCCCCGTTGCCACCGGCGATGATATTCAGAGACGCGTGGGCTGCCACCTCGGCTGAGGGCAGGCAGCGAAAGGACTCTATGCGGAGACGCTCAAGGCCCATGGCTGTCAGGGGCCAAAGGCCCGCAGGCTGCCTAGAGCCGCATCGGCATGACCACGTACCGCGCCCGCTGGGCACCGGGAGCCTGGATCACACAGCTGCTGTTGGCATCCACAAAGCCGATTTGGACTTCCTCACTTTCAACCGCTGCCAGGGCATCCAGCAAATAATTGACGTTGAAACCGATCTCCATGGAATCGCCGTCGTAATCCACTTCAAGCTCGTCCTGGGCTTCTTCCTGATCCGGGTTATTGGCCTGAATCTTCACCTGCTTGGGCGCGAGCTCCAGGCGAATACCCCGATATTTCTCATTCGACAGGATCGCCGCCCTCTGCAGCGCCTGACGCAGCGAGTCCCGGGTTGCTAACAACATGTTGTCGCCCAGCACCGGAATAACCCGTTCGTAATCCGGGAAGCGACCATCAATGAGCTTTGACGTGAACCGGATATCACCCAGTTCGGCGCGGATATGATTACTGCCGATAGCCAGCTCAATCTCCTCGCCACTGCCCAGCAGACGCTGCAGCTCCAGTACACCCTTGCGAGGGATAATGACTTGCTGGGCATCTTCCCCGGCATCTTCCAGGGGCACTTCACACAAGGCCAAACGGTGCCCGTCTGTCGCGACCGCCCGCACGAAGCCGGCTCCCGTCTCCAGCAAAAGTCCGTTGAGGTAGTACCTCACATCTTGCTGCGCCATAGCAAAATGGGTCTTCTCCAGGAGTTCGTGCGTGTCAGCCTGGCTTAGTTTCAGCGTCCGCTCCGCCTGGATGTCCTCGATCACCGGAAAATCTGCGGCGGCCAGTGTCGACAACACAAAGCGACTGCGCCCGGCTTTGACAACCAGGCGATCGCCTTCCAGTTGCAGTTTGATCACCGCGTCTTCAGGCAAAGCTCTGCAAATATCCAAAAGCTTCCTGGCCGGCACGGTAATTTCTCCGCCCGAACTGATCTCATCCGGAACCGAGCGAGCAACCAATTCAACTTCCAGATCAGTTGCTGTCACCGACAAATCTGTTTCGGTAACGACCAACAAAACATTCGAAAGAATGGGCATGGTCTGCCGTCTTTCAACAACACCAATCACTGCTTGCAAAGGCCGCAGCAGAGATTCCCTGGACGTGGATAATTTCATCGCTGACATCCGCTAATAATTAAAAAAAGAAATCTTATATATAGAATTATTATTATTATTAAGGCGGCTAAACCCGGTTAATAAAACAATAAAATTATATATTTATCAATAATTTACAAGCTATCAGGCTTGTGTATCAATACCCTTTTCTTTGCTGCCTAAGCCGTGGATAACTTGTGCGCCAATTGACACCCCTGGTTTATCCCCAGCTTTTACTACTGTCTGTTGACACTCGCTTCGCCGGTTTATAACCAGTTTGTTCAAGTGCTCAATATACGCAGCAAGTTCTGATAATCCTCGCCAATCCGTGTTTCCGTTTCACGCAATAATTTCACTCGCTTACAGGCGTGAATTACCGTCGTGTGATCGCGGCCACCAAAGGCGTCACCGATTTCCGGAAGACTGTGGTTAGTTAATTCTTTCGCCAGGCTCATGGCAATTTGACGGGGCCGGGTGATAGAACGGCTGCGCCGTTTGGACAACAGATCACCGACGCGGATTTTGAAATATTCAGCCACGGTCTTCTGAATATTTTCGATGGTGACCAATCGGTCCTGCAGGGCCAGCAAATCCCGCAAGGCTTCTTTGGCGAATTCCAGCGTAATCGGCCGGCCGGTGAATGCCGCTGTTGCGATTATGCGGCGCAACGCGCCTTCCAGCTCCCGCACATTCGAGCGAATCCGCTGGGCGACAAAAAACGCAACTTCCTCAGGTAATTCAATGCCTTCGGACTGTGCCTTGGTCATCAAAATTGCGACCCCGGTTTCCAGTTCCGGCGGCTCTACAGCCACGGTCAGGCCCCAGCCAAAGCGCGACTTGAGTCTTTCCTCCAGCCCGTCGACTTCCTTGGGATAACGATCGCAGGTCAGCACAATCTGGCGCTGGCCCTCCAGTAAGGCATTGAAAGTATGAAAAAATTCTTCCTGGGAGCGGTCTTTCTTAGCGAAAAACTGGATGTCATCAATCAACAGGGCATCCAGGGACCGATAAACGCGTTTAAATTCGTTAATGGTGTTGTGCTGCAGCGCTTTCACCATGTCGCCAACAAACTGTTCGGAGTGCACGTAGGCCACTTTGGCATCCGGGCGCTGGGCAAGAATCAGATTGCCGATACTTTGCATCAGGTGGGTTTTGCCCAGGCCAACCCCCCCATAAATAAACAGCGGGTTATAAGCATTTCCGGGGTTGTGGGCTACCTGGCTGGCCGCGGCACGAGCCAGCTGATTACTGTTGCCCTCGACGAACTGGTCGAAGGTGTAATCGCGATTCAGCCGCCCACCAGAAAAGGCCGGGGCCGCCGCCGGGCCAGGGCTTACGGCAGGCGCAGCCTCACTCACGGCGCTTTCAACCGCGGTGGGCATGACTGACAGGGTACCGACCTCAAGCACAACCTGAACTTCAGGTGTCCCATCAACCAGGCAGGCCTGGATTCTCTCCAGACAGTTGCTATTAACCCAATTCACCACAAAGCGGTTAGGCGCCAGGAGTCTGAGTTTGCTGCCGTCCTCGACGGCCTGCAGGGGCCGGATCCAGGTGTTGAACTGCTGCTCGGAAAGATCAGCCCGGAGCTGCTTTACGCAGCGGTTCCAGGGAGAGGCCTGAAGATTGGGTTCCAACGGCGTTCTTTTAATTGTTTGAGGACCAGGGCGGACGGGCAGTCTATACCCACCATCGAGAGTTATCCACAGGCACCGGCTATTGACATCAGGCCACTGCCTGCGTAAATTCCCGCCCTCGCAAACGCTCGCCATGTCACTGTTTTTCAATAGAGTTTTTTGAAATGAAGCGCACCTACCAACCCAGCCGCACCAAGCGGACTCGCACCCATGGCTTTCGGGCCCGCATGGCAACCCGCGGTGGCCGCGCTGTACTCAAGCGCCGTCGTTCCAAGGGACGTTCGCGTCTCAGTTGCTGAGACCTCGGCAGGCTCGGCCAGGCTGCTGCTAAGCACGAGCTTTTTCAGCGCATCCGCCGAGACGTCTCTCCGGCCAAAAATTTTGGATAAGAATATACCGCCGCGCGGGAGTTTCACGCGCGAACAGCGGTTGCTCGACAAGGCTGCATTCCAGCAGGTATTCAGCAATGGCAGAGCTTCGCGCGATCGGAACTTTACAGTTCTGTTCTGCGAAAATGGTCTTGAGCATGCCCGCCTGGGATTGGCGATTGCCAAACGCCGCGTCCGTCATGCCAGTCAGCGAAATCGGCTCAAGCGCCTGGTGCGCGAGAGCTTTAGACTGGCCGGGAATAATTTGCCCGCCGTGGATCTGGTCATCATGGCAGGGGCCGGCGCGGAAGGCGCAGACAATAAAACAATTTTTGCCAGCCTCGCCGCACACTGGAATCG
Source organism: Gammaproteobacteria bacterium (assembly GCA_051008735.1). Lineage (GTDB taxonomy): Bacteria > Pseudomonadota > Gammaproteobacteria > Steroidobacterales > J054. Next base: position 8,261 of record JBPCXH010000213.1, on the reverse strand, counting down.
TGTACGGCGGGCGCAAAGCAAGGAAAGCGTGGACAAGCATTAATGGATAACGTTCGGTTGTTCCTCTGGGCAGGCCTGGGCCTGTTGATCTGGCTGACCCTGAATGCGTGGCAGCGTGACTACGCTCCCGCGCCGTCGCCTGCACCGACCGCGGCTACCGCCACGCAAAGTTTGCCGGCCACCCAGGCAACACCTGCCGATCTACCCGATTTGCCCGAGGCCCTGCCGGCCACAACAGCTGCCGATGCGGACGTGCCGCCGCCCGTTGCTGCGCCCCCGAGCTCGCAAACGGTCTCAGTTCGTACCGATGTGCTGGATCTGCGTATCGATTTAAACGGCGGCGATATCCGCGGCGCCAGCCTGCCCCTTTATCCCCGCGCCAAGGATCGCCCCGATGATCCCGTCGTCCTGCTGAGTGAAAATCCGGCTGAGCTGAAAGTATTCCGCACGGGCCTGCGCAACGCGGCCGGAGGCCCTGAAGCAACCCACCTGTCCAAATTTTCTGCCGCCCGAAAATCCTTTGAACTCGGCGAGGGCCAGGACGAATTGGTGGTGCCCTTACGCTGGGAACAGGATGGCGTGACGGTGGAGAAGATCTATCGCTTCAGGCGCGGTCGCTACGACATCAACCTGGAACAGCGCCTGAGTAACCAGTCAGGGGCTGTCTACGGCGCTGTTCCGTATGTGCAGATCCAGAGTCGGTACAACCCGCCGGATCGCTCCATGTTCGATGTTGACTCCTACTCGTTCAACGGGCCTGTGGTTTATGACGGTGAAGCTTACGAAAAGCTGGACGTGGAAGATCTTGCCGATGAGCCGTTTCAAGAAAAAATCAGCAACGGCTGGCTGGCCGCGATTGAGCATCATTTTCTGGCCGCCGCTGTGCCGGGCGGCGACGGCGCTTCGCAGTACACGGCCAATTTTGACGGCAGCAACTTTGTCGCCAGTGCGATAGCGGCCGACCTGACCCAGGTCGCGACAGGTTCACAGGCAACGTTTAATACCAAGCTTTTTGTTGGCCCCAAATTGCAGGAGCAACTGGAAGAAACTGCGGAAGGCCTCAAGCTGACAGTCGACTACGGTGCACTGACTTTATTGGCGCAACCGCTGTTCTGGATTCTCGACAAAGTTCATGGCCTGGTAGGCAACTGGGGCTGGACAATTATCATCGTGACTTTTCTTATCAAGCTGGTTTTCTACAAACTCACCGAGACCAGCGGACGTTCCATGGCCAAGATGCGCAAGCTGCAACCTCGATTAAAACAACTGCAGGAACGCTACAAGGATGATCGCGAGGCCATGAGCAAGAACCTCATGGAACTGTATAAAAAAGAAAAGGTGAATCCAGCGGCCGGTTGTCTGCCTATGCTGGTGCAGATTCCTTTTTTCATTGCCTTCTATTGGGTGTTGCTGGAAAGCGTAGAGATGCGCCAGGCGCCTTTCATGCTCTGGATTACTGATCTGTCAGTGCGTGATCCGTGGTTTATTTTGCCCTTGCTGATGGGCGGCGCCATGTGGTTCCAGCAAAAGCTGAACCCGGCACCCCCGGATCCGATCCAGGCCAAAGTCATGATGTTTCTGCCCATCATGTTCACGGGCATGTTCGCCTTCTTCCCTGCCGGGCTCGTACTTTACTGGTTGACTAACTCTGTGCTGTCCATGTTGCAGCAGTGGAAAATCAATCGGACGGTTGAAGCGCAAGGCTAGGCCCGACCGGCCATCCTCGACGCGCCACCTGTCGACCCTTATCCGTTACGCAGGCGCCTTGTTGTAAGCGGCCATGAATGACAGCAGTGACACTGACACTATCTGTGCTCGCGCCACCGCACCCGGGCGCGGCGGTATCCAGGTCATTCGTGTCTCCGGTTCAGCCGTTAAAGCAATTGCGACAGCTCTGACGGGGGAGCTACCCGAGCCGCGTTATGCAGCCCTGAAAGATTTCTGCGACGCCGAAGGCCAGCCCATTGATACGGGGATCTTGCTGTTCTTTCCAGGCCCGGGTTCCTTCACCGGCGAAGACGTGATTGAGATTCAGGTCCACGGCGGCAGCGTCATTTGCGAACTGTTGCTTGAGCGATTGCTGCAGCTGGGCGCACGCCTGGCCACGCCCGGCGAATTCTCTCGTCGCGCTTTTCTGAACGATAAGCTTGATTTAAGTCAGGCGGAGGCGATCGCGGACCTGATCGACAGCCGCTCACGCGCCGCCGCCCGGGCCGCCCAGCGTTCTCTTAGCGGCCGCTTTTCTGATCGGGTGCTGGGCTTGAATGAACAGGTCACGGCCCTGCGCGTTCACGTGGAGGCGGCGCTGGATTTTCCCGAAGAGGAAGTGGACTTCCTCGATGACGAGGCGCTGCAGGCGCGCCTACAGCAGGTCAGCACCGCGTTCGATGCCCTTGAAAAATCCCTGCACCAGGGAGTGCTGTTACGCGACGGCGCAGAAGTCGTGCTGGCCGGCCGACCTAATGCGGGCAAATCCAGCGTCTTGAATGCCCTGGCCGGTTATGACGCCGCCATTGTTACGGAGATTCCCGGCACGACCCGGGACCTGGTGCGCGAGCAAATCAATCTGGACGGCTTGCCCCTCCACATCATTGATACGGCAGGCTTGCGTGATGACGCGGGTCGCGTCGAGGTTGAAGGCATTCGCCGTGCGCGAGCGCAACTGACGACGGCCGATCACGCCTTACTGATTGTCGACGCAACAAGCCCGTGGCAGAGCACCCTGACTTCCCTCGAAGCCGAGTTGCCTGATGGCCTGGGCTGCACTGCGGTGATTAATAAAATTGACCTGAGCGGGGACTCGCCAGGCTCGACCGGGCCTGATGCCCGGCATCTGTACGTCTCAGCCAAAACCGGCGCCGGAATGCGGGCCCTGGGTGAGCACTTGAAATCTACACTGGGTTTCGAAGCCCCGGGCGAGGGCACTGTCATAGCCCGCCAGCGCCATCTCGATGCGTTAAATCGGGCCCGTCAGCATTTCAACGAAGGCCGCAAGCAATTATCAGAAAATCATGCGGGCGAGCTACTCGCCGAAGAATTATTGCAGGTTCAGAATGCTCTGGCCGAGATCACCGGTGAGTTTCACAGTGACGACTTGCTAGGCGAAATCTTCGCTAACTTTTGTATTGGCAAATAGAGAGCCTTGGGATATTTTGCCGCGGCTGCGGCAGAGAGATGTGCCCACGCCAATGCGGCATTCTCCTGTCATCTCATGGGATGACGCTGCTCAGGTGTACAAATCAGGCGTCTGGTGTTTAGATTTTGAATGGAACGGGGGCGAGGAAGGCAGTGCACCATCAGACGGTTGATCAACTGGAGTCCGGACTGGACAAGGTGCGTCAATCACCTAAGGACCACGGCGCACTGGAAATGATCGTGTCCCGGCCCGAGACAGGCCATCGAGAATTTATGGAACAAGCTGAGCTTTGCCTGCAAGCAGGCCTTGTTGGTGACAACTGGAGCCTCCGCAACACAGGGCCTGCGCCAGCGCATCCAGACAGACAACTCGCCATCATGAATGCCCGGGCGGCAACACTCATTGCTGCGTCCCGGGATCGTTGGTCTCTTGCCGGCGATCAGTTGTATCTCGATCTGGATTTGAGCCACAGGAATTTGCCGGCGGGTACAAGATTATCGATTGGCTCCGCGGTGATAGAGATTACGGCCGAGCCGCATACAGGCTGCCAGAAATTTGTCGAAAGGTTTGGCGCGGATGCCATGCGATTCGTGAACTCACCGGTTGGTCGGTCGCTCAATCTCCGCGGTACCTTTGCTCGAATATTCCAACCGGGGGTCATCCATGTCGGCGATGTTGTGAGCCGAGTCTGACGTTCCACGGGAGCGAGCCCGGGACATAGACTTAAGCTGAAAGCAGACATTAAAAAAATTCCGCTTAGCCGGCGTATTATTGAAGGGGCGTATAGCTCATACCGACGGAGAGTCAGGCAGTGAAAACCGGACGCAATGATCCCTGTCCCTGCGGAAGCGGGAAGAAGTACAAGACTTGCTGCCTGGTGAAGCAGGACAACGCGATGTCCGTTTCGCAGAAACTGCTCATTGCCCTGTTTGTCGTGGTCATGCTGATTGGTCTGGTTGCCGTGTTCGGCGCATTCCAGTCCCACGAGGCAGCGGGCCCAGGTCAGGGAAAAGTCTGGTCGGAAGAGCATCAGCACTGGCATTGAACCGGCTACTGACAAGATTCGGAGTCTGGCGACGACGCTTTAGCTAGGGCGCCAGCCAATTGGCTTGCCAGCTGCCGTCACGCCAACTGCAATGAGCGCGGCGATGACAATTCGAACTCAGGAACAGCCAGTCCAGGTGCTCCACCTGGCAGGAGAGGACCTGAAAATTTTGATAGGCGTGTTGCTCATCCAGGACACTCACAGATTCGGGTTGCTCGATTTTTGCACCCGGCCCGGGTGAGTTGGCATAGCACAGGCGACTGGACGGGGTGCTGGCATCCCAGCGACGGGTTGCCAGCTCATCATTGTCGTAGAGAGTGACGGGCCCGCGCAGCCGGAGCTGAATTTTAAGTTTTGGGTCATAGAAAACCCACGTCACCCCAGGATTATCTGCCAACTGCGCCACTTTCGGCGAGCGTGTATCCGTGTGACAGATCACCTGGCGAGTTGGCGCATCAGCGGCGCGTAACACCACGGTGCGCGCGTCTGCTCCGTGTTCTGCCATTGAGGCGAGTACCGGTGTATGGAACGGCGCGGTGCGACGGTTGACGCCGTCATCCAGCAAGTCCCATGCCAGCCCGACCAGTTCGCCAAGAGTCGCGGTTTCAGGATCTTTCAGCATGCATTAAATGCTCAATCACCTACCAGGATAAATGCCCGAAATCAGTTCAGGCCAGGAGCAGAGTCACGCGTGTTTATCGGGACCAGGGAATCAGCGTACTCGACCGATGCGCCGTGCGCATCCGTCAGCCGTTTGAAGGCTTCAGGCTAAAAATCTGGGCGCTGCGCCGTTCAGGCTTACCGTCCAGTACAACGCAGTTGCGGCCCTCGGCCTTGGCACGATGCAAAGCCTCTTCGGCACGGGCCAGGAGCTCGGGGACCGTTTCCCCCCGGCGGTATTCCGCAACACCCACCGACACGGTGATTTGCAAAACATCATCGAAAGGGCGGTCGGCCACTGCCGCCCGGATTCTCTCGCCACAGGCCCCTGCGCCGGTCAAAGGGGTACTGGGCAGGATGGCGATGAATTCTTCGCCTCCGACACGACCAAAAGAGCGGCGGTGCTCGGTCGGGTTGGATGTATCCATCGTCCGCAACTCGCCGCGTACCCGCTTGGCAAAGCTTTTCAGTAATCGGTCACCGACCAGCTCGCCGTACTCATCATTTTTTGCTTTGAGGTGGTCCAGGTTGAAAACACACACAGAGACCGGGGTATTGGACCGATCGGCGCGGCCTTTCTCTCGTGCCAGGGTGTCCATGATGTAGCGTCGATTGAATGACTTGGTCAGTTGATCCTGCTCGGCAATGCGCACGACTTTCTTGATGTGCTGTCGCAGTTCCGCGTTGCGGTCCTGCAGTTGCTGTCGCAGTTCATCCAGGTAACTGGCGAACAGCGTGAGCCAGCCCATGACGCCCAGGAGAATAGCCAGGTTCAACAGTTCCGAACGCAGGTCGGCGGTGTCGCCGCTTATCCCGTAACGCGTCAGGGTGGCGATGGCATAACAGCCCCCGGCCACGGCAGCCAGGGCGATAAAAATTTGGCGACGCACCTGCGACAGGGCGAACAGGTTTGCGCAGATGAACATGCCCAGGGACAACTGGCTGCCGCCGACGGCCAGCATCATGAAGGCGGTGGCCCAGCCGATGCCAAACAGGCACTGGGCAGCGGCCACGCCGGCAGGGCCCAGATCAACGCCGGTGCCCGAGCGGGCCAGCAAAAAAAACAGCGCATTGGTGACCACGATGCCCGTCAACAGAATCAGCGTGGCCTGGCTGGACAGGCTGAGTTGCCCGGCGGCTATTGCCAGCCAGACGATGGCGGCCCACAGCAGGTACAGGCCAAAGGCCATGGAAAATTGCCGCATGGACCGGGCCGCCAGCCTGTCTCGGCGGCTATTCTTGGCATCATTCAGGCGGTTTTTTTGCATGGGGCCAGTGCTGAAACTCAGCTGCAGCAGTTGTTTCCCCAGCATCGCAGAGGGCGGCCCGGGCATCCGTGAAGCAGGTCCCAGAGCCTCGGGCGCGGCCGGCTATCCGCCGCACCCCCCGGGGCTTTAGAATCCGCGTCCTTGGAGGGACTGATCCCATGCAGCAGCGCGAATTTGATGTGATTGTCGTCGGCGGTGGCCATGCAGGCACCGAAGCGGCCGCAGCAGCGGCCCGCATGGGCGCGCGCACCTTGTTGCTGACCCAGAATCTCGAAACTCTGGGGCAGATGAGCTGCAATCCGGCCATCGGCGGTATCGGCAAGGGGCACCTGGCCCGGGAAATCGATGCCCTGGGAGGCATCATGGCCCGCGCCGCCGATCAGGCCGGCATTCATTTTCGTACCCTGAATTCCAGCAAGGGTGCCGCGGTCAGGGCGACTCGTGCCCAGGCGGACCGAGCTTTATATCGCCAGGCCGTGCGCGGCCTGCTGGATGCCCAGCCCAATCTGACCCTGTTTCAGCAGGGCGTTGAAGATCTCGAGATCACCGGCGAACGGGTGACGGGCGTGATTACCCAGATGGGGCTTCGTTTTTGCGCGCCCACCGTGGTGCTCACCGTCGGGACTTTTCTGGCCGGCCGCATACACGTGGGCGAAAGCCAGTCCGCCGGCGGGCGCGCCGGTGATCCGCCGGCCCAGGGCCTGGCGATGCGCCTGCGTGAACTGCCCCTGCGGGTGGGTCGGCTAAAGACCGGCACGCCGCCGCGCATCGATGGTCGATCGGTGAATTTTGCCGCGATGACGGAGCAGCCCGGCGACGAACCGCGCCCGGTATTTTCTTTCATTGGTCGTCGCAGTGATCATCCGAGCCAGGTCAGCTGCTTTATCACTCGCACTAATGAACAGGTGCACGAGATTATTCGCCAGGGGCTGGATCGTTCGCCGATGTTCAGCGGCGCCATCGAAGGCGTGGGGCCTCGTTACTGTCCGTCGATCGAAGACAAGGTGGTGCGGTTTGCCGAGCGGGACAGTCACCAGATTTTCGTTGAACCGGAAGGCTTGAATACTCGCGAGCTGTACCCCAACGGTATTTCCACCAGCCTGCCCTATGACGTGCAGGAAAAACTGGTTGCTGCTATTCCCGGCTTCGAGCAGGCGCGAATTACCCGTCCCGGTTACGCCATCGAGTACGACTATTTCGATCCCCGGGATTTGCGCCCAAGCCTGGAAAGTCTTTGCGTACCGGGCCTTTATATGGCCGGGCAGATCAATGGCACCACCGGGTACGAAGAAGCCGGCGCCCAGGGTCTGCTGGCTGGCATCAATGCTGCATTGTCTGTACAGGACAAGGCGCCCTGGTGCCCCGGCCGCGATGAAGCCTATATCGGTGTGCTGGTCGACGACCTGATTACGCGTGGCACCAGCGAGCCTTATCGCATGTTCACCAGTCGTGCAGAACATCGCCTGTTGTTACGCGAAGACAATGCCGATCAGCGTCTGACACCCCGGGGCCGTGAACTGGGTCTGGTGGATGAGCATCGCTGGCAACTGTTTGTCAGCAAGCGCGAAGCGGTTGCTCGTGAAACCGAGCGCCTGGAAAAACTGCTGGTGCGGCCTGCGGATCTCAGTCCGGCTGATGAAGAAATTTTTGGCGGGCCCTTGCGTCGGGAACAACGCGCCCTTGAATTATTGCGCCGCCCGGAAAGCAGTTACGCCAGCCTCACGAGCATCGCCGCCGTGGGCCCGCGTCCTGTGAAGGACACGGAAATTGCTGAGCAGGCGGAACAGATCGAAGCCCAGGTGGAAATTCAGACTCGGTATGCCGGTTACCTGAAACGGCAGGGCGAGGAAATAGATCGGCAGAAGCGCTTTGCCGACACCCCTTTACCTGATGACATGGATTACGCTGCCGTGCGGGGTTTGTCTCACGAAGTTCGGCAGAAGCTCGGCGATCATCGGCCCGCCACCGTGGGTCAGGCAGGCCGCATCGCCGGGGTAACACCTGCCGCCGTGTCCCTGCTGCTGGTTCACCTGAAAAAACGCGAGCGCCGCACGGCGTGAGAAGACTGTTTGTCGGCGCTTTGATCCTGGCAGTGCTTGCCTGCGGTCCGGCGGAAAATTCCTCCACGTCATCGCCATCTGTTTCGGGCAGC
>JBPCXH010000212.1:0-3137 GCA_051008735.1 Gammaproteobacteria bacterium | reverse complement strand
CACGGACCCATTTAATTCATTTTGTCGTTCGCAAGCTGTGCGCTTGCTCTCCCGCCGTGCTTCATAAGCCGGTCCGGGCACTGAAGGAGTTGAATATGTCACCGGAAAGACGTCGATTTTCACTGCTGAGCAGGCTGATTGCCAGCACATTAGCAATGGCCCTTGCGCTGCCGCTCCTGAGCAGCCCGGCTCTGGCTGAAACCTATGATGAAATTGTGGTCACGGCCCTGGGCCGCGGGTCTTCATTAAAGGATTCGCCCGCTGCCATCACCGTGATCAGTCAGCAGCAGCTGGAACGCAAAGGCGTGGAGCGCATCGAGGGCATCGTTGCCCTGACGCCCGGCATGAACATCGTGAATTCGGCCGAAGTGGCCGACACCCAGGTGAATATCCGCGGACTGAACGGCGCGCGCGATGCGGAAATCAACTACGCGCTGGTGGTTGACGGCATTGTGCAGACCAACCCGGCTGCCCTGAACCGTGAATGGGGCAACCTGACACAGGTTGAGGTCCTGAAGGGACCGCAGAGCGCCCTGTACGGTCGCAACGCGGCCGCCGGCGCGATCATCATGACGACCAAGCTGCCCGAAGCGCCCCTGGAAGGCGATGTAAAGCTGAGCTACGGAGAAGATTCCAGCTCCCTGGCCACTGCTCGCATCGGCGGCGTAACAGATGACAATCAGTTCACGTGGCAGTTGTTCGGCAACTTCCGGCAGACCGACGGATTCCGCCGTGATTCCTTTAACCAGACCGACGACACGATTGACGATTTCGAAGAGTATTCCATTGACGCCCGGCTGGTCTGGGAACCCAACGATGGCACCTCAGTGGATACCAAAATCCGTTACGGTGAAGTGGATGCCGGCTCCATTGTCTTTAACTCGCTGTTTCATTTACCCGGTTTCACCGGATTCCTGGGGCCCGACGCCTACGAAAACATCAATGGTCATGAATACGGGTTCTACCCCAACATCGACTCCTCGAATGAACAGGAAACGCTCGAAATTTCCTCGCGCATTGAGCAGGACCTGGGCTGGGCGGACCTGATTGGCTGGGGTCTGTATAGCGAGATCGACAACTCCCTGGGCGCGGACGGCACCAGCGGTGCCTTCGGCTTTTTCTTTGCCGAACAGAACTGCATCGACTCGACCGCCGCTCTTGAAGGCTTTCCGGTCAACTCGCCCCAGTTCATCGGCCCGGACCCGGCAAGCTCCCTGTTTGGCGCCTACCTGCCCGTCACGTGTGACGGCACCCAGTACCAACAGCGCAATCAGGAGGACTACAGCTTTGAAGTCAGGCTGCGTTCGAAGGACGACGGCCGACTGCGCTGGGAAGGCGGCCTGTACTACCTGAACATTGAACGGGAAGTGGGCGTGAACCTTGGCGTCGACACCGGCCAGGGCCTGATCGAACAGCTCTATACGACAAACCCCAAGAACCCCACAGAACAGCTGCTGCGGGACAAGTTCGACACGGATGTCTACGCCATTTTCGGCCAGGTGGACTATGACGTTTTTGATTCCCTCACCGCGGGTTTTGCCCTGCGCTACGACTACGAAGATCGCCAGGTGACTAACCGGGTACCTATCTCAGCCACCACACAATTCCTGGTCTGTGATTTCGGTGACCCCTTCACCGGTGGCGCGCCCCTTAACCAGGGTCTGTGCGAGGACCCGACGGGCAAAAGCGGGGACCAGAAAGAAAATTATGACCAGTGGCAGCCTAAAGCCACCCTCAACTGGGGTGCGACGGACAACCTCGACGTATTCACGAGTGTCGGTGTTGGCTTTAAGAGCGGCGGCTTCAATAACTTCGGCTCTCAGGAAACGGTCGATGAGTTTATTAATGATCCGTTTGTTGATGGCACCGGATTTGATCGGGTCGAGATCGCCAACGACTACGATGAAGAAACCTCCACCGCTGTTGAGCTGGGCTTCCGAACTTCCATCGGCGATACGCTGCAGATCGACGGCGCGGCCTACTACATCGACGTTGATGACATGCAATTCTTCGAATTCTTTGTCGGACAGTTCGGCCTGTTGCGCGTGGTCTCCAACATAGACAGTGTGGAGGTCAAGGGTGCCGAGCTGAGCACGACCTGGTCGCCCTTCGACTGGCTGGATTTCCAAGCCAACGGCAGCTACATCGATTCAGAAATCGACAGGAATAAGTCGCGGCCGGATACGGAAGGCAACGACTCGCCCTACACGCCGGAGTACACCTTCTATTTTGGCACCGATGTGACCTGGCCCCTGAACCCGCAGCTGGACCTGATCGGCACAGTGGGCGTGACCGGCACCGGGGACACCTGGTTCCACTCGGTTCAGGACCAGGAACGGCCGACAATTTTCGGCGCCAACGGCGAATACTCCGTCACGGAGCGTGACAGCTTCGAGCTGGTGGATGCCCGGGTCGGCGTTGCCGGTGAAGACTGGACGCTGGTGGCCTTTGGCAAGAATATCCTGGACAAGAACTACACCGAAGAAGTCATTACCGCGCCTGAGTTCGGTGGCAGCTTCAATGCGCCGGGTGGCGAAAGCCGCTGGGGTGTGGAATTCACCAAGGCCTTCTAGGCGTTTTCAAACCATCGATTAAAAGGGCAGGCCAGTTGGCCTGCCCTTTTTTTATCCCCGGAACAGGTGGTTAACTGATGCCAGATGCTGCTGCTCTCAGCCCCGGCGCTGCATCACAAACAACGCGCCCAAGATCATTACCAGGGCCGTCCAGGAACTCAGGGGCAGACTCTCGCCCAGCACCGCGCCACCCAGGCCCACGGCCCAGATCGGCACCAGGTAATTCAGCAGGGACGTAAAGCGCGCGCCGGTCTGCTCAATCAGGAAGAAATACAGAATCGAGGCGACCCCGGTTCCCAGCAGTCCAAGGAACGCGATGGCAGCGATCGCGACCGGGGGCGCCGTCAGACCGCTGACAACACCCTCACCCGTCCACGGAACCAGCACACCGGCGGCCAGCACCATCACGCCGGCCGAGGTCACGGCCGGGTGCCGGCGTGGGACAAAGCGAGCCGCCACTGTGGCCAGGGCATAACAGAAGGCACCGCCGAAAACCGCCAGCTGTGCCAGCCAGCGTTGCCCGGAGCCGCCCAGGGCCGCCAGGGAATCGGGCCCCATCAGCAC
>JBPCXH010000211.1:0-8348 GCA_051008735.1 Gammaproteobacteria bacterium | reverse complement strand
GATGTCATGATGCCGGCGCCCCCGATGGCTTCGGCGAGTTGACTCGCCTGGTTCAGCTGCGCGACGTTCTGCTGTTCCTGGGCGGTCATGGGGCGACTAAAAGCGTCGGCTTCGGCGGCCAGGCTCCGGGTAATTTCTTCGCCCCGGTATTCGTCCAGGGGTCCCAGTGCATCGCGACAGGCTTTAACCACCGCTTTTTCGTCCGGGAGCAGCGGCGTGCCGAACTGGCGTTGCCAGTCGTCGCGGTCGAGAATCTGTTTAATGGCGTAGTAGGCCTCGCGAAAACCCGCGACGGGTCTGCCAGTGGCAACCTCCACCAGGCCCTGCGTGCCCCGATCGTGGGCCACCACGATCAGGGTGCCGAAGTCACCGCTGCGCCCTTCCAGGCCGTAACTACTGCCACGCCGCCACAGTTCCAGGTGGGTGTCGAACCAGCGTTGCGTGGCCTCTGTACCCAGGCAGCGGATGGACGTGTCGTCGGCCATGGTGCCGCCGCGAAACACGGCTCTTTGGGCGTTCATCGTGGCCGCGCCCGCCACGTCCACTTGCCCGGCGGCGAGGGCGGCATCCGCCTTGTCCATTTCGGCGAAAAAGGTCGCCTTTCTCTGGGCGTCGATGTCGCCGGCGCAGGCCTGGCTGAAGTTGCCCGCGCTGGCATCACCTTGATTCAGGGCGGCGGCAGGGCCGCTGGCCAGGGCAATAAGGAGCGCGAGGCTCATGGAAAGCTTGTTTTTCATTGTGTTCCCCCGGCTGCCGGTTTCCACCCTCGATGCCCGGCAGCAATGACCTCATGAATTGTCTGTATACCGCCCGGCTGCTATTGTGTAAACCGCTTTGGATCTGGCTCGGGGGTTCAGAATGAAAAACAATATCAAGGCCTTGGCTTTTCTGCTCAGCCTGATTTTTGCGGGGGCCGCGCAGGCCTTCGTCGGGACCATTGCCGTCGGCCTGGGCCAAATGACAGATGAAGTCGGCGAGATAAGCACACCGTTTTCGGCGGACGCCACCCTCGAAACCGAGGAAATGACCGCCAACGCCAAGGTCTACTACCAGCCCGGCATGGTCCGCGACGAGCTGAACATGGGCGGCCAGCAGATCGTGACCATCAACCGTTTCGATCTGAACAAGGTCTGGATGATCATGATGCAGAGCATGTACATGGAGGTCGATCCGGAACAGGGCAGTGATCAGGCGCCGCAGTATGAGCTCGTGTCACGCGAAATTATCGGCCGGGAAACCGTGAACGGCATGGATACCACCAAGTACAAGTCCGTCTACAAGACCAAGGACGGCAGGTTCGGCGGTTTCACCTGGTATACCGACGACAACATTGCGGTGAAGGCCTTCATGGTCAGCGAGACCAACGGCGACAAGCAGCGGGTGAAGTATGAATTTTCGAATCTGCAGCGCGGCCCCCAGGACCCAAGCCTGTTTGAACTGCCGCCGGGCGCCCAGAAGATGAACATGGGTGGGCTCTCCGGTATGAGCGGCATGATGAATCAGCAGCAACGGCAGGCCATGCAGCAGAATCAGCCGAATACGGGAACCGCGGCACCACAGCCCCAGTCCGCTGAGGAGCAGGAGCCCGGTTTCGTCGAAGAAGTCGCGGAAAAATCCACGGAAGAAGCCAAGCAATCGGCCAGTGATGAGATCGCCAATGAGATTGGCAGTGGGGTTCGCAAAGGTATCGGCAGGATGTTCGGCCGCTAGGCCGGCACGTCGCGCCGCACAGCAACTTTATTAAGCTTTAATGCAGTCGCCAGAGGCCGGGGAGGTCAGTATGCGCGCGCTTTTCCTGTTGTCCTTTTCTGTGTTGTTGCTGACGGCTTGTGGTGGAGAGGAGGCGGCCGCGCCGGCATCCGCAGGGTCAGCGCCTGCGCCCGAAGCCGCGCCTGCGTCTGCCCCGGCCATGCAGCAGGCAGAACGCGGCGGAACCATCACGGTTGGCGAAGAAAGTTGGGTGCTGGTGCCGAAGTTCTGTTCCGTCTATCCGGGGCCCATCGTCAATATCGCCGGGCACGCCAAGGATGATCCTTCGCTGGAAATTGTGATTGATCACGGCGGGCCGAATCAGATCGTCATCGGCAGCGGTGGGCGTGAGGCCCTGTGGTATGCCATGAAAGACACCATCAAAGTCGCAGTCGATGGCAAGAAGGTACAGGGCACGGCAAGCTTTAACAGGGATATGAACGGCCTGGGCGATGGGGCCGAGGGATCTTTCGAGATCAATTGCGGCAAATAAATAGGGTCAGAATAAATAGGGTCAGAGTAAAAACTGGTTGAAGGGGGAGTGTTTAGGGGGCTCGCTGCGGTTTTTACTCTGACCCTAAATATTAGTTATTGATCGCGCGTGAAAGGCACGAAGCGCACCGGGAAGATTTTTCGCTCTGACACGCTGCCATCAGCTCGCTTCTCGATGACCACCAGTTCCTGGTAGCCCCGGCGCTGACCCAGCGGAATGACCATCCGGCCTCCAGGACGCAATTGTTCCACCAGCGGCGCGGGCGGCTCGTTCACGGCCGCGGTAACGATTACGCCATCGTAGGGCGCATGCTCCGGCCAGCCGGCGTAACCGTCACCGACGCGTACATGCACATTCTCGTAGCCCAGCTCGCCGAGCAGATTTTTCGCTTGCTGACCGAGGGGCTCAACGATCTCAATGGTGTAAACCTTAGCGCAGAGCTCGCCGAGAATCGCTGCCTGGTAACCTGAGCCGGTACCGACTTCAAGCACATGACATGCGTCAGGCAACTGCAGCAGGTCGGTCATCATCGCCACCAGCGACGGCTGCGAGATCGTCTGCTGGTAGCCAATGGGTAGTGGCCGGTTTTCATAAGCGGCGCCGCGCAGCTTTACCGGAACGAATTCGTGTCGGGGCACATCACCCATGGCGGCAATAACCCGCGGATCGAGATAGCTCTTTCCAAGGTAGTTGCTGGCATCACGCACCCGGGTTTCAATGGTGCTGACCAGTTCGGCTCGTGCCTCGCTGAACTGTGTTTCACTGTCTGCCGAAACCTGGGCTGAAACGGCGAATAACAGGGAAGCTAGCATCACGGTCCTCATCCTCACCTGGTGCAGAAAAGTGGTTGACACGATTACTCGCCCTCGCAAATCGTTACCTCTAATAACAACAAGTCTCGCGGATTGGCAATGATGGCACCCTGCCCAGAAAGATGCAGCTACGCAATGATGCGATACAGCGGCATCCGGCTCTCGCCGCAGCCATTCCATGCTGACTGGGGGTCAAAGTAAAAACCAACCCAATAAAGGGGGCCAGTTTTCAGGCTGACCTTAACTATTCGATAGTTCGGTTTTTACTCTGGCCCCAGTTATTGGTGCGACCCCTTTTCCTGGTTCATCAACGGTGAGATTCAGGTGCATGGCGGTGTCCGCAGGGCCAGCTCAGCCCTGAGTATGCCCCAGGCCTGCCCGTCCGCCGGGCGGCGGGGGTGTCGGGTTATGCCTGTGTTGTAAGGATCTGTCAGCCTCAGGGTTCTCGGCACCGCAATGGGCGGGCCGGACCGGCGGGGAGACACCATGACTGACGAGAACAGCGGCTGGCGCTTCGGGCCCAGGAAACTGAATTTGCGCATTGCGCCCGGCGTCTCGCGCGTGAACATGTACACGCTGCTGTTCGGCTCCTTCTTCGGCATCGCGATGATGGGATTCATTAACGCGAGCCAGCCCTACCTGTTTAATGAGGTGCTGAATGTGCCCCTGGACGAGCAGGGCCCCCTGGCGGGCGATCTGACTTTTATCTCCGAGCTGGTGGTGATTTTCACCATCGGGCTGATCGGCGCGGCCTCGGACAAGCTGGGCCGCAAGCCCATCTGGGTGGGCGCCTTCCTGATTTTTTTCCTGGGCTACATGCTCTATCCCACGGCCCAGACCGTCGACCAGCTCATGGTGTACCGGCTGGTGTTCGCCCTGGGGCTGGCCATGAACACCACCATGCTGCCCTCGGTGATTAACGACTACGCGGTGGACGAGTCACGCGGGCGGCTGATTTCCGTGTGCTTCATGCTCAACGGCCTGGGCTTTATTTTGCTGCTCACGCCCCTGCGTTTGCTGCTGCCCTTTTTCGAAGGCCTGACGGACGGCGACCCGGTGCAGGCGGCGCGCTATTGGCTGTGGACGGCCGGCGGTATTTGCCTGATGGTGTCCACGGGCCTGCTGATCGGCCTCAAGCGCGGCGCGCCGTCCCAGCTCAGTGAGCGCGAAGGCTTGCTGACCACCGTGCGTGTGGGCATTAAAGCGGCCAAGCGGCTGCGCGTGTCCCTGGCCTACGTCGCCGCCATGGTGGCCCGGGGCGACATGTCGGTGCTCAGCACCTTCTTCGTGCTGTGGCTCACCCAGCAGGCCATGGCCAGTGGCTTACCCGCCACGGAAGCCAGTGGCTACGCGCTGAAGTTCTACATTCTGATCCAGGTGTTTGCCCTGTGCTGGCTGCCGATACTCGGGCTGATCCTGGACCGCCTGGACCGCGTGCTGGGGGTGGCCCTGGCCATGGTGCTGGCCGCCGGCGGCTACTTCACGCTGTTCCTGATCGACAATCCTTTAGGTCCCCAGATGTGGTTCGTGGCGGTGCTGGTGGGCATGGGCGAAATCTCCGCCAACCTGGCCTCCCTGACCCTGATCGGTTCCGAAGCGCCTGAGAAAGGTCGCGGCGCGGTGATCGGCCTGTTCAGCCTGTTTGGCGCCATCGGCATTCTCTTCATCGCCAAGGTCGGTGGCATGCTGTCGGGGGCCTACGGCACCATCGCACCCTTCGTGCTGGTGGCCGCTGCCAATGCAGTCGTGCTGGTGCTGGCGCTGCTGGTGTATTTCGCTACGCGTAATGAGGCGCAGGCCAAGGCGAGCGAGGCAGCGGTGACCGGCTAGTTGCTGTAGAAAACTGGTGCCGGTGTAAACATTCTTAACATTTACCTGAAGATAAATATTAAGAATGTTTACACCGGCACCCATTGCCTTTACACCGGCACCCATTGCCGCGTTAGCTGGGCGTCACTGAGCGTGTCGCGAAACAGGGCTCGGTAAGCGGTTTGCCGGGTCGCCGGATCGTTACCGAGGTCCAGGTAGCGGGGATGCGGTGTGAGCATCTAGTCTGCTTTCCCCAGTGCGTGATGCAAATAGGCGGTTCGACCCCATTTATTTTTGGGCGAGCCCCATCGTTATTTCTACTTATTGAAGAGCGCCAGCAGGAGGCACCAAACTCAATATATAAGTGGAGAAACGCAATGCTCCTAACGCGCATCCGATTATCGTTGACGGGTAGATTGTCAGGCCGGCCAGGGGCGGGGCTCCGGGCCTTGGGCTGTCTGTTGCTGCTGGCATTCGGGCTGAGCGTCTCGTCATTGGCCGGGGCCGCCATCACGGTGCCCATGGAAGTCCAGATGCCCGGCACCCAGCCGGGAGAGTCCGGCAATATGGAATCCATCGACAAGTGCGACAACTGCCACCAGGACAACGACCCGGTGGTGACTATTGCCCATGACCTGCGCGGCAGCATGATGGCCCACGCCGGGCGCGATCCTCTGTACTGGGCCACGGTGGCCATTGCCGAACAGGACTTTGACGGTTCCGGCGATCTGTGTATCCGCTGCCACACCATGGGTGGCTGGCAGTCAGGCCAGTCCACGCCCACCGATGCCTCGACACTGACCCATGGCAATGCCGCCGATGGCGTGGGCTGTGATGTCTGCCACAAGATGACCAACCCCGATAATTCCGAGCATCTCGGCGCGCAATTCTCGCCGTTTATCGCCAATGACGGCGGCGCACCGGCCGAGGGTTTTTATGGCAGCGCCCAGCTCTCGCTCCTGGATTCGAATACCAAGCTGGGTCCCTACGACAATGCGGTCCCGAAACACCATTGGGATCAGTCAGAGTTTCACCGCTCGGTCGATTTCTGTGGCTCCTGCCACGATGTCTCCAACCCGGTGGTCGGTGATCTGGCGCCCAACCATGGCGCGCAGCAGTTGCTGGCCCCGGGTACCTTCGACGGGCAGCTCGATAGCCCGTCGAATCCGCGCAATATCCAGGACAAGGCCGCGTTCAACAATCCGCCTTACAAGTACGGTGTGGTGGAACGAACTTTCAGTGAATACAAGGCCGGTTTGTTGTCGCAGACCCTGGTGTCTGACTACCTGACTCTGCCGGCCGACCTGCAGGCCGGCGCCATCGAGATAGCGCGCACGGCGGCGCTGGGTGCAGGCCAGGACGGGAATTATTCGGATGGGACGGCGCGCTACTTCAGTTGCCAGACCTGCCACATGCCGGCGACAACCGGTCTGGGGGCCAACAAGGCCGGGGTGCCGGAGCGCAATGATTTGCCCATGCACGATCTTACCGGCGGCAACTACTGGATGCCGCAGGTCATGCAGTACATGGACGGCCAGGGCACGCTGTTGCTCGGTGGCAGCCTGAGTTCTGCCGAAATCGCAGGCATGAACGCCGGTGAAGTGCGAGCCCGCACCAATCTTGAAAATGCCGGCTCTCTGTCGGTTACCGGCGACGCGCTCCGCGTGGTGAATCTCACGGGCCACAAGTTGATTTCCGGCTACCCGGAGGGTCGGCGCATGTGGCTGAACATCGTGTGGAAGGACGCGCTCGATGCAACCCTTCGCGAAGACGGTGAGTACGGGTCCCTGGCCCTGGGCTACGACATCGACGGGGATGCGCAGAATGACAGCGTGGATACACTGCTGGATTTGCATGATCCGAACACCCGGATTTACGAGGCCCATGGGGCAATAACCCAGGCCTGGGCCAGTAAGCTGATCGCCGTTTCAGCGAGCTATGGGGCGGTGCCGGTCGCCTATGATCGCCAGACCGGTGTGGTCACGCATACGGTGGCCGACATTGCTGCCCTCAACCCGGGTGAGTATCACGAGACCTTCCACTTTGTTCTGAACAACAAGGTGGTCAAGGACAACCGGATCCCGCCTTATGGCATGGCCTACGATGAATCGCTCACACGGTCGATTTTGCCGGTGCCAGTGAACCAGTATGGCAGCCCGGGCCCGGGCGGGACTTTTAACTACTGGGACGATGTCACCCTGAACCCGCCGCCGGGGGCCGTGACGGCCGACATTAAACTCATGTACCAGCCCACCAGCTGGGAATACATTCAGTTTCTCGATCACGCCAACAACGGCAGCATCACCTTCCTGGCGAATGAAGGCATTAACATGCTGGATGCCTGGCTCAATACCGGCATGGCCGCACCCCATGTGATGGCTGCCACCACCTGGGACCTGCCGGACGAAGATGGCGATGGCGTGGCCGACGGCTCTGACAACTGTGTGAGCGATCCAAATCCGTTGCAGGAAAATTACGACGGCGATGCCCTGGGCGACGTCTGCGATGACGACGACGACAATGATGGCCTCACCGATGTTGAGGAAGAGGATTTCGATGGGGCGCCTGGCTACAACCCGGGCACGGACACCGATCCCTTCAATGCGGACACCGATGGCGACGGCATCAGTGACTACGACGAGCTCAACTATGACGGTAATCCCGGCTACACGCCCGGCAGCGATACCAGTCCCCTTGCCGCTGACACGGACGGAGATACCTATCCGGACGGCACAGACCCAATCCCCCTGCAATTCAACTACGCAGATGGCGACGTGGCGCCCTGGGGTGCCCCCGACAGCCTGGTCAACGTGGGCGACCTGCTGGTTTGTGTGCAGTTCCTGGTTGGCCTGAAGGAACCGACAGTAGAGGACCTGGCTCACGGCGATTTGTACCCTGTCGGCGCGCCGGATGGCGAGATCACCCTGGGTGACTACCTGCAGCTGCAGCAGTTATTGCTGCCCTGAAATAGGGTCAGAGTAAAAACTGGTTGAAGGGGGCGTGGGGGCTCGCTGTGAGCCCAAGTCATTTTAAAGTTGTGTTTAGGCAGGGTAGTTTTTACTCTGACCCTGAATATCATGCAAACCAAGCCACACCGCCACAATCGAGCCCCAATGCCGGCTAGCCCTCAGCCAGCCACGCAATCAGACGGCGGCTGCCGTGCCTGATGTGCACGCGGTCATGCGGCCGGCGCAGCCCGAGGACGCCGCGGGGATCCAGGCGCTGTTCACGGACGAGGAGGAATCCTTTCGCGTCTACCCGGAGGGACAGTTCCCCCTGACCGTTGACCAGGTTGAACGGTTGATCAAAAAACGGACCGAGCCGACGGTCCTTGAAATAGACGGACGCATTGCCGGCTTCAGCGGCCTTTACTCTTATAAAGAAGGTTCTTCTGCGTTCATTGGCAATGTCATCATTGACCGACAATTCCGCGGGCGGGGCCTGGGCAAGCAGCTGATGGAGTACATGATCGACCGGGGCTTTCG
>JBPCXH010000210.1:0-4048 GCA_051008735.1 Gammaproteobacteria bacterium | reverse complement strand
TGTTCTGGTTCTTCGGTCATCCGGAGGTCTATATCGTCGCGCTACCGGCATTTGGCATCGTCTCGGATTTGCTCAGCGTGCATGCGCGTAAAAATATCTTCGGTTACCGAATGATGGTCTGGGCCATCGTGGCTATCGGCGGTCTGAGTTTCATCGTCTGGGCGCATCACATGTATGTCAGCGGCATGAATCCTTATTTCGGATTCTTTTTTGCCACTACTACGCTGATTATCGCCGTGCCGACGGCCATAAAGGTTTACAACTGGGTGCTGACTTTGTGGAAAGGTGATATCCATCTGACCGTGCCGATGCTGTTTGCGATTGCTTTCATCTTTACCTTCATTAATGGTGGCTTGACAGGGCTTTTCCTCGGCAACGTCGTGGTCGACCTGCCTCTGTCTGATACCTATTTCGTCGTGGCACATTTTCATCTCGTGATGGGGGTTTCTCCGGTGCTGGTTGTCTGTGGCGCGATCTATCACTGGTATCCCAACATCACTGGCCGAATGTTGAACGATGGCATGGGTAAGGTGCATTTCTGGATGACCTTCATAGGCACTTATTGCATCTACTTCCCCATGTACTACCTGGGCATCCTTGGTCTGCCGCGTCGTTACTACTCCAATGGCGTCACCGACTTTATTCCGGACTCCGTGTCTGCTGTGAATGTGGGGATCACCTTGTCGGCCCTCGTTGTGGGCCTGGCGCAGTTGCTATTCGTGATCAACCTGATCGTAAGCCTGCGCTACGGTAAGAAGGCTGAGCAGAACCCTTGGCGTGCGACCACGCTGGAATGGCGAACCCCGGAGCATCCTCCTGGCCACGGCAACTGGGGCCCGGAACTTCCCGGGGTCTATCGCTGGGCTTACGACTACAGTGTGCCCGGCGCCGATAAAGATTTTATTTGCCAGGATGAGCCACCGACTGAAGGCCAGGGCGCCTGAGCTTGAATCGCAAGGTCTGAATAAATCATGGGCATTCTGAAAATACTCGGCAATAAACCCTGGGAAGCCAGTGGCGAAATCGACAACGTGGAAGGTGGCGGCGTCATTGATGCGCCGTCGGCCCGGGTTGGCTTGTGGGTGTTCCTGGCCGTCGCCGCATCGTTATTCGGCCTCTTCAGCAGTGCTTACCATATGCGTGCGGAGTACGCAGACTGGCAGCAGTTGCAAGTGCCCGCCGTGCTGTGGCTCAACACTTTTGTTCTGATTCTGGCCAGTGTCGCGTTCCAATGGGCCTGGATGGCCTCGCGTCAAGGCCGCCTGAAGGCCGTGCGCGATGGTTTGAGTCTTGGTGGATTGTTGACCCTGGCATTTTTGATTTTGCAGTTACTCGCCTGGAACCAGATGATCAACGCTGGCTTTTTTGCTCAAGGTAATCCGGCGAACGCATTTTTCTATTTACTGACAGGCCTGCATGGTTTGCATCTGGTTGGCGGTCTTTGGGTCTGGCAGCGGACTACCAGCCGATCCTGGGCGGGTCTGGATCAGGAAGACGCTGAGCAGGTGGGTGCATTTCGCCTGCGGGTGGAGTTGTGTGCAATTTACTGGCATTTCCTGTTGCTGGTCTGGCTCGTGCTGTTCGGCATGATGCTGTCAACTTGAGGGTTCGGAAAAGATGTCACAAGACGCTGTGTTGACGGGTTCCGGGGACGTGGCCATGCAGGAAGGCATGAGCGGGGTAGTGAGCGACTGGTCGGCTGACAAGCAAACCTTTGTCGTGCCCTGGGGCAAGGCCATGATGTGGATCTTCCTCCTCAGCGACACCTTCATCTTCAGTTGTTTTCTGATCGGCTACATGAAAGTCAGGATTTCCACGACGGATACCTGGCCCGTTCCAAGTGAGGTCTTTGCACTGAGTTTCGGCGGTGACCCCATTCCTCTGATTCTGATTGCCATCATGACATTCATCCTGATTACCAGCAGCGGCACTATGGCCATGGCGGTGAATTTTGGCTATCGCAAGGAGCGCAAAATAACGGCATGGTTGATGCTGATAACCGCGCTGCTCGGTGCCAGCTTTGTTGGTATGCAAGTCTTTGAGTGGACCAAGCTAATCGTGGACGAAGGCGTACGTCCCTGGGGTAACCCGATGGGCGCCGCGCAGTTCGGTTCAACGTTCTTCATGATTACGGGTTTTCACGGACTGCACGTGTCCTGTGGCGTGATTTACCTGCTGGTTGTCGCCAAGCGCGTTTGGTCCGGTTTCTATGATCGCAAGGGTACCTATGAAACCGTCGAGGTGGCCGGTCTTTACTGGCATTTTGTCGACCTGGTCTGGGTGTTTATTTTTGCGTTTTTCTATCTTTGGTAGTTGGCCGGGCGTGAGATATTTTCTCAGCAGGGGCTAATCGGGGGGTCATGAGTATGGCAACGGCGGAAGGTCAGCAACATCCAATCAGTATTTACCTGTGGATCTGGAGTTTCTTGTTTGTCTTGAGCTTCTTCTCCTACATGGTGGATTACATCCAGTTGGAGGGCTACCTTCGGTGGACATTGATTCTGGTGTTCATGTTTTTGAAAGCCGGATTCATTATCGCTATCTTCATGCACATGGCCTGGGAGCGGCTCACGCTGATTACGGCCATACTCGGCCCGCCGGTGATATTGCTGGTATTCATTGGGCTGATGGCAATCGAGGGCGACTTCACTTTTCTGAATCGATTAGATTTCTTCTCGCAACTGCCCTTTGTGCCTGAGGTCCATCACTGAGCAAGGCTTCATCCGTTTTGCTATTTTTTTAAGTCCAGAGCGCTGGCTATTGAGTGCTACGGGCGAGCATGAAGTTTCCCTGGGCCACGTGGTAAGCGATCCGCCCCTGCCTGAAGCTTTCGTGCAACAGGATCTCGTCACCAATCTCCAGTACCTGTGGTTTCTCGAGGGTATAAGGCTGCCATGTTGGCAAGCCTGCGGCATTCGGGTTACCCGTTCGGGCAAATTGCACCCAGTACGCGCTCATCAGCGCGCTGATTTCACGATCACGGCCGGAGATTGTTTCCAGGTCCCCTTCGGCATCCAGAGTCTGCATGACAAAGGCGATATCGTCAGCATGGGCGACTCCCGGCTGCCGGTCGCGTCGGTCACTGGCCACATACGACATGAAAAAGCTGTAAGTCGGTGAGTTCAGCTGTTGCATTGAGTTGAGTATGTTTCTTGAGCCGCCAAAAACAATCAGGTCGCCGAAGATCTGATCTTCCAGGGCCTCGCCTTCCAGGCCTGGATAGTGACGCTCCTGCACAAAGCTCGGCACGAGCCTTGCTGCGAACTTGGGCGAAAAGCCACCGCCAATTTGTCGTCCCAGGCTTGCTTCCCAGCTGACACCGCCGCTCATATAAGGCACGTTGTGTTGTTTGCCTTCGGCGAAGAGCTTGGCAACCTGATCCGGCAACACCTGGCCATCAACGACTGGCGTAAATCTGTCCCTGGGCGCCATGGCAGCCAGAATCTCATCGGTGGAGAGTTCCCGCAGCGCCACAGCTTCGTCCTTATCCTCATTCAGGGAGAGTTTCCTGGTGAACTGGCTGGCCCGTTTTTCACCGGCGAGATTGAAGCCCACCCTCTTGTTTATATGTGCTTCCAGGGCCAGACCAACGGACGAGCTCTGGCTGATGGCGCGATGAAAAAGTCCCTCCGTCGATGGCATCACCATCAGATAATTGACGATGCCTGCCCCCGCTGACTCACCGAACAAGGTGACGTTGCCGGGATCGCCGCCGAAGTTACTGATGTTTCGTTGCACCCATTCCAGGGCAGCGACGTTGTCCATCAGTCCGTAATTGCCATGGGGTTCATCGGGGTGGGCTGCCCCAATGGCCGGGTGTGCCATAAAGCCAAATGCATGCAGTCGGTAATTCACAGTGACCAGCACCACCCCTTGGGCAGCCATGGCAGGACTATTTAGCCGAGCGATGTTTCCCGATCCCTGTGAGTAGCCGCCGCCGTGGATCCAGACCATCACGGGCAGTGGCTCGTCGGGTTCTGTGCTCGGTGTCCAGACATTCAGGGTGAGGCAGTCTTCGCTGACTGAGTCCAGTTCAAACCACAGCATT
>JBPCXH010000209.1:0-3217 GCA_051008735.1 Gammaproteobacteria bacterium | reverse complement strand
TACGCCGTTTGTGCGGTGGTGGTCAACTATGCGGCCGGGCGACATCCGACCAGCGCGGGTATCCATGCCCAGATTGAGCAGAGCATCGCGGCGGGCATGGCCCGCGTTGAGCAACTTTTGGACACGCTGCTTAACGGGCGGTGACCCGCATCACAGACTCTGACCCCGGGGAGTCCCTATAGTGCATTTTGCTGTCGGTGGTCGGGCCAGACCGCGTTCCGTGGGCTAATAATCTATATTATGAATCACATTTAACTTAATGATTAACCTGACTAAAAAAGTCCTGACTCAGGCTCTGGATCACGGCGCATCAGGCACCCTCGTGGTGGATATACGCGGTGGGGCGCAGAAGATTGTTTATGCCAATTCGGCCTTCACAGGCCTGACCGGGTGGGATCCGGCTGAACTGATCGGCCGGCCCTTAAAGGACTTTGTTGTCAGTGGTGACCTGCCGGGCAAAGACGCCGCTGAGGTCCGGCAGCAGTGGCGGTGCCGGGGATCCGGACCACGGAACCTGGATCTGCAACTGGCGCCCCTGTACCAACGCCCGGGCATACCGGATTTCTTACTATTGAGCCACGCCGGCACAAGCTCGGCCAGCTTTGGCGAACGTCGCCGGGTCGAACCTTTGCGCACCGATCCTCAGACGGGTCTGGCCAATCGCCGGAGCTTCGAAGAGGCGCTGCGCCGGGACTGGGGCATGGCCAGGCGCGACGCGCGCCCCGTGGCGTTAATCGTGTTCCAGATTGATGCCTTTGCAAGTTACCGCGAAGTGTTTGGTCGACATGCCGAAGAGGCTTGCCTGACCAAGGTGGCCCATGCCATTCAGGGCGCCCTGCATCGTGCCGGTGACCTGGCAGCCCGACTGGATGCCGATCGTTTTGCAGTGCTGGCGGGCAGTTCAAACGTGACCCAGGTAGAAGGCTTCGCGGCTGATATTGCTAATCGAGTGCGGCGACTGGCGATCCATCACCCGCGCTCTCCGGTGGCTCGCTACGTCACCGTATCAGCGGGTGCTGCCTCCCTGGTACCCGCTAAGGGCCAGGGTGCAGAGGACCTGCTGGAAGAGGCAACAGGGGCTCTGGCCGGTGGAATCGCAGTCAGCCCGGGCACATCCCGGGTGGGCGCCTGAACTAGCCGGTCGAATCTGCCGCTTCGGCGGGTTCTTCTTCCGGGGGCTTCAGCTCCCACACCTGCGCGATGGCGCCAAAGCGCGGATTATCAAAGTACTGAGCGGCTGCGCCACGCAGACGTCTTGATTCCAGGATGCGGGCCGTTTCAGGGGCAGCTGGCGGGGGCACCGCCGGGAGCACCCATGCAGGCGCTACTGCCGGGTCCAATGCGCTGGCGGGTTCTGCCAGCAGGGATTCCAGGGCCAGATCCACAGCCAGATGGACGTAGCGCTCCTTATACAGGGTCAGCTGGCCACTGAGCCCCGGCGGCGCCAGGCCGCGATCCGTGAGATCCAGGGCTTCGGCTGCATCGCGCGGCCAGGCTTGCTGGGTCCAGGCCAGGTGGACCAGGGGCCGATAGGCATCCAGTTGCTCAAGGCGGCGATAGGCGAGGTCCAGGACCTTCTCCCCTGGCGCCAGGGGCAAAAAGTCCGGTTGCCCCAGGCGAGGGTCCAGCAATAAGAAACTCAGGGGTGGTCGTGAATTGCCGTCCGGTGCCGCTGGCTGACTCAGGTCCGGTGGGACAGGGGTCTCTTGCGTAGACCGTGATTGATCCACGTGTTCGAAAATGATGACTTCCACCGCGTAGCGTGGCTTCGGTGGCGGCAGTGGATCCGCTATCTCGGCTGGCTCAGTTTGTGCGTGAGCCAGGCCGGCTGTGATAGCCGCGAGGATTAGCCCGGCGGTATTCAATAGTTTCATTGGGGCTTCCCACCTGCAATTTGATTAAGGGCTGGCGGGCTCAGTGCCAGTTCTTCCAGCAAGCGTTCGGCATAAGTGAAGCGATCCTGGTGCTCTTCCAAATCTGCCGTCAGCTTCAGCCGCTGTTGATTGTCCAGACGATACTGAACCGGGTCCTGCTGGATCAAGCTGACAATGGTGGTCGGGTCGACAGTGGTGGCGGGTCCAAACTCGACCCGTCCCCCGCCGGCACTCAGGTCCAGACGGCGAATCCCCAGCTCAGCAGCCTGTTCACGCAGTCGCGTCAGAAGAAAAAGATTCCGGGTTGCCGGCGGGATCAGGCCAAAGCGATCGATGAGTTCTACCTGCAGTTCTTCCAGCTTGCCTTCATCCCGGGCGCTGGCGATGCGCTTGTAGTGAACCAGCCGCAGGTGGACATCCGGCATATAGTCTTCGGGTATCAGGGCGGGGACATGAAGATTGATTTCGGCGGCTTCAGCGCCGGCAGCCTCCGGATTGGGTTCCAGGCCATCTCTTAAGGCTTGAACGGTGCGCGCCAGCATCTCGTTATAAAGGGTAAAGCCGATCTCCTGAATCTGCCCGCTCTGTTCCTCGCCCAGCAGTTCACCGGCCCCGCGAATTTCCAGGTCATGGGTGGCCAGCACAAAGCCGGCACCCAGGTCCTCTAATGACTCAATGGCATCCAGTCGCTTGGTCGCATCGGCTGTCATGGCCTCGCGAGGCGGGGCCAGCAGGTAGGCAAAGGCCTGATGATGGGAACGGCCCACGCGTCCGCGTAACTGATGCAGTTGGGCCAGGCCGAACCGGTCCGCCCGGTTGATCAGGATGGTGTTGGCTGTGGGTACATCCAGCCCGCTTTCGATAATTGCCGTGCAAACCAGGACATGAAAACGCCGGTGATAGAAGTCCAGCATGATCCGCTCCAGGTCACGCTCACGCATTTGGCCGTGGGCCACTTCAATGCGCGCCTCGGGGACCAGTTCAGCCAGCTGGCTGGCGATTTTCTGGATATCTTCAACGCGGTTGTGCACAAAGTAGACTTGGCCCCCACGTTTAAGTTCACGCAGGCAGGCTTCACGAACCACGCGATCCTGCCATTGAGTCACAAAGGTTTTGATCGACAGGCGTGATTCCGGAGGTGTCGTAATCAGGGATAAGTCCCGCAGGCCGCCCAGGGCCATATTCAAAGTCCGCGGAATAGGGGTCGCCGTCAGGGTCAGGAAATCTGCTTCGGTGCGCAGGGCCTTGAGGCGTTCTTTATGGCGCACGCCAAAGCGATGTTCTTCATCAATGATCACCAGGCCGAGATTCTTGAACTCAACGCCCGCCTGCAACAGACGGTG
>JBPCXH010000208.1:0-7253 GCA_051008735.1 Gammaproteobacteria bacterium | reverse complement strand
ACTGGCCCCTGGCCGACCGCCCCCCCATCAAGCGCGCTAATGCGCTCAACGTGGTGGTTTACGATTTCGGTATCAAGCGAAATATCCTGCGCTTGCTGATTGAGCAGAATTGCCGCCTGATCGTCGTGCCGGCTTCAACGCCAGCTGAAGTCGTAATGGCTTTGGCGCCTGATGGTGTATTTCTGTCTAACGGCCCGGGTGATCCCGAGCCCTGCGATTACGCCATCGAGGCGATTCGGGACATTATCGCCGCTGAGGTGCCGGTGTTCGGTATATGTCTGGGGCACCAGTTGCTGGCGCTGGCCAGCGGTGCCCGAACAATTAAAATGAAATTTGGTCATCACGGGGCGAATCATCCGGTGCTGGACCTGGATACCGGCAAGGTCATGATCACCAGTCAGAACCACGGTTTTGCCGTGGATGAGGCAAGTCTGCCCTCGAATGTGCGCGCTACGCACCGCTCCTTGTTCGATAATTCGCTTCAAGGAATAGCTAGAACTGATTGTTCTGCATACAGTTTTCAAGGGCATCCTGAGGCGAGTCCAGGTCCCCATGACGTGCAGCATCTGTTTGCGCGATTCACGCAAGCCATGCGCGAACGCCAGGCGACCCGGCCCCGGCCCGGTGCAGCAACGGCGCAAGGAAGCAGCTGAATGCCCAAACGTACGGACATAGAGACGGTCCTGATCATTGGTGCAGGGCCCATCGTTATCGGCCAGGCCTGCGAGTTTGATTATTCCGGTGCCCAGGCCTGTAAAGCTCTGCGTGAAGAGGGCTATCGGGTGGTGCTGGTCAATTCAAACCCGGCCACCATCATGACGGACCCCGAGATGGCGGACGCCGTTTATATCGAGCCTGTGACCTGGCAGGCCGTGGCAAAAGTTATTGAGAAAGAGCAGCCGGACGTCCTGTTGCCGACCATGGGGGGGCAGACCGCCCTTAACTGTGCCCTTGACCTGGTGCGAGAGGGCATCCTGAAACAGTTTGACGTGGAACTGATCGGCGCATCTCGCGAGGCCATTGATACGGCCGAGGACCGGGATCTGTTCCGCAAAGCCATGGTGGATATCGGTCTGGAATGCCCGCGGGCCCACATTGCGCACTCTTTGCCAGAGGCCCTGGAGAAGCAGGCCGAGATTGGCTATCCAACCATCATTCGACCGTCCTTCACGATGGGCGGCAGTGGCGGCGGTATTGCTTACAACCGCGAAGAGTTCGAGGTCATCGTTAATCGTGGTCTTGATCTGTCACCGACCACTGAAATTCTGCTCGAAGAATCAGTCATCGGCTGGAAAGAATTCGAGATGGAGGTCGTGCGGGACCGTAATGACAATTGCATCATTATCTGTTCCATCGAGAACCTGGATGCCATGGGCGTGCATACAGGTGATTCCATCACGGTGGCCCCTGCGCTGACCCTGACGGATAAGGAATATCAGGATCTGCGCAATGCATCTGTCGCTGTGCTGCGCCGAATCGGTGTTGATACCGGTGGTTCTAACGTGCAGTTTGCAGTGAGCCCCGACAATGGCCGTATCCTGGTTATTGAGATGAACCCGCGTGTTTCGCGGTCATCTGCGCTGGCCTCCAAGGCAACCGGCTTTCCAATCGCGAAAGTGGCAGCCAAGCTGGCCGTGGGCTACACCCTGGATGAATTGCGCAATGAAATTACCGGCGGTGCCACGCCAGCTTCCTTCGAGCCCAGCATCGACTACGTGGTTACAAAGATTCCCCGGTTTACGTTTGAGAAATTTCCTGATGCAAATGACAGGCTGACGACGCAAATGAAGTCCGTCGGCGAGGTGATGGCCATCGGTCGCACCTTCCAGGAGTCATTGCAAAAAGCCCTGCGTGGCCTGGAGACCGGCATTGACGGTCTGGTCGAGCGATTACCGGCCGAACTGAGCGAGGATGGGCTGGAAAAACTCCGGTATGAACTTCGCTTGCCGGGGCCCGAACGTCTGTTGTACACCGCTGATGCACTGCGTTTGGGTCTTGGAGTCGAGGAGGTCGCCCGACTGACCGGGATTGACCTATGGTTCCTGGCGCAGATCAATGACCTGGTGGAGCGCGAGCAACGGGTCAAGGAAGAGGGTCTGGCTGCGCTGGCGCCGACTGGTTTGCTTGAGTTGAAGCGTCGCGGATTCTCCGATAGCCGGTTGGCGCATTTGCTCTGCACGGATGAAAGTATTGTTCGTCAGCGGCGTCATGACGCTGACATTCGACCGGTTTTTAAGCGTGTCGATACCTGTGCCGCCGAGTTTGCCACGACCACCGCCTATCTGTATTCAACCTACGAAGAGGAATGTGAGGCGGAGCCAACGGAACAGCGAAAAATCATGATTCTTGGCGGCGGACCGAATCGGATCGGCCAGGGGATCGAGTTCGACTATTGTTGCGTGCACGCCGCTCTTGCGCTGCGAGAGGCCGGCTTTGAGACCATCATGGTTAACTGTAATCCCGAAACCGTATCGACGGATTACGACACTTCTGATCGGCTGTACTTCGAGCCGCTGACCCTGGAAGACGTGCTTGAGGTTATTCATCGTGAGCAGCCTGTTGGCGTCATTGTTCAGTACGGTGGGCAAACTCCCTTAAAGCTTGCCCGTCCGCTGGAGCGGGCCGGCGCGCCGATTATCGGCACCAGCCCTGAATCTATCGATCTTGCTGAGGATCGCGAGCGTTTTCAGCAACTGCTCAATCGACTGGGGCTCAAGCAGCCGCCCAATTGCACAGCGCGCACCGAAGATGAGGCGGTAAGGATGGCCTCTGAGGTGGGCTTTCCGTTGGTGGTCCGTCCCTCCTATGTGCTGGGTGGTCGTGCCATGGAGGTCGTTCACACCGAAGATGACTTACGCGGCTACATGACCACGGCGGTCACGGTGTCGAACGACAGTCCGGTGCTGCTGGACCGTTTTCTCGATCAGGCGGTTGAAGTCGATGTTGACTGTGTCAGTGATGGTGAACAGGTAATTCTCGGCGGCATCATGGAGCACGTTGAGCAGGCTGGTGTGCATTCCGGCGATTCCGGATGTTCTTTGCCGCCGGCAACTCTCAGCGCCGAGGTTCAGGAAGAAATTCGTACTCAGGTCGTCAGCATGGCGCGTGGACTTGAGGTAAAGGGTCTGATGAATACGCAGTTCGCTATTCAGAACGGCGTTATTTACGTACTTGAAGTTAATCCGCGTGCTTCGCGAACGGTGCCGTTTGTCTCCAAGGCCACGGGTATACCGCTGGCAAAAATTGCGGCACGTGCAATGGCCGGGATCAGCTTGCAGGAGCAGGGGGTCGCCCAGTCGGCCATGCCGACTTACTACTCTGTGAAAGAAGCTGTTTTTCCCTTTGGAAAATTCCCCGACGCGGATCCGATCCTGGGTCCCGAAATGCGTTCCACGGGTGAGGTGATGGGCACCGGTCGCTCGTTTGCAGAGGCCTACGCGAAGGCGCAGCTTGCATCGGGCGTCATTTTGCCCAGGCATGGCACGGCCTTGCTGTCTGTGCGCGACCGCGACAAGCCAGGCGCTGTCAAACTCGCCAGGCTGCTGGTCGAGCGCGGCTTCGATATTGTCGCCACCGATGGCACGGCCATGGCTCTGGCTGAGGGTGGCGTGAGCTGCCGCCGAGTCAATAAGGTCAGTGAAGGCCGGCCGCATATTGTCGACATGATCAAGAATGATGAAATTGCCTTCATCGTCAACACGACAGAGGGTAAACAGGCCATTCGAGAATCCACAGAGATTCGAGCCGCCGCCGTGCATAGAAAAGTAACTTATTACACGACTCTGGCTGCTGGTATTGCGACCAGTATGGCTCTGGATCATCTCGATAACAGCGATGTGAACCGACTTCAGGACCTGCACGGAGAGGCAGCGGCATGACTAAGGTGCCTATTACTGTGCGCGGAGCAGAAAAGCTCCGGGGTGAACTTAAGCAGCTGAAAAGCGAAGCGCGTCCCAAGGTGGTTAAGGCCATTGCCGAGGCTCGTGCTCACGGCGATCTGAAAGAGAACGCCGAGTATCACGCGGCCAAGGAAGAGCAGGGTTTTATCGAAGGGCGAATCAGGGACATTGAAGCTAAACTTTCTAATGCACAGATTATTGATGTCACCAAGCTTGCAGCCCAGGGCCGCGTAGTTTTTGGTTCTACCGTCGATCTGCTTGGCGAAGAAGATGGCCGGGAAGTGACTTACCAGATCGTGGGCGACGATGAGGCTGACATCAGTGCCGGCATGGTATCAATTTCCTCACCGGTAGCCCGGGCGCTGATAGGGCGCGAAGAGGGTGATCTGGTTGAGGTCGCTGCACCGGGCGGTCGTGTCGCTTATGAGATCGCACAGATTAGATATATCTGAGGGAAGCGCCAGCTGGCGCCACAAGAATCATGGCCCGCAAGTCTTCCAGCAAACGCTGGCTTAAGCGCCAGGCCGCGGATCCCTTTGTTCGCCGTGCTCAGGCGGAAGGCTGGCGGTCCCGAGCCGTGTTTAAGTTGATGGAAATCGATGAGCGGGAATCTTTACTGCGTCCCGGCATGACCTGCATCGATCTGGGCGCCGCACCGGGCAGCTGGAGTCAGCTGGTGGCCCAGAAAAACAAAGGCCAGGGTCGAGTGATTGCCGTGGACCTGCTGGAAATGGACGCCATCCCGGATGTGGACTACATCCGGGGCGACTTCAATGACGAAAACACCTTTAACCAGCTTATGTCGCTAACCGGGGAACGTTCCGTGGACCTTGTACTCTCAGATATAGCCCCCAACATCACAGGTATGCGTTCAGTCGATCAGCCGCGGGCCATGGGCCTGGCCGAGCTGGCCCTGGATCTGGCCAAAAGAGTCCTGAAGCCCAATGGGGCTTTCGTTTGCAAGCTATTCCACGGTGAGGGTTTTGACGACTATGTTCGCGACGTGAGACAGACCTTCCAGACGGTCAAGGTTCGCAAGCCTGAGTCATCCAGGCCCGGCAGCCGCGAGACTTATCTGGTAGCCAGAACCTACCGGATATAGTAGGGTCAAAACACAACTGCCCCCAGGGGCGATAAGGCTGAGCTAAGATATTGAACGACCTAGCAAAAAACATCATTCTCTGGATCGTAATCGCGATTGTCCTGCTAACCGTATTCCAGAGCTTCGGGACAGGTGCGCGCCAGTCTGAGCCCCTCGATTATTCGACCTTCCTGGAACTGGCCGAATCGGGTCAGGTGAAGCAGGTGCAGTTTGAAGGCGACACCATCCGCGGTGCCCTGGCAACCGGCGAGCGCTTCGTGACCTACAGTCCGGAGACAGATAACACAGTGCTGATCGGCGAATTGCGCGAGAACAACGTGCAGATCAAGGCCACGGCACCGAAGGGCCAGAATATCCTGGTCAGCCTGTTTTTAAATTCCTTCCCGGTCCTGCTGCTCATCGGCGTCTGGATTTACTTCATGCGTCAGATGCAGGGTGGCGGTGGCGGCCGCGGGGCGATGTCTTTTGGCAAAAGTCGAGCACGCCTGCTCGGTGAAGATCAGGTCAACGTGACGTTCCAGGACGTGGCCGGAATTGAGGAAGCCAAAGAAGAGGTATCCGAGATCGTTGATTTCCTGCGCGATCCGGCCAAGTTTCAGCGCCTGGGTGGCAAGATTCCCCGGGGCGTATTGATGGTGGGTTCGCCGGGTACCGGTAAGACTCTACTGGCGCGGGCAATTGCCGGCGAGGCCAAAGTACCCTTCTTCACGATTTCCGGTTCTGACTTTGTTGAAATGTTTGTGGGTGTGGGCGCCTCGCGCGTGCGCGACATGTTTGAGCAGGCGAAAAAGCATGCGCCCTGCATTATTTTCATCGACGAAATTGATGCGGTTGGCCGGCACCGGGGTGCGGGTCTGGGTGGCGGTCATGACGAACGTGAACAGACCCTTAATCAATTGCTGGTCGAGATGGATGGCTTCGAAGGTAACGAAGGCATCATCGTGATCGCGGCAACTAACCGTCCTGATGTGCTGGATCCGGCCTTGTTGAGGCCCGGTCGTTTCGATCGGCAAGTCGTTGTGCCCTTGCCCGACGTGCGCGGCCGCGAGCAGATTCTGCGCGTGCACATGCGTAAGGTGCCCATTGGCGATGATGTCCGGCCCGGGATTATTTCCCGCGGGACGCCAGGCTTTTCCGGCGCGGATCTGGCCAATCTTGTGAACGAAGCCGCCCTGTTCGCTGCGCGTGCAAACCGCCGGACGGTGGGCATGGAAGAATTCGAGAAGGCGAAAGACAAGATCATGATGGGCTCCGAACGACGCTCCATGGTCATGAACGACGAAGAGAAAAAGCTGACTGCTTACCACGAAGCGGGGCATGCAATCGTCGGGCTCACGGTTCCTGATCATGACCCCGTTTATAAAGTGTCCATCATCCCTCGCGGCCGGGCTTTGGGTGTCACCATGTTCCTGCCCGAAGAAGACCGTTACAGCTACAGTAAACGCCGGCTTAACAGTCAGATTTCCAGTCTCTTCGGTGGCCGTATTGCCGAGGAGATTATTTTCGGGGCCGACTGCGTAACAACAGGGGCGGCGAACGATATTGAGCGAGCAACTGATTTGGCGCGCAACATGGTCACCAAGTGGGGCCTGTCTGATCGCCTTGGCCCGCTGACCTATACCGAAGAAGACGGTGAGGTTTTTCTGGGTCGCAGCGTAACGTCTCACAAGCAGGTATCTGACCAGACGGTGCATGCCATTGATGAGGCTGTGCGAGACATTATTGACTCGAACTACAAACGCTCCGAGCAAATACTGAACGAGCGCATGGATACACTGCATTCGATGGCTCAAGCCCTGATTAAGTTCGAAACCATCGATGAGGGGCAGATTGCCGACATCATGGCCGGCAAGGAACCTCGTATTCCGGAAGACTGGGATGAGGACGGCCCTTCAGAGCCTTCAGCCGGTGCGGGTAAAAAGCCGCCGGAGACTGGCGGGACGAAAATCGGCGGACCAGCCGGCCAGCACTGAGGCCGGCACGACGCCAGACCGGGTTAGCGATGCCGTGAGCGAGTCTGCTGCGGCTTTTCTTCACGCTGATGACCACGTCCTTGTCATGGGTGTGGTCAATCTCACGCCGGATTCGTTTTCCGATGGCGGCCGTTATCTGGCCCCGGCCGACGCATTGCAACACGGCCTGCAGCTGGCCGAGCAGGGTGCAGATATTCTTGATCTGGGCGGGGAGTCAACACGCCCTGGCGCCCAAAGTGTTTCCGTTCAACAAGAGTTGGACCGCGTGATCCCCGCGAT
>JBPCXH010000207.1:0-6056 GCA_051008735.1 Gammaproteobacteria bacterium | reverse complement strand
GGCGATGGCCGGACGGGTTTCTACGTAGCTGACAACATCGATCTGAAAGAAATTCTCTTTGATCTGGCAAATCCGGTTATCGAAGCATTCGAAGATAATCTGCAAATTGCTGGCGATATTCTTGTATCAGCAGAATTTGATGAAATCCTTCTCAATGCAGGTCTAATCGAAGAGAGTGTTGCAGGTCTTGACGCCGGTGCTGCGCTGATTTCCGCCGACGCCACCGTCGTTCCTGTTCCGGCCGCGGTCTGGCTGTTTGGTTCGGCCCTGGGGCTGCTGGGCTGGGTGCGCGGCCGCAAGTAAGTTTCAAGCAGAGACTTAAGCAAAAAAGCCCCGCTTCAGGCGGGGCTTTTTCTTTGGCTTTTGACTTCAATTTCCTGAAAGCGTGGGCCAGTCGCCGGACGTGTGATAGTCCTAGCCGACTTGGGCATCCAGCCCCGACATGGTCAGACCACCCTTAAGCACACGCGTTTTAAATCCACGCTCGTTCAGAATAAAAGCGGCGGCTGAACTGCGCCGGCCGGTATCGCAACACATGACATAGGTGACGTCGGGATCAAGGGCACCGAGTTTCAGGCGGATAAAGTACAGCGGAATATTGATGGCGTCAGTTTCGTGATAAGCCTCGTATTCACTTGGCAGGCGAACGTCCAGCCAACGGCCACCCTCGGCAACGACCTGCTTGGCGGATTCCAGATTCACCCATTCGAGCGTGGGTTCAGTAAGCAGGGACTGGAAATCTTCCTTGGCAAGGCGCATAACGGTGGCATCCGTCAGAGCGGTGATCGTGGCGTTGCGACGATTTTCTGCAATCAGCGCCTCCTCACCGAAGGTTTCACCCACGCCGAGCTCTGCCAGCTTGATACCGTCTTTGTTGAGAGGGGTCTCCCGTGTGACAGCGCAGCTTCCGTTAATGATGACGTAAAAGTAATCACCTTCTTCGCCTTGCTTAATAACGATATCGCCGGCCTTGCAATTCATGCGTTGCAAGCGCATGAAGATGGCCTGCAAATTGGCCGGTGGTACGCGATGAAACGCTTTGGTCTGCAAAAGCACTGTCATCCAGTCATCCGGATTGGCTTCCTGGGACATGGTGAGTTCATCAACCTGATAGTCACCGGTCTGATCCCAGGTGAGCATTACGTCAAGTAAATCTGAGTCGACGGAAATGTACTCCACCTCATCCACAGCTTTGGCATCGAATCGACGCGGCAACATGGGGGCGATCGGGTTGCGAGCCTCCTCACTACCGGCACTAATCACCTGGGTAGCGCCCTCGCTGCTGCTCAGCTCCACCGCACCGGACAACAGGTAAAAAGTCCGCTTATCGCTGTCACCATGCTTGAACAGGGGCTGGCCACTCGCCAACTGACGGACAGTGGTCTTCTTGGACAGAGCCGCGATGTTCTCGCGTTTTAGCCCGTCAAGCGGGGAGAAGCGCTGCAGCTCCTCGTTGGTTACATTGCGGGAAGTCATTAAAAATACTTTTCGCCATAGACCGCACAGATAGCGGGACTGCGCATTTTAACCATAAGGATTTGTGCTTCGAAAGCGATTAGTTCCCATTAGCGGCTTCCAGCTGCAGCCAGCCCGGAGAGGGCTCAAAGCGCGAATCGTGGCGCTCTGCCAGCGTTGCCAATCGGTTGCGTATCTGGCCCACGCCCGTCTGGGCGACATAGTGCAGCGGACCGCCCCGAAACGGCGCGAAACCCGTGCCAAAGATGGCCCCGGCGTCCACCAGGTCCGGGTCGCTGACCACCCCATCGGCCAGGCAGGCGGCCGCTTCGTTCAAATAGGCCAGCATGAGCCGCTCCTGAACGTCTGGATCCGCGGTTCCGGCCGGAATCCGGGGTCGCACGGGGCGGCGCTCTTCGTAGACATAAAAGCCCTCCCCGGATTTCTGGCCCAGTTTGCCGGCGGCCACCCGGGCTTCCAGTTCAGGGTCCACGGGGCGCCCGAGAATTGGACTCAGAATCTTGGCCACGTGCAGTGCCACATCCAGCCCAACGGAGTCAGCGAGCTCAACAGGCCCCACGGGCATGCCAAAATCCACGGCCGCCTGATCAATTTCCGCCGGCGCGACCCCTTCACGGAGCAGCAACATGGCTTCAGCGAGATAAGGACCCAGGATCCTGTTGACGAGAAAGCCCGGCAAGCTGCGACAGGGCAGGGGTAGCTTGCCGATCTGGCGACTGAATGCGCGAGCAACGGCTGCTGCGCGGGGCCCCGTGGTGTCTCCGGCCACCACCTCAATGAGGGGTAACTTGGCCACCGGGTTGAAGAAATGCAGACCCACCAAGCGGTCAGGCATGCGCAGGCAAGGCGCCAGTTCTTCGATGGGGATACTGGAGGTGTTGGTCGCCAGCACCGCAGATTCTTTCATCCGCGGTTCCAGAGACTGATACAGGGCCTGCTTGGCCTCCCGGTCCTCAAAAATTGCTTCGATTACCAGGTCGGCCTCGGCGGCGCCTTCGCCACTGACATCAGCCACCAGCCGCTGGGCTGCAGCCTCGGCTTCACCGGGTCCGCGCAAGCGTTTGGCAAACAGTGCCCGGGCGCGTTCCATGGCCGGCTCGATGAATTGCAAATCGCGATCCTGGAGGGTCACGCCGAGCCCTCGCAGGGCGCACCAGGCCGCAATATCGCCGCCCATGACTCCTGCGCCCACCACGTGCACATGGCGGGCTACATCGCGCGTCTCACCCGCCTCACGCTTGAGACGCTCCTGCAGGCCATAGACGCGGACCAGATTCCTGGAGGTGGGTCCCATGGCCAGCTTGGCGAAGGAGCGCGCTTCGGCCTCATAGGCCTGTGTACCGTCGGCGCCGTGCGCTCGCCACAGATCAACCATGGCGTAGGGTGCCGGATAGAACTCTCGCCTGGCCTGGCGGGCAACCTGAGCCCGCAGGGTTCTGGCCAGCAGCGGCCTGACAGGCCGCCAGCCCAGCACACGATCAATCAACGGCGCCTGGCGGTCGGGGCCCGGGCGCTTGGCATAGTCAGCCGCCAGCGCCCGCCAATCGGCCGCCTGAACCAGGGCATCGGCCAGCCCCATAGCCTTGGCTTGCTCCGGTGATACGGCATTCCCCGTCAGCATCAGCGGCATGGCCTGCCTGACTCCGACCAGACGGACCAGGCGCACCGTGCCCCCCAGACCCGGATGCAGCCCCAGTTTGACTTCCGGCAGGCCCAGACTGCGCTGCCAGGACTCCACGACCAGGCGCCAGTCGCAGGCCAGGGCCAATTCCAGTCCGCCACCCAGCGCAAAGCCATTGATGACGGCGACGCTGGCGCAGGGCAGATCTTCAAGTCGCTGGAACAGATCTAAACCCTGGCGGGTCAGTTGAAAAACCTGTTCTTCACTGGCAAAGCCCGGAAATTCATCAATATCGGCACCCGCTATAAAGCCGCTTTCCTTGGCCGAATAAATGACCAGCCCGGCCGGTGGCTCCCCGTGCAGCTCGTCAAGGACGTCGCCGAGCTCTGTGAGAACTTCACGGGACAGGATATTGGTGCCCGAGCCAGCGCGGTCCAGGCAAAGCCAGGCAATTTGTCCGGCATCCCTTTCCAGCCGCCAATGCTGAAGGTCTGTTGTCGATGTCGTCATGGTGCCCCCTTAATCTGTAGGTCGCAGATTAACGGCAGGTGATCGGAGTAGGTGACCCGCGGAACCTCGAAGCTGGCTGCCTCGATACCCTGGCCATACAGAATAAAATCTAGCTCCATGCGGGGTGAGCGGCTTGGATAGGATGGCAGGCCATCAGCATTCGCACTGCGCAGACCGGCGGCTTCTTTAAAAAGAAAGATTTCGTTCTCCCCCCAAAAAGTATTGAAATCGCCTGCCACTATGACGGGCTTGCGCGATGCTTTAACCAGTTCATACAAATGTCGTAACTGGAAATGGCGATGTCGGTACTTCAATGACAGATGGACCAGGAAAACCGCGACCTCTTCGAGTTCCAGTTCGATAATCAGGCGCTTCACACCGTGCTCAAAGTAATGAAAGCGTTCGCCGCGGACCCGCGGAGCGGCGAGAAAGGCGTTGGCCTGTTTTCGCAGAATCGGCAGGTACTGGGTGACCGATTCTTCCCCGTACTTGCATTCATAGGAGGAGAAATGGCCCAGGGCTTTGGCAATCTCTTCGGCCTGGTTCACTCGCCCGCTGCGCAGGGAACCGATATCCACCTCGAGCAAACCGACAATGTCAGGATCCTTCGATTTGATGAAGGTGGTGATGTCTTCCAGCACGCCACTGCCGCCAAATAAATAACGGGCGCCGGGGACCGGCATAGCGGTCGACTCTCGCGAGCCGATGCCGTAGCAGATGTTGTAAACGAGCAAGCGCACCCGTGGAGTGTAATGCGCGGATGCGGCTCTAAGAAAGCGCGTGCTGCGGAGCAGGCCGTGGGCTAAACTCAGCGCCTGGTTGCTAGTGCAGGTCTGTTGGCCATGTCTGAAAAGGATCCGATCCGCGTGTTCGTGTGCCACCTGTTCGAGGACGATCAGGACTATCTCCGGGTGTTTGAATACCTGGAAAGTCGCGATAAGTTTTTCTATCTGAATTCGGCAAATCCCGCCACCATGCCGACTGATGGGGGGCCGGAGGCTCTCAAGCAGGTTCTGATTGAGCAGATCGAGCCCGCGGAAATCATGGTTATGCCCGTCGCGACTTTCGACCGGAATCCCGACCTGGTCAGGTTCCAGATGGATGCCGCTCAGGCCAAGAAAATACCGATTCTCGCGGTTCAGTCTTTCGGCGGCACCGTGGCTATCCAGAAGGAAGTCCTGGACCGCACCAACGACCTGGTGGAGTGGAATGACCGGGTCATCACAGATTCCATCCGGCGCCTGGCCCGCAACGAGGACACCGCCCAGTGGGAGGTCATTGAGTTCGACCCCGACTAGTTGTTGCCTCCGGGGGCCTCGCGTAAGATTCTGCCTCCCGCGGCCCCGGCCGCCATGCCTGCCGGGCCCCGGGCTCGAGCATCAATAGCAAAATGAGCATTCAGACAGACGCGCTAATCGTAGGCGCTGGTCCTTGCGGACTGTTTCAAATCTTTGAACTGGGCCTGCTGGGTATCAAGGCCGATATCCTGGATAGCCTCGCCGAACCCGGTGGGCAGTGCACCGAGTTATATCCGGACAAGCCGATTTACGATATTCCGGCGGTGCCCGTGTGCACCGGAGAGGAACTCATCAAGAACCTCATGGTCCAGGCTGAGCCTTTTGGGGCGACCTACCACATGGGCACTGAAGTTCAGGAAGTGACACCCCAGGAGGGTGGCGGCTTTCGCGTTTCCACCAGCAACGATCAAGTATTTGACGCTAAGACCATCTTTATTGCGGGTGGGGTTGGTTCCTTCACACCGCGTAAATTGCGTTTTCCTGAAGCCCAGGCCCTGGAAGACGACAAAGTTCTTTATCGCGTCCGCAATCCCGAGCGATTTGCGGGCAAACGCCTGGTTGTACTGGGTGGGGGTGACTCGGCTCTGGACTGGGCCGTGGCCCTGGCGCCGGCGGCCGAAAGCATGACCCTGGTGCATCGACGTGATGAGTTTCGCGGCGCCGAAGCGACGGCTGCCCAGTTGCGCGAATTAGCGGCGGCCGGCAAGGCGGAAATTATTCTGAATGCCAACGCGACTGGTCTGCAGGCCGAGGGCAATGATCTCAAAGCCGTCGATTTAAAGCTCCCCGAGGGCGAAACGCGCAGCTTGCCGGCCGATTATGTGCTGGTGTTTTACGGCTTGTCGCCCAAACTGGGTCCTATTGCGGAGTGGGGTCTTGAGATGAATCGTAAGACCATCAACGTGGAAACGGCCAGTTTCCAGACCAATGTGCCGGGCATTTTTGCCATTGGAGACATTTCTGACTATCCGGGCAAGAAAAAACTGATTCTCAGCGGCTTTCACGAGGCGGCCCTGGCAGCGTTTGCGGCCAAGGCCATTATTGAACCCGGCAAGAAAGTCCCCCTGCAGTACACCACCACCAGTCCCATCATGCACAAACGACTCGGTGTGGAGGATGAGGCCGACTAGCTCACGGCCGGTCAAGCAACA
>JBPCXH010000206.1:0-2953 GCA_051008735.1 Gammaproteobacteria bacterium | reverse complement strand
TAGGCGCGGGCAGAGTCGAACTGCCGACCCCTTGCATGTCAAGCAAGTGCTCTAACCACTGAGCTACGCGCCTATCGGGAGCGGAAACATACCCAACTATGAGGCGGGGGCGCAAGGAACTTAGCCCGCTTTAGCGTCAGGCAGTCCCAGGCTGGCCTGGCGCAGGCCATCAATCTCGTCCCGCAGCCGCGCAGCTTCCTCAAATTCCAGGTCACGCGCATGCCGGAACATGGTCTTCTCCAACTGCGCAATCTGCTTCAGGGCCGCCGCCGGTGTCATGGGCGGATAGCTGGGCCGCGCCTCGGCTGCGCGCCGATCGCGGCCGCGGCCCTTGGGCGGTGCATGCGCCCCTTCCATCACATCGCGCACGGCTTTCATGATGGTCTTGGGCGTGATCCCGTGCACTTTATTAAATTCCAGCTGGCGCTGCCGCCGTCGGTCCATCTCCGCCATGGCACGTTCCATTGAGCCGGTAATCCGGTCGGCATACATGATGGCCGTGCCTCGCACGTTTCGCGCCGCCCGTCCGCAGGTCTGGATCAGAGAACCTTCAGAGCGCAGGAAACCCTCTTTATCCGCATCCAGAATAGCGACCAGAGAAACTTCGGGCAGATCCAGGCCCTCGCGCAACAGATTGATGCCCACCAGCACATCAAACTCACCCAGACGCAGATCTCTGAGGATTTCCATGCGCTCCACGGTGTCGATATCGGAGTGCAGATAACGCACCCGGACACCGTTCTCGCGCAGGTAGTCGGTGAGGTCTTCGGCCATCCGCTTGGTCAGCGTGGTGATCAGGACGCGCTCACCGCGCTCTGTGCGAGCGCCGATTTCCGAGAGCACATCGTCCACCTGGGTGCCAGCCGGCCTGACCTGAACTTCCGGATCCACCAGGCCTGTGGGCCTGACCACCTGCTCGATCGTCGAATCAGCAAACTCCCGCTCGTGGCGACCGGGAGTCGCGGAGACATAGATGGTCTGGGGCGAAATAGCTTCAAACTCATCGAAGCGCAAGGGCCGGTTGTCCAGCGCGGACGGCAAGCGAAAGCCGTACTCCACCAGGGTCTCCTTACGTGAGCGATCACCCTTATACATGGCACCCAGCTGAGGCACCGTGACATGGCTTTCATCAATGATCAGCAGGCCATCATCGGGCAGGTAATCAAACAGACACGGCGGCGGCTCGCCCGGG
Organism: Gammaproteobacteria bacterium; assembly: GCA_051008735.1. Classification (GTDB taxonomy): domain Bacteria; phylum Pseudomonadota; class Gammaproteobacteria; order Steroidobacterales; genus J054. Next base: position 1,761 of record JBPCXH010000206.1, on the reverse strand, counting down.
GCCCGTCCCGACAGGTAGCGACTGTAGTTCTCGATACCCGTGCAGTAGCCCAATTCGCGGATCATCTCCAGGTCGAACTGAGTCCGCTGTTCCAGTCGCTGGGCCTCCAGCAACTTGGCGCCATCTCGTAATTCCTTCAGGCGCAGCTTCAGATCTGTCCGGATCTGCTCCACCGCGCCCAGCATGACTTCCCGCGCCGTCACGTAATGACTCTTGGGATAAATAGTCAGGCGCGGGACTTTGCGACTCACCGCGCCGGTCAGGGGGTCAAACCAGGACAGGCCCTCGATCTCATCGTCGAACAGCTCAACCCGCACGGCCTCGCGATCGGACTCGGCCGGAAAAATATCGATAATCTCGCCCCGGACCCGATAGGTGCCATTTGCCAGTTCCACCTCATTGCGGGTGTATTGCAGTTCGGCCAGCCGCCGCAGCAGATCGCGCTGGTTGATCCGGTCTCCGCGAGACAGGTGCAGCACCATGCTGAAGTAGGCCTCCGGGTCGCCCAGGCCATAGATGGCTGACACAGTCGCCACGATGATCGCGTCATGCCGCTCCAGCAGGGCTTTGGTGGCGGACAGGCGCATCTGCTCGATATGGGCGTTAACCGAGGAGTCCTTTTCAATATAGGTATCTGAGGACGGCACATAGGCCTCGGGCTGGTAGTAGTCGTAATAGGAAACGAAGTACTCCACCCGGTTATTGGGAAAGAAATCCCGCATCTCCCCGTACAGCTGCGCAGCCAGGGTTTTATTGGGCGCCAGCACCAGCGTCGGACGCTGCAGGCTCTGGATGACATTCGCCATGGTGAAGGTCTTGCCTGAGCCGGTGACCCCGAGCAGGATCTGACGGGCCAGGCCATCGCTCAGACCACCAATCAGGCTCTTGATGGCCTGGGGCTGGTCGCCGGCGGGGGTGTAATCGGAAACTAGTTCGAAACGGTCCAAGACATTGCCGTTGTGTTGGTAACGGGGACTGAATCCACTAGCATATGGATCCTTTTTCAGTCCCCTTTTCGTTTGAGGAACGGCCCGTGAGTGTATCAGTATCCCAGCGCGTCCAGCGAGTGAAGCCCTCGCCCACCATGGCGGTGACCGCCCTCGCCGCAGAACTGAGGGCCCAGGGTCGCGACATCATCGGCCTTGGAGCCGGTGAACCCGATTTCGACACGCCGGCGCATATCAAGGCAGCCGGCGTGGCCGCCATTGAAGCAGGCCTGACCAAATACACGGCCGTGGACGGCACCGTTGAGTTGCGTGAGGCAATTGCCGACAAGTTCCGGCGTGACAACGGCCTGAGCTATGCCAAGGACCAGATCCTGGTTTCCTCCGGAGCCAAGCAAAGCTGTTACAACGTTTGTATTGCTGTGCTGAACCAGGGCGACGAAGCCATTGTGCCCGCCCCTTACTGGGTGTCCTATCCGGACATGATCAAACTGGCTGAAGCCGAGCCGGTCATCATTCCGGCCTCGATCAGTGACGGCTTCAAGATCACGCCCAAGGCGCTTGAAGCCGCTATCACCGAAAAGACCCGGCTGATGTTCCTGAACAGCCCGTCCAATCCGACGGGTGCCGCTTATACGGCCGCCGAATTGCAGGCCCTGGGCGATGTTCTCAGCCGACACCCCAATATCGTCATTGCGGCAGATGATATGTATGAGCATATCTATTGGGGTGAAGAACCTTTCACCAGTTTTGCCGCCGCCTGTCCGCAACTGGCTGACCGGACTATCACCATCAATGGCGTGTCCAAGTGCTATGC
>JBPCXH010000205.1:0-10715 GCA_051008735.1 Gammaproteobacteria bacterium | reverse complement strand
CCCGGCCCGATAAGCCCGACCGACAGGGTTTTGGCCGACAGATAAAAGCCGGAGTGAGCCGCACGCAAGGCTCGCGTCGTGTCCTCACTGTCGATTACCGCTGAAATATTGCGCTCTGAAGAGCCCTGAGCGATTGCCCGGACATTGATATCGGCGCTGCCCAGCGTGTCAAAAAACTTTGCTGCCAATCCTGGCAGCCCTGCCATGCCATCGCCCACCACGGCAATAATACTGCAGCCGTGTTGCACTTCTACGCGCTGAATCTGCCCCTGATCCAGCTCTGACACAAAGGCCTGGCGCACCACCTCTTCAACCGCTACCGAGTTACGTTCGGGCACTGCAAAACAAATTGAATGTTCGGAACTGGCCTGGGAAATTAAAATGACAGAAATGCCTGAATCCCGCAGGGCACCAAACAACCGATCCGCGGTGCCGGGCACGCCAATCATGCCTGCCCCTTCCAGATTAACCAGGGAAACCTGGCTGATGGAGGTAATGCCCTTGATCTGGTCGTCACCAGAACCTGCGGACGCAATTCTCGAGCCCCGCGCCTGGGGATTAAAAGTGTTACGAATCCAGATGGGGATGGCCCGTTCCACCGCCGGAGACATGGTCTGAGGATGAATCACCTTGGCACCAAAATACGCCAGCTCCATCGCTTCGTTGTACGACAACTCGCTGATAACGGCGGCTTCGGGCACCCGGTTTGGATCGGCGCTGAGCACCCCGTCCACGTCAGTCCAAATGGTAATGCTGTCAGCAGCCAGCAAGGAGCCTACGATGGAAGCCGAAAAATCACTGCCGTTGCGGCCCAGAGTCGTATGCAGGCCCGCCTCATCGGCGGCGATGAAGCCGGTGATGACGGTAATACCGTTGCGCTTGCTGGCAAAGAGCTCAGCCGCTTTGGCGGCAGAGGCCTGCCACAACACGCCAGGCCCCAGTTCCCCCTGCTCCACCACGATGAGCTGGCGCGCATCCAGCCAATTCACCGCCAGTTCGGGGGCCCGTGCAGCGGCCTCCTGGCGTATGAAAGCCGCCAGCAGTCGCGATGACCAAAGCTCACCAAAGCCCGCCACCAGGTCGCGGCTGCGGTCAGCAGCAGAGCGCACCAGGGAAATTGCGTGCAGGACATCTGAGGCGTCAGCCAGGTCCGCCTCAAAAGCTGCGAGCACCTCGCCCGCCGCTGGTGTACTGGCCAGCAAGTCGTGCACAGCCGAGCGATACCGAGCCGAGATCGCCTCCAGTCCGCTTCCAATTTCGCCGGGACCGGCCTCCGCGGCACTGATCAGACTCAGCAACGCATCCGTCATGCCCCCCATGGCCGAGACGACGACGGCCAGCGGGGCCGGGTCTTCGCTCAGGAGGATATCCGTGACGCGCCGGAAACACGCGGGATCGGCCAGGCTCGAGCCCCCGAATTTATGGACTTTCCAGTCGTCCTTGCCCATGGTGACGGTTTAGCTCCAAATCGACCGTTGATACCGCAGTTGCGGCGCACAAAGCCCGCAATGATACCCTCAAAAGGGCCCACGAGAAGCGCAAAGCCATTGCCAAGGGGCCGCCGAACAGCAAATAATCCGCGTCGCCCAGAGAAAGACCTATGCCCAGAATATACATCGCGCCGGCCGATGCCCCCCTGGATCGCTCCGATCTGGATCGATCGCTGATCAATCCCGTCGAGCGGCAGATTATTATCCGCAGTTTCAGCGATGCCACCTACCCGGAGCTGATTGATATCGAAAGACGGGGCCGAGGCTTTTACGCCTGGGGACTTGAAAACTCTGACGAGTTAGTCGATGACTGGTTTCATATGAGCGTCGGCGATTATTTACTGGTGACCTATAAAGGGGCCTACCGGCACTACGCCAAAGTCCTTGGCCGCTACGAAAATGAACGCGCCGCCCGCTCAATCTGGTCACGCCAGGAAGATGAGCCCGCCCGGGAACTGCTGTTTTTTCTGTCAGAACCCATTCCCCTGTCCCTGCCCTGCAACCAGCTCACGGATTATCTGCAGGAGAATTACACGAATTTCACCAACCTAAGCCCTGATATCGTCGAACACATCGAAGCGGACTTCGGCAGCATTGACCGGTTTGTGCGCCGTCGCCTTCTGAACACGGGTGCCGGTGGCCCAACTCTCGATCTGAGCGGCATTATTCAACTGTCTGAGCGAGACCAGCAGCAGCTCAAGGCCTTCAAAACCAATAGCAGCAGGGAGGCCCGAGCACAAATGGTGGATGGCATCGTGCGCCGGCGAGGGCACCCGGAGTTTCGACGCAGCCTGCTGACGGCTTATAAATTCAAATGCGCAGTGACCAGCTGTGATGCAAGTGACGCACTGGAGGCGGCCTACATTGCCCCCTACCACGGCCGACTCACCAACGATCCGTCCAACGGCATACTGCTCCGAAGTGATGTTCATACCCTGTTTGATCTGGGCAAGATCGCGGTGGATACCCGGAATATGACGGTGATTGTGGCCGATGATTTACTGGAGACTAACTACCGGATTCTGGCCGGACGTCCGCTGAGCTATCCCGAAATTGAATCCCATCGGCCCAGCAAGGACTCCCTGGACATGCACCGCAGACTGGCCGGACTTTAGACTTCTGAGCTTGCGCCCTGCCTCAGGCAGGGCAACAATCCACTCATGCAAATGTCACCGAAAGAATTTCTGGCTTGGCCCCGCAAGGCCATTACCCTTTTGGGCATGTCGGGCGTGGGCAAAACCCACCTGGCCAACCGCCTGCCCCAGTCCCACTGGTTTCACTACTCCGGTGATTACCGCATCGGCACCAAATATCTCGAGGAACCCATCCTCGACAACGTCAAGCAGCAGGCTATGCAGGTGGATTTTTTGCGTGATCTGCTACGCACCGACTCTATATATATTGCCAATAACATTACCGTCCACAACCTGGAGCCCGTCTCTACTTTTCTGGGCAAACTGGGACGACGCGATCTCGGTGGCCTGAGCCTGAATGAATTTAAACGCCGGCAGAAACTGCACGCGCTGGCTGAAGCCGCCGCCATGAGAGATGTCGAAGACTTTATCCGCAAGGCTCGCGACATTTACGGCTACGACAATTTTCTGAATGACGCCGGTGGCAGCATTGTGGAACTTGAAGATCAGCGTTCAATACAAACTCTGGCAGACAATACGCTCATTCTCTATCTTCGGGCCGGAGCTGATATGGAAGAAGAGCTCATTCGCCGGGCGGTAACGCACCCCAAGCCTTTGTACTACCGCGATGACTTTCTTGATGATCGGATCAAGGCCTATCTGAAACTGGAGAAGCTCGAAACGACTGACGACATTAATCCGGATCACTTTGTCAGCTGGGTCTTCCCGGAACTGGTCCAGCATCGACGTCCGCTTTACGAGGCCATGGCCGATGAGCATGGCTATACTGTCGATGCCAGGGAAATCACCAATCTGGAAAGCGAAGAGGATTTTCTCACCATGGTGGCTGACGCCATCCGCGAGAAGGAAGCCAAATGACGCAAGCCGGTTATCAGTTCCGTGAAATCCATGGTCAGCAGATGGCCTACCGGGAATGTGGTAGCGGTGAATCCATCGTGTTTCTGCACGGCAACCCGACCTCAAGCTATCTCTGGCGACAGGTTATACCCGCCCTTGAGGAACACGCTCGCTGTATCGCGCCGGATCTGATTGGCATGGGTCAGTCTGCCAAGCTGCCTGATACCGGGCCCGACAGTTACAGTTTTGCCGAACATCGTCGCTACCTGGATGAGTTGCTCGACAGCCTTGATTTGGGCGACGCAGTCACCCTGGTGGTGCACGACTGGGGTTCAGCCCTGGGCTTTGACTGGGCCCGCCGCCATTCCGAGCGCATCCGCGGTATTGCCTATATGGAGGCTATCGTGCGCCCCGTCACCTGGGATGAATGGCCCGAGTCTGCGCGCACCCTGTTTCAGGCCTTCCGCTCACCTGCCGGCGAAGACCTGGTGCTGCAAAAAAATATGTTCGTGGAAAGAGTCCTGCCCGCCTCCATCATGCGCTCACTCACCGACGAAGAAATGGAGGCTTATCGGGCTCCGTTTATCGATAGCGGCGAAAGTCGCCGCCCGACCCTGAGCTTTCCACGTCAGCTACCCATCGACGGTGAACCGGCAGACGTGGTGGACAGGGTTAAGGACTATGCGGTGTGGATCGCCGATAGCGAGATTCCAAAATTGTTTATCAATGCGGAACCCGGTGCCATTCTTACCGGTTCCCAGCGTCGCTTTTGCCGATCATGGCCCAATCAGACCGAGGTGACCGTCAAAGGAATCCACTTCATTCAGGAGGATTCGGGCCCGGCCATAGGCGCCGCCATCGCTGACTGGTACAAAAACCTGAGCTGAGTTGAGAGGGCCGACTGGCCCGATACGACAATCTGCGGTTGGACAAGCCTGGCGGCCTTGATGTACCTTGCGGCGCCTCCCTATCCACTGAGAATCCCAATGCTTAAAAACAGCTTTCTAGCCGCCGTGGCGGTTGCCCTCCTCGCCAGTCTGAGCGCGCCGCTGGCAATTGCCCAGCAGGAACGCGATGCGGTGGAAGTGATTCGCTCGCAGATTGCTACCAAGCGTCAGGCGCTGGTGGCAGAGAATATGCTGTTGAGCGAAGCGGAAAGTGACAAATTCTGGCCCGTCTACCGTGATTATCAGTTCCAGCGTTCTCAGCTGGCCGATCTTCGGGTAGAAAACATCAAGAATTTCCGCGACAACTATCAGACGATGACCGACGAGCAAGCCAAGGTGATCGTCGATAACGTTATCAAGTACGAAGAAGACATGCTGAAACTGCAGAAAAAATTCGTCCGGGAGTTCCGCAAAGTCCTGCCTGAACTGAAGGTCATGCGTTTCATGCAGATCGAGCGAAAGCTGGACGCTATTATTGATTTCGATCTGGCCCGGGTGATCCCGCTGACCGAAGCCAGCTAGTTTCGACTCTTAACCCCGCCGCCGGGCTGTCCGGCGGCGGTGGTTTAAGGTCAGAGGGCCGGGTTGTGGCCCAGATCCTGTTATCGCCGCGGCGCATCCGCTATGCTGCCCTCGTCTCTGAATTCCTGGATAAACCCGCGCAGACGGGCCTGATTTACCTATGGCGATAGAAAATAACCCGCGTCCGCTGGACGGCATACGCGTAGTCGAGGTTGGCCAACTCCTGGCCGGTCCCTTTACCGGCAGCATGCTTGGCTATTACGGCGCCGAGGTGATCAAGGTCGAAACACCCGGCGAAGGCGATCCGATCCGCAAATGGCGGATCATGAAGGATGGCACCGCCCTGTGGTGGAGCAGCCTGGCCCGCAACAAGAAATGCATCACGGCAAACCTGCGCACCGATGAGGGCCGCGAAATCGTGGCCAAACTGGCTGAAACTGCTGATGTCGTGGTGGAGAACTTCCGCCCCGGCACCATGGAAAAATGGGGCCTGGGGCCGGCTGAACTGCAGGCCAAGAATCCTGGCCTGATTTACGCCCGAATTTCCGGCTACGGCCAGACTGGCCCCTATGCCAGCAAACCCGGTTTTGCGTCGGTCTGTGAGGGCTTCGGAGGCTTTCGCTACGTCAACGGTTTCCCGGGTGAGGCGCCGGTGCGACCGAATCTGAGCATTGGCGACACCCTGGCAGGCATTCATACGGTGCTGGGGATTCTGCTAGCGGTTATTCGCCGTAAGAGTGACCCGGAAGGCAAAGGCCAGGTGATCGATACGGCGATCTACGAGGCCGTCTTCAACCTGCTTGAAGGCGTAGTACCTGAATTTGATGGCGCCGGGGTTGTCCGCGAACCGTCGGGCTCGACCCTGACGGGCATTGTTCCCACCAACACCTATCGCTGCAAAGACGGCAAATACGTCATTATCGGCGGCAACGGAGACTCAATATTCAAGCGCCTGTGCCACGCGATGGGGCGCGATGACCTGGGTGATGATCCTCGCATGGCTGACAATGCCGGCCGGGTGGAACACGAAAAAGAACTGGATGACGCGATTTCGGCCTGGACAGGCACCCTGACAGCCGATGAATTGCAGGCCCAGCTTGATGGGGCACGGGTCCCCGGTGGACCCATTTATAGCGTTGTCGACATGATGGCGGATGCGCAGTACCAGGCTCGGGGCATGTTCGAATCCGTCAAAGTCGGCGGTGAAGATCTGAAAATCGCTGCCATGGTGCCGAAGCTGAGCGACACGCCGGGCCGCACGGACTGGCCGGGCCCCGATGTGGGTGCCCACAATGACGAAATCTTTGGCTCAGTTCTCGGCATGAGCGCCGAGGAAATTAAAGATCTGCAGGAGCGCGGCATTATTTAAGGCCGCCGTCTCAGGCGACAGACTGGCCGGCTTTGTCCTGCGTCGCGGCCAGTGCGTAGGCCCAGATTCTGTCCTGCAGTGCCCTGTCATGACTGGCCGGCGATGAATCCTTGTGAGCAAGGTGTTCCCAGTACTTGCCCGTGTCGCCGCTAAGCTCAGGCTCACTGGCCAGGTAAACATAGGTGCGTGCCGCCCGATACGGTGACTGCAACACGGGCCAGAACAACTTCACCCCCAGCTTCCAGATACCCCGCATATTGCGGTGCACATTAGTCTTGATGAAGTAACCCGGTGATACCGTGTAGACATCAACCCCGCTGCCGGTCAATTCTTCTGCAAAGCGATAAGACACCGCTGCCAGGGCCAGCTTCGAGCGTGCATAAGCCTGAAAGCCCTTATTGTGATTAACCCCGTCCCAACCCAGCCGATTATCAATATCGTCAAACTCCAGCGTCTTGACCATTTTGTGCGCATCGGAACAGATATTCAGGATACGAGACGGTGAGCTACTCACGAGCTTATCTCGCAACAGACTTGTGATCAGAAAAGGCCCCAGAAAATTCGTTGCCATGGTCATTTCATAACCATTCACGCTTTCCCGCCGAACTGACTCGGTGATACCGGCATTATTGATCAGCACGTCCAAGCGTTCGTAACGTGTACTAACGTCCGAGCACAAACGCCTGACCTGGGAAAAGTCCGTGACATCGCACGCGATAAATTCCACGGCCTGATTGCCTGTCTCACGGCGAATTTCTTCGTAACCCGCCTGGCCATTGGGCAAATCCTGATCAACAAGAATGAGTTGCGCCCCCAGTTCAGCAAGGCGACGGGCAGCAATCCGCCCCATTCCACTGGCCGTGCCAGTAATTAGCACGGTCTTGCCGTGCATGTCTTGCCCGATAGTATCTAACGTAGGTTCTGTCATAGTCTGCCCTTCGCTGCTTGCCAATAAGCAGTTGTGCAATACGAAACCCGATGATATCGCCAAACGGAATGTTTTCCGCCGGGACAATATTGCCGAGCCTCAAAGCGCCCTGACTCTCGCCGCGGCGCCTGATCGAGCCCAGGGCCAAATCATCGGAGTCGGCTGGAGCCGGCAGAGGGTAGACAGGCACTGTTGCGGCCCCCGCTGCCAGCCCCCCGCGATCGGCTGCACCAGGCTGAACCTGGGCCTCATTGTTTAGCCCCCGGCAGGCACCCCGTGAGCCAAAATGTGACCCAGGTCCGGTTAATACTGCAGGCAAACTAGCACCCTTTATCAATGTCAAACCGCTTGAAAACGGAGCTTGGAGACGTGCCGAAGATTAGCGCCAATGACGCGGAATTCGATGTCCGCCACTGGTACCCGCCCGGGAGATCGGCCCATGAATAACTGGTTGTGGCTATTGCTCGGGATGCCGGCCGGCATCGTTGCAACGTGGTTCCTTATGCAGCGCAGAACAGCTCCGGAATCAGACCTGGCACCCCCGCCTCCCGAGGAAGAAAAGACCGGCCCCTTGGTAATCACGCGCAATGAGCCCAGCAAGAAAGCGAAGCGATATTACGGCGTGTATGTTCAGATCGACAACAATCCGTGTGAAGCAGTCAGGGCCATTTCAGAGGACCGCTACTTGTCCACAGAGGCACCTCGTTTGCCATTAGCCAACTGTAACCGGGAAAAATGTCGCTGCATGCTGCAGCCGACAAACGACCGCAGGGCCGGACATGATCGTCGCGGCGATTCATTTGCGGCCTACGGGACATTCAAGCTCGAACAGCACACAAAGAAACGCGAGATCAAGCGCGACCGGCGCAACGCTGACACTTAGGTCTCTTTGAGCTGATTGTAGCTGCTCGGGAAAGGCAGCCTCTGCAATAGCCCCATTTTTTACCGAGCACTCGAACCGGTGACCTAATCAATCGGCTCGTCCCTCATCCACGTCGTGTCAATCCGGCAGGAGAATCTCTGACAGCCGGGCATGGTCCGGCACCAGCCGATGCGCGCCGGCAGCCGATAACTGGGCGGAATCACCTGCGCCCGTGAGCAAACCAACGGCGAGCACACCCGCGCGCTGACCGGCGCCCATATCCGGTGCCGTGTCGCCGATATAGGCAGCGGCAGCGGGCTCAACGCCCATGATCTGCAAACACTTAAGCACACCTTCCGGGTCGGGCTTGTCTTCGCTCACGTCAGCGGCGGTGAGTACCACTTCGAAATATTCCATCAATCCAGCTGCCTGCAAGGGCGCAAAGGACTCGCCTCGAGAGCCGGTATAAATACCCAGGCGGACACCAGCCGCCTGCAGCTGATCAAGGACGGTGGCAACATCAGGAAGGACGCTGACATGCTCATCCAGTATGTCTTCCCAATGCTTCATCGTGTCTTGACGTAATTTCGCATACGTCCGGGGATTGCGATCAGCAGGATTTGTAACAACCAGTTCCCAGAAAGGTTTCTTGTCATTCAGTGCAATCCGAACGATGTCACGCGTGACTGAGTAACCCAATGCAGCCGCGGCACGACCCGCCGCAATATGGTACGCATCGACACTGTTGACCAAGGTGCCATCGACATCAAAAATCACTGCCTCCAGACGTCGTCGGCGATCTCCGGCTACCGTCAGCTCATCCCCGTCGGCCAGATCCAGCAGTTGGCGTAACGGCACGGCGGCAACCAGCTCCACTTTGTCAGAGGGATAACCGTCCACCTCGGGTACAACAATGACCGCGGGCACGCGGTCGGCAAGACGAACGAAATAGCATTGTGCATCGCAGGCATCTTCCTGACCGGGCATGAGCAAAGCGGGACCGACGCGCACGGTGGCCCACGTTGCTCTGTCTGTCGACCGATCCAGCTGCAGATTTAGCGTGCCCGGTGAGGGCTCAATGCCGAATAAGTTGATAAAGGCCTTCTGAACCCAGGCCAGCTGCGTGAAGCGCTGACCCTGTCCCATGCCTTGCACCAGACGGCCGGTGAAATCCCAGTCATACATCTTTTTGGTCACCCTGACCCGCGAGGAAGCCTAAAGGCCTGCCGGTGCGCGCACGCGCGTCAGACGTCCCTTTGCCAGCCCGTAATCAGGTCGCCCCATTTCTGATCAACGTTGGCAATGGCCTCAGGCGCACCCGCCTCCAGCAAGCTGCGGTTGGTTGCCGGCCAGGGTGTCTTGCGGCCTTCACCGGGAAGAGCCCGGGTCGCATCAATCGCAATCTTGCTACCGCGACTTGGCGCGGTATTGCTCGGATCAAGCGGCATGGATGGCCGCGGTGGGTAAGTTCGGGTATTTCCGTCCGGCTGCCAGCGCGAGCCCATGACAGCGAGCACGGCCTCGTGATCGCTGATATCCACATCGTCATCCACCACAATCACGACCTTGGCAAAAAAGGCCCGCTTGGCAATGTGTTCGGCAACTGCCATACCCTGACCAGGCTCGGTCTTTTTGATACTCACCAGGGTCAGGCCCACAGCGCGCGTGTCACTTAACCAGTCCACCAAGTAAGGAAACTTCTTGCGCAAGCGATAGACCGCTCCGGCATGACTCGCCGACATCAGGGAGCCTGCCTGCACACCGGTAAAATTATTCATCAACCAGGGGTCGCGTCGATGAGTGACGGCCGTGACACGCACCCAGAACACTTCATCTTTGACTTGCCCCTGGTAACCCACCATTTCGGCGTAGGGCCCCTCGGGACGCATCTCCTGCAAGGGCACCTCGCCTTCAATAATCATTTCGGCCCAGGCTGGTACCCGAAAGTCATTGGTTTCACAGCGCACCACCTCAATAGGCTGGCCTGCCAGACCGCCGGCAATACCCATCTCGATTTCATCCGTCTTGGCTTCGGCATTGAAAGCCATCTTGCTGCTCGACACCATCCAGAAATACGGGTCCGCCGTCAGGGCAATGGCAACCGGCATGGTTTTCTCCCCCCGCTTTCTTGCCGCCATCATGTGCCGATAACCTGTCTGGCCCGGTTCTGAATTCAAGGCAAGCTCTCGCGGACCGCGCAAATGGCAACGATAGGTGCCAAAGTTCACGCCCTGCCGTGGGTCTCGGGTAAATACGCTGCTGGTATTGATATAGCGACCGGCATCACCCGGATTGCCCTTAATGAAAGCAAACTTCGTCAGGTCTATCTCATTGCCGCGCAGAACAAATTCTTTGCAGACGGCCTTATCCCGACTGACCTCTACCGGCGCAATGCCCGGATAGGCGCCATCAGTTGCTTCAAGCATGGCTTCGACATGCTCGCGGGCCCGCCGATAGCTCTGGTAAGGCGCGCGCGTCAGCGGCGCCTCATTGACTGGCTCCAGGCCAAATGCCAGGCATTCGCCATCCAGATTGCCGCTTTCGTTAATGACCAGGGGGCCTTTTACCCATTTACCGTCGATGCGGACTTCGTCAAATATCATGGC
>JBPCXH010000204.1:0-8436 GCA_051008735.1 Gammaproteobacteria bacterium | reverse complement strand
GCCTGGTTCCGATCCAGGTAGAGGGTGGAGGCTGACAGTTTGCGCACCCGATAGCGTTCGTCATCGCAGTCGGGCAATTGGCGATCAAAGGGGCAGTCGGCGCCGCCGACGCGGGCCTCCCAGTCATTCGTCATGAGGCTATTCGTAACGCAGGGCGTCAATGGGATTCAGATTGGCGGCCTTGCGAGCCGGCCAGATTCCGAAAAACAAACCCACCCCGGCGCTAAAGGCAAAGGCAATGCCAATGGCCGTGGGCGACACAATCGTCGCCCAGCCGGCCAGGTTAGCAATAGCGGCCGATACGCCCATCCCCAGCATGATGCCGATGGCACCGCCGAACAGGCAAAGCACCAGGGCCTCTACCAGGAACTGCATCAGGATGTTCATGCGCGTTGCCCCCAGGGCCTTGCGAATGCCCACTTCGCGCGTGCGCTCCGTTACGGTGACCAGCATGATGTTCATGATGCCGATGCCGCCGACGATCAGGCTGATGCTGGCTATACCGGCCAGCAAGGCAGCGAATATATTGGTCGCAGCGGCCCTGACATTAAAAAACTGGGTGGGGTCACCAATCGTAAAGTCATTGACCTTACCCGGTAGTATTTTGTGTTCGCGGCGCAGGATCCGTTCCAGATCAATGATGGCCTGATCCGTGGAAAACCCCAGGCCGACCTGGGCATTGATGCGGTCGATCTCGTCGGTGCCAAAGACCCGAAACTGGGCCGTCTCCAGCGGTATCCAGACTTGCTCATCCACGTTGCGCCAGCCCACCTGACCGACCGGGGCCAGCACGCCGATCACTTCAAAGGCAATTCCGTTCATGTAGACCGTTTCGCCCAGCAGTCCATCGATCTGGGTTTCAAACTTCGCTGCAACGCCGTGTCCGACCACAGCAACCCGGCGCTTGGCAGCGCCGTCCGCCAGGGTGTACATCTTGCCGGCGGCCAGTTCGTAACGATTCACTTCCTGAAAGTTCGGCGTGGTGCCTACGATCCGAAGGTTCTGGTTAAGGCTGCCCAGTTTGAGTTGCTGGTTACTCGATTTTTCCGGCACAACGGCCGCAATGGTTTCGGCATCCCGCGCGATGGCCCGCGCATCATTGATGCTAAGGGTGCCAAGATTTTTTGAGACACCACGATGCATCATGCCGCCCGTGCTCACAGACAGAACATTCGCACCCAGAGAATCAATCTGTTCATCAATTGCCGCCTGGGCCCCGGAGCCCAGGGACACCATGGTAATCACCGAGCCCACACCAATAATGATGCCGAGCATGGTCAGAAAGCCGCGAAACAGATTGGCCCGTATGGATTGCAGGGCCACCGCGATCATTTCACCCAATAGCATGCCTGTGACTCCTGTCTACTTGTCTTTCTCAGCGTCGTCTTTCTTTTTGCCGCCCATACCCGGCAGGGCCGTGAACTGGCGCATGCGATCCTGCAATCTCTGCTGGGATTGCACCAGGCCGGAACTCGGGAGCAGCACCACAGTGTCGCCTTTCGCCACGCCAGACTTCACTTCACTATAGTCCAGATCCGTCAGTCCGGTTTCCACATTAACGGCTCGCAATTGCTCACCGTTCTGGACGAACACCCAGTAGCGGGTAGCGAACTGATAGCCCTGACTGCCCGGCGGTGCGCCACTGCCACCGGCGTCGGCGGGTTCCGCAGAGCCAAGCTGCTGGCGCACCGTGTCGGGTGTCAGGCCCATGAGTTGTGAGGCGACCGGGATATCTCGTGTCGTGCGCAGGGCTGCAGTCGGCACAGCCAGCGCGTCCATGCGCTCCGCCACGCGAATTTCCACGTCAGCGTTCATGCCCGGCCGCAGCAGACCGTTGGCGTTATTCAGGACCATCAGGACCGAGAAGGTTGTGACAGTCTGTTCCGCCATGGCCTGGGGCTCGACCTTGAGCACTTCGCCCTGGAACGGTTGATTCGGATAAGAGGTGACCGTCACAGTCACGGGCAGGCCCGGCTGGATTTTGCCGATATCGGTTTCGTCGACCAGGGTCTTGACCTGTACCTGGCTTAAGTCGGCCATCTTCAGCAGCAAGGTACCGCCGCCCACATCCATGGTGGGCGAGGAAATGACCTGCCCCTGTTCCACCAGCTTTTCAATCACGGTGCCATTAATAGGCGCCCGCACATCCGTGTCCTCCAGGGCGATTTGCGCGTTCTCCATATCGACCCGGGTGCCGATCACGTCCGCCTTGGCGTTGGCGAGTTCCAGCACGGTCTGCTCATAGTCCACTTCGTTGATGGTTCGCGAGGCAAACAGGGTCCTGGCCCGCTTGGACTGAGCTTCGGCAATGGATTTGCGGGCCTGGGCCGCTTCGAGTCGTGCTTCTGCCTGAGCCAGCTGATTGCGCGGAACGCGCTTGTCTATTTTGACCAGCAGGGTGCCGGTTTGGACCACGTCGCCCGTTTCGGCTGGAATGCCCAGGATTTCGCCCGAGGCCTTGGATTTCACTTCCACCGTCAGGAAGGGCTCAATGACGCCGGCCGCCTCAACGCTGACCACTATGTCGCGCTGCACGACTTCACCGGTGCGGTAATTGATTTCCTCGACGGCTTGCTCGCAAGCGGCAAGCATCGCGCCAACGGTAATGATTACTAATACTCTGGTCACGAGTTCACGTTCCTTGTGTCGGATTCTATCTGGCCATCCAGCATGCGAATCACCCGCTGGGCGTGGTCACCGATCTGCTGGTCATGGGTGACCAGCACAATGGTGTTGCCGGCTCTGTGCAGCTGGTCGAACAGCGCCATGATTTCGTCGGCGGTGTGGGAGTCCAGGTTACCTGTGGGCTCATCGGCCAGCAGGATGCTGGGCCGTGTCACCAGGGCACGGGCAACGGCAACACGCTGGCGCTGACCGCCGGATAATTCACTGGGCTGGTGGTGCATGCGCTCGGCCAGGCCAACCTGTTCCAGGGCTTCCAGGGCACGCTGCTGCCGCTGCTTGCGGCTAATGCCTGAATATATAAGAGGGACTTCCACGTTGTGCAGGGCCGTGGCCCGTTGCAACAGGTTGAAGGTCTGGAAGACAAAGCCGATTTCCTGATTGCGGATCCGGGCCAGCTCGTGATCCTTCAGGTTAGAGACCAGCTTGTCGTTCAGCCAGTATTCGCCCTCGTCGGGCGAGTCCAGGCATCCGATGACATTCATCAGTGTGGATTTGCCGGAACCGGAGGGCCCCATGATGGCGGCGTATTCGCCCGGCCGTATCTGCAGGCTGACGCTATCCAGCGCATTGATGATCGTATCGCCCATCTGGTATCGGCGTCGCAGCGCCCGCGTCACAATGACGCCGTCTGCTCCCTGGCGGGTATCCGGACTTACAGTTTGGGCTTCCATGCCCGGATTTTACGGGCTGGGCGGGTGGAATAGACCCGCGGCCGGTAACAACTTGTAACAGGGTGGCGGGGCTCCCGGCCCCGAGTCAGAAAGCCTTTGCGGCTAAGGCGCCTGCCCCCGGACACGGGGACATCCCCACCGGCCGCTGCCCCGGGGCTTGGCAGGCTGTTGCCTAAAAACGACGGAATATTCAGAGCGTGACAGCCTCAGATGTGTTGCAAATTAGTCACAATGGCCAATTACCAGGTTATTTGAAGGCTTTTGTGGCTAGGAAAGGACATGAAAATTAACTATAAATACAATAAAAACATAAACTTATAGTTTTTTTATGAGAATTAACAAAAATCGGTGGCGATTTTTGTCACATGTTGCTAAAGTCCCGCTCCACTTGAACAGGGCCATCTTTAGGGGCGGGGCTGGACGAGTAAATCAACGTTGTTTTCTTACGATTTAAATTAGGGGTTTCAACTATGAACCACAGTAAATTGAAAATTGCCTTGGCCAGTGCTGCCTTGGCTGTATCCGGTGCCGCGATGGCCGACCAGCCTTCCTGGACCTTCGTTGGCCTGAAAGGCGGTCTCGCCGAAAGTCCTTCGGACGGTGAAGAAACCGGCAACTACCGCTTCGGTATTGAAGGCAGTGTTGCATTGTTCAACATCATGCATCTTTCCGGTGAATACACCGCCGGTAACGTTGAAGCCGAGGATGGAAATGGCGTAGAGATCATCGACAGCGACCTGGACGTCTGGGAAATCGCTCTCGGTAGCCACGTCAGTGTCAGCGACAACGCCGATCTGTACCTGGAAGGTATTTTCGGTAATGTCGACCTTGATGATCTTGACGATAGCGACATTTACGGTGGCGCTGTTGGTGCCCGCGTAATGCTGACTGATCGCGCTGAAATCAACGTGGGTGTTGAAGCCCTGGAAGTTGACGAGACCTCGAGTCAGGAAATCAGCCCGTTTGCTGGCGGTCGCTACAGCTTCACCGACCTGTTCTCCGTCGGTGTTGAAGCCAAGGTTGATAACGCACGCTACCTCGGAGAAAACTCCTTGGACGTTGACGTTCGCTTCTCCTTCGGCGATCAGAGCTGGTTGGGTAACAACTAAGCTTGTTAAAGAACTGATGTCTGTCTGAGCCTATCGGATAACCAGGCTTAAACGGATTGATGATTCGGAAAAAGCCCGCCGGCGAAAGCCAGCGGGCTTTTTCTTTGCCTGGATGTTTTGCCCGGGCGGATCACGCATTGCGCGGGCCTGGCCAGTGAATTGCATCAGCCGCAACGCCGGCAACTAAAGCGCTTGAGCTATCTTGAGCAGACTGTTCCCAATTAGCCCCGCCGCCAGCGGTGGAAGCGCTCGGCGATGCTCAGCGCCAGCGGTGAGATGCGTGCCTTCTGCCAGTTGCCCGCCGCATAGCGATTGGCCTCGGCCAGGGTCGGGTAGATGTGAATGGTATTCAGAATCTTGCGCAGTCCCATGCCGTACTTCATGGCTGTGACGTACTCGGTGATCAGTTCCGCAGCGTGGTGACCGACGACCGTGGCACCGAGAATGCGGTCGCTGCCTTTTTTGGTCACGATTTTTACGAAGCCAGTGGCTTCGCTGTCTGCGATGGCCCGGTCCAGATCGTCGATGCCGTATTCGGTAATTTCATGCTTGATACCCGCCGCCTGGGCTTCGTCAGCCGTCAGCCCCACCCGCGCCACCTCCGGGTCCGTGAACACAGCCCAGGGCATCACGGTGTAGTCCACCTTAAAGCGCTTGATGTGCCCGAACAGTGCGTTCATGGCGCAGTACCAGCCCTGGAAGCCGGCCGCGTGCGTTAACTGGTAGGGCCCGGTCACATCGCCACAGGCCAGGATGTGGGGCTGCGAAGTCTGCAGGTACTCGTTCACGGGCACGGTGCCGTTGCGATTGAGCTCTAGCCCGGCATTGGCCAGTTCAAGCCCGTCTGTATTGGCCCGCCGACCGACAGCAACCAGGACTTCATCGAAGACGACCCGTTGTGTGCCGTTTTCGCCCGTGCATAAAACGGCAGCAGTGGTACCGTCATTCTCGAAGGCCTCGGCCTTGTGCCCGGTGAGCAGCTGGATGCCTTCCTCAATAAAACGAGCTGCCACGGCCGCTGAGGTGTCGGGGTCCTCCCGGTTCAGGAGCCGGGGAGCCATTTCAACCAGGGTGACCTCGCTGCCCAGCCGACGGAAGGCCTGGGCCAGTTCGCAGCCAATCGGCCCGCCGCCCAGGACTAGCAGTCTTTGTGGCAGGCGTTCCAGTTGCCAGATAGTGTCCGAAGTCAGATAGTTGATTTGTTCAAGACCGGGGATCGACGGAATGAGAGGTCGTCCGCCGGTGGCAATTACGATACTGCGCGTGGTCAGGGTTTGGCCCTCGACCTCCACTGTCCAGGGCGACGTGATCCGGGCCGAACCCCTCAGGCAATCAACCCCGAGCTGCGTATACCGTTCAACGGAATCATGCGGCTCAATGCGGCTCACCACGTCACGCACGCGCTGCATGACTTTGGGGAAATCCACCTGCAGTGGTCCCGCTACCAGGCCATATTCCCGCGAGCGCTCTATATAAGAGGCAATGCGCGCGGATCGAATGATCGCCTTGCTGGGTACGCAGCCTGTGTTCAGGCAGTCACCCCCCATTTTTTCGCGTTCGACCAGGGTGACTTTTGCCTTGGCGGCAGCCGCCACATAAGCCGTGACCAGGCCTGCCGAACCTGCACCAATGACGACAAGGTTGGTATCGAACTTTTTGGGTGGCCTGTCAGTGGTTTCGGACACGTCGCAGTAACTCCATGGATTTTTTGGCCAGTAGCGGAAACAGGCCGAGCAGGGCAAAGGAACCCAGCAGGGCCGGTGACAGGATATCGCCCGTACTCTTGATCTGTCCCAGCTGAGTACCGGCATTCACGTACACAAGGGTTCCTGCCAGCATGCCCAGCTGGCTGACCCAATAAAAGGTCGGCGTGCGTAGCCGGGTCAGGCCCATGGCCAGGTTGATCACAAAGAAGGGAAACAAGGGCACCAGGCGCAGGCTAAACAGGTAATAGGCGCCCTCAGTTTCTATGCCGGCATTGATTTTTTCAGCCGTGGCACCGAATTTTTGTTCCACGTAGTCCCGCAGCAAAAACCGCGAGAGCAGAAAAGCCAGGGTCGCGCCGATGCTGCTGGCGAAGGACACCAGGATAGTGCCCGCCACCAGACCAAAGACGGCGCCGGCCGCCAGGGTCATGACCGCTGCGCCCGGAATGCTCAGGGCCGTCACGGCCACATAAATGATGAAGAAACTGCTGATTGCCAGCAGCTGCTGGTCCGCCACGAATGCAGACAGATCCTGCTGCCGGGTCTGAACGGCTTCCAGGGAGAGGTAGCGGGTCAGGTCGAGCCAGAAGAACACTGCAACGAGTACCAGCACCGTCGCCAGTAGCAAGAATTTTCCTTTATTCATCGTAACGTGACATTGACCCTGTTTTGGCGGGGCTGCCTGCCTTCCATCCCAACAGGGGACCTGGGTTCAGACGGCTGGCTCAGGATGATCTATCTTGCCTGCGCAGGCTACCCGGGCTATCTGACAGACTTGGCAGTGGTGGCGCTGTCAGGCGCGTGCCAATGAGCATGGCTCAGTTTCCGCGCCATTGAAAATTCCGGCGCGCCGATCGGCGCCTGCCTGGATCGAGCAAGTTACTGCAGCCACGTCCACATTGCACTCGCGCGGGTTTCTGACCGGGCATCGGTCAGCGCAAAAGCAGGCTGCGCGGGTGCTTGGCAGGCCATTCGTAAATGTCATAGTCTTATGACCTATTGAAAAATTAGTGGCGCTCAGGCGTCCGGGGGCAGGGGGAAGGCTCTTGGTGATTCGATCCAATGTGTTGTCTTGGAGACGGGCAGGTGTCTCGGGCGTGTTATTGGTCCTGGCCGGGCTTTGTTCAGTGCCGGCACTGGCTCAGATCGAAGATATCGTTGTCACGGCCCGCAAGACGACAGAAAACCTGCAGGATGTGCCCATCAGTATTGATGCCATCAGTCAGGAGGAAATCGAGCGCAAGGGTATTCGCAATATTTCCGATCTGGCGCAATTTTCACCCAGTGTTCAATTCGATGAATCTTTTGCCCAGAGTGATACCCGCATAACCATCCGCGGTCTGGCGCCAACGCGAGGTCGTCAGAACGTTGCAGTCCTCGTGGACGGAATTGACTTGTCCAGTGAAGCGGTAGTCAGTTCAGGTGGTTCATTGCTGGTTAATCAGCGCTTGCTCGACATTGAGCGCATCGAAGTGGTGAAGGGCCCGCAGAACGCACTCTACGGCCGCTCGGCATTCGCCGGCGCCATTCAGTACATCACCAAAAAGCCTGCTGAGACCTTCGAGTCAGATATCTCGGTCGATGTAAACGATCAGGACCAGTACAGCCTGAACGGCGGCGTGAGTTTCCCCATTCTGGGTGAGGCCCTGGGCGTACGCTTTAATGGTTCGATCTGGGACGAAGAAGGCTTCTACGACAACAAGACGACGGGCAATAGCTTGGCCGACGAAGAAGGCTTTGGTGTGTCCATGAGCACCCGTTCAGCCTTCGATAACGGACTGACGCTGAATTTCCGGGCCGAGTACACGCATGACGAAGGCAAGCCGACCGCCCAGGCCTTTGTGCCTTTCAACAGATTTCTTGATATACCCGATGAGGCTAAGGACGATGTGCCCGGTGTCGATAATGCCGGTCTGGCGCAGTGCTGGACTGACTTTATTAATACGGTGTCCCAGCAATCCGATCCCACAGTGGATGGGGGCGGGAACGTGACGGCGTTCAGCGATCGAACTATTGTGGAGCGGGCGCGGCGGATAATTACGCCGCAACTGGCGGCCCAGCTGGGGTTCCCCGATCAGCCGCTGGCGGCTGATGATCCGGCGGCTGCCCAGGTTTACGGCGACATCATTGCGGCCAATCCCTCCCTTTACCCGTACTGTGAATATCAGACCTTTGGCTTTGCCGGCCAGTTTCCGGACGGCGATGATCTGAAAGCGGTTATAGGGACAGACCCCAATTCACCCGGCAAAGATTTCGATGGTTTTG
>JBPCXH010000203.1:0-2545 GCA_051008735.1 Gammaproteobacteria bacterium | reverse complement strand
GAACGGGACCAGGGCATCGGTATCGTGAGAATGGACAGGGCCGAACGACTCAATGCCCTGAACCTGGAAATGCGGCAAGCCATTGCTGCCGCATTCGGTGAACTTGCGGCAGAACCGGATATCCTGGTCATCGTCGTGACCGGCGGCGATCAGGTATTCGCAGCCGGTGCCGACCTGAAGCTACTGGTTGATAAGGGCTCGCAGGAAGTGGCTGAGCTCAACCTCGCAGGCTACTGGTATCCCGTGGCCACTTGCGAGAAGCCAGTGATCGCCGCCGTTAACGGCTACTGCCTGGGCGCCGGCTCCGAATTAATGCAGATGTGCGATATTGTGGTTGCCGATACCAGTGCCCGTATTGGCCAGCCAGAGGCCAAGGTCGGCATCATGCCCGGTGCGGGGGGAACCCAGCGATTGCTGCGATCGGTGGGCCAGCCCGTCGCCAGCCTGATGCTCATGTGCGGCGAGGCGCTCACGGGTGAGCGAGCGTACCAGTTGGGGCTGGTGAGCGAATTGACTGAAGAGGGACAAGCCCTGAACAGGGCACTGGAACTGGCACGCAAGGTAACCCGGATGCCTCCCAGGGCCATGCTTGCGATCAAGCGCGCCCTCAAGCAGGGCAGTGACCTGCCCCTGCCAGAGGCATTACAACTCGAGCAGGACGAGTTCCTGCAATTGTTTGACACCGCCGACCAGACCGAGGGCATGACCGCATTCCTGGAAAAGCGCAAACCAGAATTCACCGGAAATTGAGCCGGACATAAACAATGACAACTGAATCAAATCAAACGATCGCAGTCATCGGCGCGGGAGCCATGGGCCGGGGCATTGCGCAACTGTTCGCCCAGTCGGGGCACCGGGTAAAGTTTTACGATACCTCCGAGAGCGCTGTCGAATCCGCTCACTCCTTTGTTACAGACATGTTCGACAGCAAGGTGGACAAGGGCCGAATCAGCCGCGAAGAAGCGGAACGGGCTACAGCCAACCTCGTTCCCTGCACCCAATTGGGCGACGTCGCGGACTGCGATCTCGTGGTGGAAG
Organism: Gammaproteobacteria bacterium; assembly: GCA_051008735.1. Lineage (GTDB taxonomy): Bacteria > Pseudomonadota > Gammaproteobacteria > Steroidobacterales > J054. The sequence continues at coordinate 1,507 of JBPCXH010000203.1, read as the reverse complement.
CAGTGCTCGAAGATCTCGAGGTCAAGCGGGGCCTGTTTGCCGCACTGGAAACGGTGGTTTCTCCCTCCGCCGTCATTGCCAGCAATACTTCATCCCTACTGATTGCTGATATCGCAGCACGCTGCAAACACCCTGAGCGAGTAGCCGGCCTGCATTTTTTCAACCCGGTACCGGTGATGCGGGTGGTTGAGATTATTTCCTCTGTGAGAACCGCAGACAGTACCGTGGAGCGGCTTAAAGCCTGTATAGCCACTACCGGACACCGCGCAGTGCTGGCCCAGGACCAGCCCGGCTTTCTCATTAACCACGCCGGGCGCGGCTTGTACACGGAGGGGTTGCGAATCCTTGAAGAGCAGGCCGCCAGCCACGACCAGGTCGACCTGCTGATGCGCGAGGCAGCTGGCTTTCGCATGGGCCCTTTCGAACTGCTGGACCTGACAGGGCTGGATGTGTCTTCCAAGGTCATGCAGTCGATCTACGACCAGTTTCAACAGGAACCGCGCTTCCGCCCCTCCTCCATCATTCCGCCGAGAGTTGCTGCCGGCCTGTTTGGGCGCAAAACCGGTGAGGGCTGGTATCAGTACCAGGATGGCAAAAAACCCGATCCGGCAGACGCGGGTGAGCCATCTCCTACAATTTCACACGATTGCAGCGTGTGGATTGACCCGACTGCTGACCGGCATGCCGAGTTGTCAGCGCTGAGCCAACAGGCCGGCGCCCGTCTAGCGCAATCTCCCGACGATGCCAGTCTGCTCCTTATCCAACCCTGGGGCATTGATGTCTCACAGGCCTGCGCCGACCTCGACCTGGATGCCAGGCGCTGTGTCGCCGTAGACCCCCTTCCCTCGTTGGACATGCGTCGCACCCTGATGTTAAGCCCCATTACCCGAGCGCAGTCCCGGGATGATGCTGCAGCTATACTGGGAGCAGACAACGCCCCCTATACCATTATCAGTGACAGCCCGGGCTTTGTCGTTCAGCGGATGCTGGCAACCATTGTGAACATCGGTACCAATATCGCGCAACGAGGTATTGCCTCGGTGGAGGACATCGACGACGCTGTTCGGATCGGCCTGGGCTATCCGGCAGGTCCCCTGGCCCTGGGGGACAGTATCGGCCCACAAAAAGTGATGCAAATACTGGAAGGAATGCAGAGAGTCACAGGAGACCCCCGCTACCGGCCCAGCCACTGGCTGCGTCGCCGCGCACAGCTGGGGGAAAACCTGACCACCAGGGAGGCTGCCAGGCACTGATATGACAACAACAGCTGTAATCATCACCCGCCCCACCCCGCATGTAGCCCAGGTCGCCATCAATCGGCCAGAGGCAAAGAATGCCATTGACGAGACCACCCGCCTTGCCCTGATCGAGGCCATCGAAGCGGCGCTCGCTGATGATACGGTTCGCGCGCTACTACTGTGTGGCACCAACGGTATTTTCTGCGCCGGGGGCGACCTGGCCAGCATGCGCGACATGAATGAGCAGCAGGCCAGGGCACGCATGCAAA
>JBPCXH010000202.1:0-36010 GCA_051008735.1 Gammaproteobacteria bacterium | reverse complement strand
CATCCTGCTGACTGACCAAGACCCGCACTCAGCTTTTTTCGGGTTCTTCGCGAATGCGCTTTAAGGCGAAGCGGACATCGCCGAAGTAATCCACTGAGCCGAGTATTTCGATTGGCAGGTGCCGGTCAGTATCAATGAGCATGTGCACATCCCCAGACAGGCCGAAGAGATCAATATCTGCGTCGGTCGATTTGCCATAGAGGGTTGGTTTCAGGGAGATTTCGAGCAACTTTGCTTTGCCGCCTCGCTTACCGGCGGAGGTGCGGTAATCGACTTCTTTCTTAAGCCATCGCCGGGATGTTGCTGTGATCCGCACAATATTGTCGTCTTCGAATATAAAGACTTCCAGACTTTCCCCGGGGCCCGACCAGTCGTGCCGTGATACCAGGACGGGCAGGGCGGCTGAGTCGGATATCGTGACGGGGGCGGCAGTTTCGGGGTAGGCCCGGAATCGCCGGCGCACCTGGCCCCAGGATGAAGGGTCCAGATTTTCCTGGCCATCCAGAGGCTCGGCTCGTAAGCGTGCGATACCCGTGTGGGTAAAGCGCAGATCCTTGAAATCCGGAGTGCTGCTCAGATCCCGCTTTTCACGCCGCAGGGCTGCGCCGTTTATCGGATCCATATACAGGCGAGTCTCTTTCGCACTTCCCGCCAGTTCGGATCGCAGGGTAATCAGGCTTAGCGTCTCCCCGACAGGTGCAAGGGCTTCACCCTGAAAAGCGGGCGGCCAGTCAGCTGTCATTGTTGCAGGTTTGTCCTGCTCCAGCTTCACGCTGAGTCGGGCGGTCAAGAAAAGTTTGCGGGCCTTGTAGTCGGCCTGGGTCCAGGTGAGCTCTGCTGCTGACAGAGAGGGCGCAGCAGCCAGCAAGAAAATTAACAGGACGCTGGGCAAACTTAGCCGACGGATTCGGCATCCTTGACAGTGCTTAGCTGGTTGGCGACGACCTGGTAAGCCGCGATGATATTGTCGATATCTTCGGGGGTATGGGCAGCACTGACACTGCAGCGGAGCAGGTTCAGACTGGCGGCCGGCGGCACGACGAGGTTCACATAGACGCCCTGCTCTAGCAGGAGGTGCCAGGAATTCAGGGTTTCTTCTCGCGACTCAAGCATGACAGCGACAATCGGTGAAGCTTGTGGTCCAACCTGCAGACCCATGTCGCCGAGTGCTTTATGCAGTCGGCGAGCGTTAGTCCACAGTCGATCTCTAAGCTCCGTGCCGTCGCGCAACTTGCGCAGGGCAACGCGGCTTGAGGCAATGTTCGCGGGCGAGGCGGACGCGGTGAAAATATAGGCCCGCATGGCGTTGCGTACCCAGGCCAGCTCCGCGTGAGGGCTGACACAAAAACCGCCGACCGTGCCTACCGATTTGGAAAAGGTCCCGGTAATAAAGTCAATCTGATCCATCAGGCCCATGTCTTCGGCAAGCCCGCAGCCTCTCTCGCCCATGACCCCGAGGGAGTGCGCCTCATCAACCAGCAGGGAGGCGCCATGTTCTTTGGTTGCAGCCACCATTTCCGCCAGGGGTGCCTGATCGCCGAGCATGCTGTAAATACCCTCAACAACGACGAGGCATTGCTTGGCTTCGTCACCCAGACGGCTGAGACGCTTTGCCAGATTGTCCGCATCGTTGTGTCGAAAACGAAAAACCCGAGCACTGGATAACTTGGCGGCATCGTAAATACTGGCGTGGGAATCAGCGTCAATAATCAAAATGTCATCGGGTCCGGCCAGTGTGGCAACGGTGCCGAGATTTGCCTGGTAGCCCGTGGTGAAAACAATAGCCTGGGGCATGCCGTAGAGATCGGCAATTTCCCGCTCCAGGGCAAGATGGCTGTCGTAAGTGCCGTTCGCCATGCGTGATCCGGTGGTTCCGGTGCCCTCGCTTTCCAGGGCGGCATGGCCGGCATCAATGGAGTCCCGATCCATGGTCAGGCCGAGATAATTATTGGTGCCGGCAAGAATGACCTCGCGGCCGTCTACTTCGGCGCGAGTCGGTGAGATTATTCTGCTCATTGGCACGCCGACCGGGCTGGTGCCACTCTGGGCAAGTTCAGCGCCTACGGCGGCCAAGCCTTCAAATTTGCTAAACAGGCTCACGACATCAGGTGCTGTACGCTTTGGGCCAAATCTTTCACTGTGCGCACATCCTGTAGCTGATTGAGGGGATATGATATGTCGTAGGTGTCTTCTACCTCGACGATCAGTTCCATCACTTTGAGCGACGGCAAACCCACTTCATGCACCAGATCAGTATCCGCAGTTACCGTTGTGGGTTTGTCCAGCAATGGCTTGATCAATTCGATAAGCTGTTGCTCGATTTCTGTCTGTTCCATGGGTTCGCCTGTCGGAATTGCCGCTCATATTCACACGGTCAGGCCAGCAGAACAACCGGACTGCGGAAGCTAAGAATGGCGGGCGAATGACGCAGGCATACGCAACAGATCAGCTTCCGGCCGGGCCATCTCGCTGCATCTGGGCGGTTCTCTCGCATCGTTCAGGCGAGAACACACAAATCCTGGCGCTGGCCCGCGAGCTCGCCGTTCGCAGTGGCTGGAGCCTGGAGATCAAGTCTCTGGCTTATCGCCCCGCCGGTTTATACAACCTGTTGCGTCCCGTCGGTGTGCATGGAATTAGATCCAGTGCCCGTGCCGAATTACAGCCGCCCTGGCCCGACGTAATCGTTTCCGCCAGTGTGAGCAACGAGCCGCCCTGTCGCTGGGTCAGGCGACAATCGGGTGGACGCACTCGCCTTGTCTTTCTTGGTCGCAGCTGGATGAGGTCTGAGGATCTGGATCTGCTGGTGGCGACGCCACAATATCGTGTGCCTGACCTTCCGGCTGTGCTGCAAAATCAATTAACGCTGCATGACTGGTCACCGTTGCGACTTAAGCAAGCTGCGTTGAAATGGGAGGCAGAGTTTGCCAACTACCCGGGGCCTCGCATTGGCGTATTGCTCGGCGGTAGCGCGGGCCCCTATGTGCTCGGTGCAAATGCGATCCAGCAGCTGGCAAATTACTTGAATGATCGAAGCGATGGCAGTGTGCTGATCAGCACCAGTTCACGGACGCCACCCGACTTGGGCGCACGACTCGCGGAAAAATTACGCCGGCCTGCTTTTGTTTATTCATGGCGCGCGGGCGACAAGACGAATCCCTATCCGGGTATCCTTGCCCTGGCTGATGAGTTGATCGTTAGCGGTGACAGTATTGCCATGCTGAGTGAAGCTGTGGCGACAAAAAAACCTGTTTCCATACTCGACCTGGGTGCTGGTGCCTGGTCAATGGGGTCGCGCGCCGGGCGTGCTGGCAGTACAGAAGATATTGATCTGAAGGCGCGTTGCTACCGGCTTATGATGCGCTATGGACATCGGCGATGGACGCGGGACGTCACCCTGGTCCACCAGTCAATGATTGCCTCTGGTCAGGCTGGCTGGCTGGGAGAAACGGTCCCCGTTGGGTCGACCCTTGCCGGGGCTGACATGGATGCCGCGATCGACAGAATTATCAAGCTGTGCGCGAGTCAGGACTCTGTGAGAGGCGCGGCGGAGGGTGTGACTTCCGCAAAGCGTCCGTCCACCACGCGATAAACCCGGTCAGAAACCTGCGCCAGTGCAGTTTGATGGGTGACTGCCAGAATCGTGACTTCGCCTTTGAGAGCCGCCAATGTGCGGCAGATTTCGGCTTCACTGTCCGGATCCAGGGCGTTTGTGGCTTCATCCAGGATCAGCAGGCGCGGGCGATGCACCAGCGCACGAGCGAGCATGATGCGCTGCCGCTGACCACCGGATAAGCGGGCACCTCGCTCACCGGCCAGGGTCTGGCTGCCGTGCTCCATCGCCGTGACAAATTCCCAGGCTCCGGCTGCTCTCAGGGCGTGCTCGACGTCCGCCTCGCTCAGTTCTGCTTCACCCAGCGTGACATTGTTGAAAATCGTATCGTGGAGCAGGAGATTCTCCTGCGGCACGTAACCGACCTGGCGTCTCCAGTTCGGGATATCAATATCGTCCATTGAGTTTCCGTCAATCCGTACCCGGCCGGAATCGGGCCTGACCAGGCCGACGATAAGGTCAACGATGGTCGTCTTGCCGCTGCCCGAGGGGCCAATCAGGGTGGTCATGGAGCCGCAAGGCACATGCAAGGAAAATCCCTGTAGCACCTGGTTATTTCCGTAGGCCAGGCGAATATCTTCCAGGGCGATGTCTTCGCTAAAGCGCACCGGTTTGCCGCTGTGGAGTTCTTCGGAAGCTGCTTCGGCTTCGTCGATGCGATTTCGCACGGCCCAATAGGCGCTCTCGCGGACCACCATCTTCTGATACTTCTTCTGAATGTCTCCGATGATAGTTGCCAGTCGTGCGGATACCAGCACCATCATGGTGACGGTCGCGACAGCCATGCTGAAACGCTCGAGAGCAAGAAAAATACCCAGGCTGATAAAAATAGCGCGCATGGGCTCCTGTGCAGACTCCAGGGCGGACCGTCCGAGAACCTGTTTTTGCAGTGCTTTGTTCAGGCCACGGGTTTCTTGCTCAAGGACCTTCGCTGCGACGTCGCCGCGATCCATGGCCTTAAAAGGTTTAATGGATTGCAGGGTGTCGGTCAGTCGGCCTAGCAGGGAAGCATAAAGATCCGTTTGTCGATTGCCGGCTTTCTTGGACATGCGCACCAGTCCCTGTGACGCGATGAGAATGATGACACTGGCAGCCAGGCAAAACAGGGTTGCCTCCCACGATACGCTCAAGGCTATAAAGCCGTAGACCACACCCTGAATGCCCAGGGCGAGCATTTGTGTACCGAAAACGAAAGCTTCTGTTACGCGCATGGTTTCCGTCGCCATGGCGTTGGACATTTGCCCGACGGACTGGTTAATAAAATAGGACCAGCGTGAGCGCATCACGCCGCTCAATAATTCCAGGCGTAAATCTGTGGTGACCTCTGCCGCGATGTAGCCTACTTTTCGATTAGCGTAGAGCAGCAACATGTTTTTCAATGTGATGCCTACCACAATGATCATCAGCAATATGCCCAGCGACGGTTCGAGCCCGGCCCGGCCCAGGATATTCTCGGCCCATATGGCCAGCTGGCTGGGATCGCCGTCGGCAGACTGGCCCATCACGAGGTTTAGCAGGGGCAGCAAGGCCGTCAGACTGACACCTTCCAGAATTGACGCACACAGCAGCGCCAGAATCAGCGTCAGGCTCTGGGCGCGGTATATGGTGAGCAGGGTCTGGATCAGGCGCATGGCATAGGGCAGGGCGTCGCATCGCGAGCAGCGAAGCATAACCGGCCTGCCCGGCGCGAGCTACGACGTTAGCTCGCTTGGCAGCGCCGCGGGGTGCTATCCGCGGTATTCTGCGCCCACCAAGGCCCCGCTCGCGAGCACAGCATCATGGAAAAAGGCGTCGACGCCGACTCGCCAAGAGTGTGGATGTTGCTGGGCCACAAGGCCGGCGACAACGCGCAGGTCCGCAGTTTAGCGGCGGCTCTGGGCTGGCCGGCCCAGGCGCGTCGCTGCGCTTATCGGGCGACAGAATTACTGAGTAACCGGCTATTGGGCCCGACCCTGGCCGGGCTTGATCCTGCGAAATCCGACGCCCTGGGTCCGCCGTGGCCTGATTTGCTTATCAGTTCGGGGCGGCGCAATGAACCCGTCGCTCGGTGGATTCGCCAGGCAAGCGGGGGAAGTTGCAAGCTGGTTCACTTGGGGCGGCCGTGGTCAGCGCCAACAAACTTCGATCTGGTGATTACCACGCCGCAGTATTCCCTGGCTCCGGGCGAAAACATCCTCCAGGTGGCCTTGCCCCTGCACAGCGTCAGCTCAGAAAAATTGCAGTCGGCTGCCAGCCAGTGGCAAAAGCGCTTGGGCGATCTGCCTGCGCCGCGCACCGCGGTGCTGGTCGGTGGCGATAGCGGCAGTTTTCTAATGACGGCAGATCGCATCAGGCAAATACGGGCGGCGGCAAAAAGCCTGGCTGTTGCCTCCGGCGGTTCCCTGTTGCTGGCGAACAGTGCGCGGACGCCAGACGAGGCGAGCGATGAACTTTTTGCGCCGCTGGCAATTCCGCACCACAGTTTTCGTTGGGGTACGGCAGGCGACAATCCTTATCTTGGCTATCTTGCCCTGGCAGATCAGTTCATCGTAACGGGCGATAGTGTGTCCATGGTTGCCGAGGCTTGTGCGACGGCCAAGCCTGTTTACCTGTTTCACCCCAGTGCGCATCCAGTGTCCCTGGGCGATGCGGCGCCGGTTCTTCCCGACTGGCAGCGTCCCGCCTGGTACGGGTGGCGACCGGTGTCCCATCGCCTGGCCATGCGCTGGGGCCCGGCGCGCATGCGGCGCGATGTGCCGGCGCTGCTACAGAGCCTGGTGGATGCAGGCCGGGCTGCGTGGCTGGGTGACGCACCGCCTGCATCGCCAGGTACCGGTAGCGATGATCGGGCGCTCGCTGTGAGTCGCGTCCGGGCTTTGCTGGGCCGCTGAGACTGAATCAGGCTGTCAGGGCGACGGGCGGTTCCCCGGGTGGTCCCAGGGGCGCGGTCCGCTCCAGTACTTCCAGGGCGTCATGCCGAATGTGGTTGTGGGCCATTTCGGCTTCCAGTTCGGCAGTCGTGATGATCCCTTCGTTCAGACATTCGGCCAGCAGACCAAAGAAAAAGCGTTCCTGATTGGGGTCCGGGTGCGCCCGGTAATTACCCATCAAGCCGTACTCGCCGAAAAACTTCCGGCGCGCACGCATCAGCCAGGCCAGGGGCGGGAACAAGCGGAAGCGTTCTGCCGGCCTCCAGTCCACCGGCAAGCCGGTCTTCCACGGCTGAGTGAGTCGACGGGTGTTGTGCAGCAGTCGGGTATCGGCGGTGAGACGATCGAAGTCGTTCCATTCGCTTTCGAACAGGCCCAGGCTTTCGCGCTCTTCCAGTTTCAGGCAAATCCAGTCGTGATAGTCGCGGCTTCCGGCAAACATCTCCGCAAAGCCCTGCTCAGCATCCCAGTGACTCAGCTTTGCGCAATCCAGCAGCATCACCGAAGACGCCAGACATTTGTCCACGTAACCCTTGGGCCCCGAACGGCGCCGGCACATGACGGCCTTTTCTTGCATGTCCCGGGTGAGCAGTTCCCAGATATCGCCGACCGCAAAAATGTCCGGGTCCATGACCACGGCACGCCCCTGGTAGTTCATCAGCGCAGGGGGCGTAAAACGCAGGGGTGTAAATGACTGTAAATCGTCATTCAGCCAGACACGTTGCAGCCCATCGCGCAGGTATTCCTGGCCCTCATGTGCCTGCAGCCAGGGATAGTCGTCCGTGCAGACGATATGCACTTCAAAGTGCTCGTTGTGCGTTGAGTTTCGCCGCAGTGCGTATTCAGCAACTTTTGCGCCGACCATCTGCTTTTGATTGGTGTGTATGAAAACGCCGTATTCCACGCTTGATTCCTCGGTGCTGCAGGCGTGACTTCAGACGCCGTGATGGGGCAATTTTAATCCCAAAGTCAGGCCTCGGGTAGGGTGCCCGCCGCCGCGGCTAAAGCCGCGCTAGCGAAAGACTCCGTCCCGGTAGAGGCGCCAGGCGAAGCCCCAGATATGCAGAACGGGCCGCGCGCGCACTTGTGGCGGTATCTCTATCTGTTGGCCCGAGTGACGTTCAAGCTTCCAGACCAGATAGTCCAGACCGCCGTCGAAGGTGTACCAGCCTTTGAGCAGGCGCAGCACCGAACCCGGTTTTCCGACCACGGCGCGCAGGCCCCAGGCCAGCTTGGCCCTTGTGGGTCCGCCTGGGGGGCGGGTATCGGGCAACTGCGCGGCAACGGCCTCGAAGTAGTCGGCATCCTGAGCCACCAGTTGGGCGGCCCGATCCGCCGATTCGGCCCGCAGTTCTGAGGCAAAGGTCAGCTGGAGCGCCTCTTGCCAGAACAGGGCACCCTGGGAAGGGGGTGCACACAAGGGTCCGGCTGCTTGCGCAAAGGTCCTGACGGCCTGCGCCCTGATAGCCTGCACCTGGTCAAGGGAAGCCGAATCTCTTGAATAGAGGACGGCAGCGCGCTGGGCGAGTCGCGCCCAGCTGAATACAGCCAGGCGTCGCGGGCCGACCAGGCGCCGCAGATGCTCAAGGGCAAAGACATTATATTTAGCGCGTACTTCCATGCCTTCCGACTGCGCACTGAGATAAAACACATTGGGGGCAATAATCCGGTTCAGAACAGCGAGCAGCGGGCTGTTGTAAGCGCCGTAGTCATCGATGATGACGTGCAGGTCTACCACCGCATCGCGCACCTGGCCGGTACGCATGCACGAGCCGTAGAACAGCACAGCCACCAGGGACTGGCCAAAGTGCGACTGCAGGGCATCGGTCAGAACGGCAAGTGCGGGTGGCACGAGTCGCTGACTGTCCTTGGTCAGATACTGGATTAGTGCATCCGGGTCCGGGTTCACAGCTCAGCGCCTTACGCAGATCGATGGAAGCGGCTGCTTATAATACGCACCCATAAACCTATGACCCAGACAACTTTCACAATTGCCCATCTGTCCGACCCTCACCTGAGTCGGCCCGAGCCCGTGCAGGTGCGCCAGCTCCTGAACAAGCGGATTCTGGGTTATTTGTCCTGGCGCCGGCGTCGACGCTTCGTACATCAGGCTGCGGTTCTGGATCAGTTGCTGGATGATTTGCATGAACAGTCGCCTGATCACACGGTCGTGACGGGTGACCTGACGCATATCGGCTTGCCCGTGGAGTTTGAGCAGGCGAAGGAATGGCTGGCACGGCTCGGGGATCCGCAGGTCGTCACTGTCATTCCCGGTAATCACGATACCTACGTGCGCGAAGCCTGGGAGACGACCTTTGCCGGCTGGGAGGAATACCTGGCCGGTGATGAGGACGAGAGTTGGTCTGCCAATGCCTATCCCAGTTTGCGGATGCGCGGACCGGTGGCGATTGTGGGTGTTTCGACAGCTGTGCCGACGCCCTGGTTTCGCGCCTCCGGGCGCGTTGGTCGCGCTCAGCGGGAGCGTCTGGCCGAGATGCTGGCCGACTTGGCTCAGCAAGATATTTTCCGGCTTGCGCTGATCCATCACGCGCCGGTGCCGGGTGTCGATCCCTGGCGCAAGCGTCTGACAGATGTGCGGGAAACGGCGCAGGTGCTGGCCCAGGGTGGGGCTCACCTGGTGTTGCATGGCCATGACCACACCGCCCGCTGGTCTTCCCTCGAATCCGCTGCCGGCCTAATTCCGGTGGTTGCCGTCCCCTCAGCCTCGTACCGATTGCCGGCGCCGGACAAGCGGGCCAGCTACAACCTGTATCACGTGCGTCGGGACGACTCCGGCTGGCGGGTGGAGGTGGTCGTGCGTGGATTGCGTGATGGCGTCATCACGGAGTTTGAGCGCCGCGACATTACAGTGCCGAACTTCAGTCAGGCGCCCGGCGTGTCTGCCTGAATCAGTCGGCCGGCAAATTCCCAGTCCCCGACGGTATCCACATCCAGAGCAGCCCGCGTATTGCTCAGTTCCGTTGCTCCGATGTCCAGTTCCAGGCGCCTGGATAGCTGCTGCAGCGCCCGTGCCAGGCTGAGGCGCCCTAACAGGTAGCCAAGCACGGCCCCTGGCCCGAGTATTCCGACCACCCGCCAGGGTGTCTTGCGCGCCTGTTCAACAGTCTGCCACTGCGTCATGAGCGAGCGGCTTCTTGCAGTCCGGAAGAGGAACAGGTTGGTGCCGCAATAGGGGCCATCACTAAAGCCCAGCGGTGTGCAGCGGGCCTCGGGGTGCTGCGCCATCACCTGGGCGTGTCGGACCAGTCCCACCACCACATCGGGGTTCTCTGTGCCCCGAATAGCGCAGAGTTCCTGAATCATTGAGGGTTCCAGCAGGGGGTGGTCAGCCGTGGTCAGCAGAACGCCGTTGTCGGGCGGGATAGTCTGGGCTGCCAGGGCAGCGCTGCGGGCTGGCGAGTCTGCCCCATCCTGCCAGCTGGCGAAGCCTGAAAAGCCCGCCAGTATTGGCTCTAGCGCATTTTTGAACTCAGAGTTACCGACGACTACGCATTTTTCGATATTTGGCGTGCGCGCGAGAGTGCGCAAAACCCGGGTCAGCATCGGGATTTCGCCCACGTTTGCGAGGGCTTTGCAGGGGACGCCGGCTGCCTCCGCGACGGGGCTTCGGCCGGGTCGCTCGCCCGCCAGCACTATGGAGATCAATTTCATAAAAAACAGTATCTTATGATTTTTTTTGGGTCTTTAGGAGCTTCGGATGAAGCCGGAATTAATCAAATTCAACCCCCGGTGAAGTTACAGATTCGAGACAAAAGTCCGCAATTCTGACCTGCATTGGGGTTTCGGTTCGCTTATTTATAAGTAACATACGCCGTTGGGTTTTGCGGGCCGAACTGCAGCGAGGTGTTCGGCAAGGCTGGCAACTGAGGTAAACTTCCGACCGTTGGGGATGTTGGCCGAATTATTTGGTACCCATTAGCGGTCCAATTTGTGCGCGTGCTGTCCGGATTCTGCAATCTGGATGGAGCATCACGAGCAATACTTTCAAAGCAGTTATTGTTGAATGGGCGGAAACGCCATGGACGAGTACTGCCTTAATTCGCGTGTGATACGTAGGGAGGGCGATTCCATATGGACCGAGAGTCACAATCGATTCTGCGGCCCACGCCACTAGAGAGTCAGATCGAGTTTCGTCCAGGCGATTTCGGCACCTTAGCCGAAGCGCTTGATTACGCGGCTCGGGGTGTTGCGGGCTTCAATTTCTATGGTCGTAAGGGCGAGCTTAATGCTGTGCTGCCTTACGCAGAGTTGCGCGCGCGCGCCTTGTGCCAGGCTCGTCGCCTGATGCAGCTCGGCCTCGGCCGTGGCGATCGGGTGGCTCTGGTGGGTGAAACCACGCCGGATTTTGTCACGCTGTTTTTCGCATGCCAGTACACAGGCCTGGTGCCTGTTCCCCTGCCGGCACCTGCCGGCCTCGGTAAACGCGATTTCTTCATTCACCAATTGCGAAACCTGGTGAAAACTTCGCAGCCCAAAGTGCTTATTTCGTCGGCCGAACTGGTGCCGACCATGCAGGAAGCCGCCGGTGACCTCGGCGTGCAGTTTATTGGTTCTGCTCAGTCCTTTGACGAGCTGCCGGAATCCCATCGGCCCTTGTTTGCTTCGGAGCCCGACGACGCGGCTTATATCCAGTACACCTCCGGCAGCACGCAAATGCCGCGCGGTGTGGTGGTCAGCCAGCGTGCCGTGCTCGCTAACCTGCAGGCCATCATTCGGCACGGCGTAAAGGTTAATGAGAATGACCGTATGGTCTCCTGGCTGCCCTACTACCACGACATGGGCCTGGTTGGTCTGGTCTTGGTGCCGCTGGCGACTCAGCGTTCAGTGGACTACATGGCAACCTCGACTTTCGCCCTGCGTCCGCGTGTCTGGCTGGAATTGATGAGCCAGAGCAAAGCCACAATTTCATTCGCGCCGCCCTTCGGTTATGAACTGGTTGCGCGTCGCGTCGGTGCTCTTGATGTCAGCAACTATGACCTGTCAGCCTGGCGGGTTGCTGGTGTGGGCGCCGAAATGATTCGCGCCGAGACCCTTGAGCATTTTGCTGAAGTTCTCGAGCCGGCCGGTTTCCGCAAGGAAGCATTTCTGCCGTGTTACGGCATGGCCGAGCATTCCCTGGCAATCACTTTCTCGCCCCTGGGCGAGGGCGTCGCTTTCGACAGGATTGATCGTGACAAGTTGTCGCGTGACAAGCAGGCGGTGCCGGTAGATGCCGCTTCGACCACGATTGCGACGAAGGCCTTCGTGGATTGCGGCGTGGCTCTGCCAGGCCATCAATTGCAGGTTCGTGATGAGAAGGGTGAAGAGCTGCCCGAGCGCCATAGTGGTGCTATCTACGTTCGCGGACCCAGCATGATGTCCGGTTACTTCAACGAGCCTGAATTGACCAACCAGCATCTGTCCGCGGATGGCTGGTTTAACACCGGCGATTTGGGCTATCGCATTGCTGATCGCCTGGTTATCACCGGGCGCAGCAAAGATCTGATCATTGTCAATGGTCGAAATATCTGGCCGCAAGATCTTGAGTACATTGCCGAGCAACAGCGTGGCATACGTACCAATGATGCCCTGGCCTTCGAGTTGACCACGGAACATGTGGACAAACACACGATTGTGCTCATCGTGCAATGTCGTGAGACCGAAGAGACCCGGCGAGCAGAAGTTATCGAGAGCATCCGCAACAGTGTTCGCACTGAGTTCGGCACGGATTGCCACGTGGTACTGGTACCGCCTCATACGCTGCCGCGCACCTCATCAGGCAAGCTGTCGCGTTCACGGGCTCGACTTGAGTTCCTTGAGTCAGAGAGTTGGGAACAGCTCAGGACATCTGCGGCTTAATCACGCGGTCTGCTGTCAGAATGTCGCACGCCCGTGACTGACGGGTTACCCGCATCGTCTCTGGTGGCTCTTACCGGTGCCACCGGCTTCGTGGGTGGCGTGATTGCCCGCCATCTCCATGCCCAGGGGCATCAGTTGCGCCTGCTGGCGCGCTCACCGGACCGGATACCCAAGGGGCTTAACGCTCAGCTTGTCCCCGGTAGTTTGGCTGACTCCCGGGCGCTTGAATCGCTCGTCACTGGTGTAGATGCCGTGGTGCATTGCGCCGGTCTTACCCGGGCGGCGAGATTAACTCACTTCGAGGAGGTCAACGCCGCGGGCACTCAGCGTCTGGCTCAACAGGCGATTGCGACGGGGAATCCGCCTTTCTTGCTGATTTCTTCCCTCGCTGCGCGTGAACCCCAGGTATCAGCCTATGCGCAAAGCAAGCGACAGGCTGAGGAAATTCTGGCGGCTATGCCTGATCTTCACTGGGCTGCGTTTCGGCCGCCCGCCGTGTACGGCCCGGGTTCCGCTGAAGTGGTTGGTATGTTGCGCTGGATGGATCGTGGCTTGGCCTTTAGTCCCGGCTCCCCTCAGGCCCGCTTCTCAGTGGTGCATGCCGACGATATCGCCACCGCCGTCAGCGCCTGGTTGGCTGACAGCAGCATCACCGGAATTTTTGATATCGATGATCAGCAGGAAGGCGGTTACAGCTGGATTGAATTTGTTGCGGTCGCCCAGTCCGTTCTGGGCCGGTCAGTCAGCTTGAGGCCCGCGCCGCCCCGCCTGCTTAATGCCGTCGCCTGGATTGGCCAGCAACTGGGCAATGGCTTGGGTATTGTTCCGGCGCTAACGCCTGATAAATTAGCGCAACTTCGCCATCCGGACTGGGTGTGCCGCGACCGCAGTTTTTCGGCTCGTACCGCCTGGCGCCCCGCTATCTCGTTGCAGCAGGGGCTGGCGGCGATAAAATCTGGCTGGTAAAAGCACTAGCCCATTGTTCTAACATCAGAATACCCGTGTTATTTATAGGAGACCCTCTTGGCACGCTTGCTGATCGGTAGTTCCCTGCGCCATATTGCTGAGCGCTGGCCGGTCATTCACCGCTTTATCTGGGTGGTGGAATCCTTCCTGTTCGGCTGTTTCCTGGTCTTAGCCTGGTTGATGCCTCTGTCCTGGGCTCAGGCGATAGCCAGCCGTGGTATGGGGTTTCTCGGCCCACGTCAATTCAAGCATCGTCGTGTTCAACGTAACCTCGAACTGGCCTTCCCCGACAGTAGTCCGTCGGAGCGGGAGGCGATGGGGCGAGCACTGTGGGGCAATATTGGCAAAGTTTTCGCTGAATATGCGCACTTGGCGCGCCTCAATAGAAATTTTGCCAAGTCCATTGAGGTCGTTGGTGGCGAGCATCTGACCCGGCTGTCTGCCGCCGGGCAGGCCGCCGTTCTGGTGTCACCGCACCTGGGCAACTGGGAAATATCAGGCTGTGCCATGGCGCAGATGGGCCTTGAGGTAAGCGCTGTCTATACGCCCCTGCAAAATCCCTACCTGGACCGGATAATTGCACGCTGTCGGCGGGCCGGTCACGGCTCAGGACTGTTAGCGCGTGATGAGAGTATGCGGGCCATGCTGCGCGAAATTGCCCAAGGCCGCAGTGTTGGTCTGATCATGGACCAGCGGGTTGATTCGGGGTCACCTGTGCCCTTTTTCGGTATCGATAAGTTGACCTCGCTGATTCCAGCCAGGTTGGCCGTGCGGCATGGGATCGACCTGATTCCTGTCCGCACGGAGAGGCTGGCGCACGGTCGCTTCCGGGTCACGTTCCTGCCCCCTGTTGAGGCACCGTCTGACGTGGTGGGTGATGTGCAGAAGGCGATCGCCATGACCACAACCGTTAACGAGTATTTTGAGGACTGGATTCGTGCCGTGCCCGAAGACTGGTTTATCACCCAGCGCCTGTGGGCCAAAGATGCTGAGCCGGCCGCCACTGCTAGTCTTGCTGTGCCGGACTCGGGTCGGGCATAATTGATTGTTATTTCTCGATAATTTAACGTCCACGGCCCTGCTCTGACGGCCGTTGCCCTGTTTCCGGGAGTTCCCCCATGTTGCACTTAAGTGATGGCGTGAAGAAGTGGTCGATTCTGGCGCCGACTTATCCGTTTCCCGCCAAAACGCGCGTTGCGCTCCGCCGCCATTATTTATCACGCCTGGAAATGGCCAAGGCGCAGCGAGCGCGTATGCTGATCATTGGCCATCCGAAGAGCGGGAATACCTGGCTGAAGGTGATGCTCTCTCGCCTTTACCAGGTCCGCCATGGTCTGGCCGCGAATCGGCTCATTAATACCGATGAGTTGGCGCGCAAGCACCCGGATATTCCCCGGCTGGCAGCAACCAATGGTTACTACAGTTACGAGGGCGTGATTGGTGATGCTCTGGCACCGGGGGTTGCTGACACCGGGCTTCGTCAGAAGCCGGTTTTACTGATCGCGCGAAATCCTCTGGATATTGCCGTGTCCTGGTATTTTCAATTCACCAAGCGCCAGTCCGCTGCTAAACAGGAACTGATCAATCACTTCATCGACCATCCCATCGATCGCCATTCCGTCGAAATGTGGGACTTTGTTCGTCATAGTGATATTGGTTTACCTTGCTTGATTGAGTTTTTGAATACCTGGCATCGCAACCTTCAGGAACTGGAGCTTGGCACCACTATTCGTTATGAAGATCTGCGCGCCGAACCCGGTACGACCCTGAAGCAGGTTGTGCAGCTGATGGGTGATGATTTCTCCGATGCGGAAATTGATGAAGCGGTGCAGTTTGGCTCGTTCGATAACTTGCGGCAGATGGAAAGCAAGGGCTTTTTCCGTCAGGGCGGTATGAAGCTGCGTAATCCTGACGATCCCACAACCTTCAAGGTACGACGGGGCAAGGTCGGGGGCTATCGCGACTACTTCACGCCTGAGCAGGCCGCTGAGTTGGAGGGGCTCGTCAGGGAGCGTCTGAATCCCGTGTTCGGCTACGACCCCGATATCGCCGGTGATGAGCCAGTCTCGGCCCACGGCTGAGATGTCATCGGCCAGCGGGACGGGGCAGTCGCCTCGTATATGGCTGATTGTCGGTGATCGTCTGGGTGACAATGCGCAGGCTGAAACCCTGATGGCTGCGCTCGGGCTGCCTTTTGAACGGCGCTATGTGCGGGTAAAGGCTCCCTGGATCAAGGGCAAGCCGAAAGTGACGCCCTCCCTGCATCATCTGGATCTGGATGCCTCCGATACGCTTTCAGCGCCTTGGCCCGATATCGTCGTCACCGTGGGTCGCCGCCTGACCATGGTGGCGCGATGGGTTCAGGAGCAGTCCGGCGGTCGCAGTCGCATCTACCTCATCGGCAAGCCCTCAGGCGCGACGCATTTCTATGACCTGATTATCACCAGTGCCGAAATCCAGATTCCGCCGGCGCATAATGTCTATCCTATCGGTCTGCCTTTACTCCAGGTTGACCGGGAGCGGGTACTGCAGGCTGCTGATGAGTGGCGCGATCGTTTCGCCGCCTTGCCCCGGCCTCTGGTGGGCATCCTTATCGGTGGGCCCACCAATCCCTTTGTCTTCAACCGCGGCGTGACTCAGCGTCTTCTGAGGATTGCACGGGATGTTCGGGCGCGCGGTGGAACACCCTACTTTACAACCAGTCCACGCACTCCGCCTGCGGCAACGGCGGCTCTGCGCCACCAGCTACCAGCCGGTGCCGAATTTTTCGAATGGCATCGGGGAGCAAGCAATAACCCTTATCATGCTCTTCTGGGGCTCGCTGATGAATTCGTGGTCACAGGTGAAAGCGTATCCATGCTGGTAGAGGTTGCCCAGTTGGGGAGGCCCCTGGCGATTTTTCCTCTACCCTTCAGTGCTGTGGGGAAGCTGGACCAGCTGCGTCGGCGTGCGGCGCGTTGGCTTTATCGACCCGACCAGGGTTCGCGTGTGGATTCCCTGCGCGGGCGAATTCGATCTGTGGGCGGTGCTTTGCGTTTGTTGCCCCGGACCCGGGATTTTACGGCTGTGCATGACCTGCTGATGGAGCGGGGGCTTGCGGTGCCGGCCGGGGGAGATATTCCTTCCCCCCGGGGAAGTCTCCCTGATGATTTATCCGGCGTGGTCGCGCGAATTCGTTCGGAGTTATAGCGACCGGATCGGCTTAATTGCCGAAAACCCGAGCGGCTTTTTTCATGGCGCGCGTACCGAGGCGATCCAGCTGTTGTTTCCACTGGGCCAGACGTGTGGCTCGCAGGTAGTTCATTTGCACCATGCGGCGCTCGCCGACGAAGCGTTTGTGGCCATGATAAGAAATATCAGTCCGCCTGAAGGCTAGCAAGGTGCCGCCTTGCGGGGGGACTTCGGCGGCAAAGTCTTCAATGTCCGTTGCGGATCTCAGCATGCGCAACTGGCCACTATTTTCCGACCAGTGCTCATTGAAGTACATCAGTACGGTAATTATTTTGCTGGGATGGTCCGTGTGGATATTGCCATCGCTGGGCTCGCAAAACTTGCGCACCGTGGTTGTCACCGGGCAGTCCATCAGGTCAACGCTGAACTTCCGGCCGATGTGCTTGGCGAGTTCAGGGCCCTGCAATTGGTCCAGAACCGACTGGAAGCTGGGGCCAAAGCTGACAGCATCCACCGACAAATTGCCGGGTTGTTCGATAGTCGGGTAGTCCTGGTTGATGGTGGCCAGTGCGGAGGCATCCAGGCAGCCGGGTACCACCAGAAAATCGAAGGGATCCTGCTGGAGCGGGGCGGCGTCAATTGCCTCGAAATTAATTCCTTGCATTGGCTGCTGTCCGATTGATCTGGCTGCTTGGCTCAGGAGATTACCGGCGCCCGGGGCTTATTGCCAGCGCCCGAGGCTAACAAAAGTCGCTTCCTGCCATCGACGCCCAAAAAGACGATAAAATCGCATTCCCCTAGTTACTGACAGGCCTGTTCTGTGCTGAGCGCTATTACCCGACATGTGATTTTCAGGGTGCTGTTTTTTCTGCCCAAGCCGCGGCGCAAGGCTGTGGATCGGTGGTTGCGTGGTCGGGATGAATATCGGTATCTGCATGCTGCCGACTGGCTGCTGATCTCCTGGGGTAAGAGTGGCCGGACCTGGTTGCGCGTCATGTTGTCCCGTTTCTATCAGACCCGATTTGGCCTCGGCGAAGAGCATACTTTGCTGGGCTTCGATAATTTGCACAAGAAAGACGCTGCTATCCCGAAAGTGTTTTTTACTCACGGCAATTATCTGCGCGACTACACGGGCAATGGTTACGACACCAAAGTCGATTTTCATGGCAAGAAAATCGTGTTTCTGGCCCGGGATCCACGGGATGTTGCCGTGTCCCAGTTTTTCCAGTGGCAGTACCGGATGCGGCCACACAAAAAGTGGATCAACGATTACCCGAAGCACGGAGCCGAGGTTTCCATCTACGAATTTATGCTGAATCCTGAAGTGGGGCTGCCGCGGGTCATTAGCTATTTCAATGGCTGGTTGCGCGGCATACCGGATATTGGCGATGTATTAACCATTCGTTATGAAGACATGCGACGTGAGCCCGGAGTTGCTTTGGCCAAGGTTCTTGAATTCACCGGCACGCCGGCGACGGATGATCAGATCAAGGATGCCGTGGATTTCGCGGCCTACGAGAACCTGAAGAAAATGGAAGCCGGCAAGTCGACTTTTTCATTTTGGCGGGCCGGTTGGCGTCTGGTACCCGGGGACAAGAGCAACCCCGATTCCTTCAAGGTTCGCCGTGGCAAGGTGGGTGGTTATCGAGATTACTTCAGCGATGAAGAGCTAAAAGTCATCGATGCAATGGTGGACCGTGATTTGCTGCCGCAGCTGGGTTACACGCAGGCGGAACAGTCAGCTGTCCCGCCGCCGGTCGCCGCGGTGGGCACTAACCCGGTCTGAGTGATTTCAGGCCGGCAGGCCGGGGACACGATCGAGGACGTCCATGGCGTCGTGCCGAATGTGATTGCGGCCCATCTCCTCGCGCAGCATGGCTTCTGTCACCACGCCCTTTTCCAGGCATTCCTTCAGCAGGCCGAAAAAGAACTGCTCCTGACGTGGGTCCGGGTGCCGCTTATAGCGGCCGGTGAATCGATAGTCGCCAAACAAGGCGCGGCGAACGCGGCGGCCCCAGTGTCTTGGCGGGAACAGGCGAAAAGTATCGGCGGGTCGGAAGTCCACCGGCAGGCCCGTTTTCCAGGGCTGGGTCTTGCGTTTGGTGTTATGAATCAGACGGGTCTGGTCATCCAGATTGTCGAAATCATTCCAGTGATTTTCGAACAGGCCGACCCGGTCCCGGTCTTCATCATGCAGACAGACCCAATCCATGTAGTCACGCTTGAACTCAAACATCTCGTCGAATTGCTCGGCAACGCGCCAGTGTTTCAGTTTTCCGCAATCCAGCAACATGACGCTGGAGGCCAGGCAGCCACGTTTGCCCTTGTTTCCTGACTTGGGTCGACACATCAGAGCGTAGTCTTCCATGTCGCGCGACAGGAGTTCCCAGACATCGCCAACGGCGAACACATCGGGATCAATTACTGCGGCTTTGCCTTGGTAGCCCATCAGTTCAGGTGGCTGGAAACGCAAGGGTGTGAAAGACTGAAGGTCGTCAATCAGCCAGGCCCGGCGATCACCGTCTCTCAGGTAGAATTGGCCCTCACGTTGTTTCAGATAATCAAAATCTTGCGTGTGCATGATCTTGATTTCGAATTTGTCTGCGTTTGTGCTGTTGCGGCGCAGAGAATATTCTGAAACTACGGCACCGAGCATCTGGCGCGGGTTAGTCTGAATAAAGACACAGGGTTTCTGGTTCGCGGAGTTTTGGTCTTGCATGGTCTTTACCCATTACCGACGGCTATGGCCGCGGTATCGCTGTCATTGTTGTCGCTTGTGCCGGAACCCGTGTAGCCAAATACCGGTGACAGGGTCTCCTCAATCAGCTGGTTAACCTGTGCCAATTGTTCGGCGTCAAAATAATCACTGTAGCCACCTACCTTGGCGCGGCGAACTTTATAGGAATCCGGGTTGTCTTTGTCGCCTGGCTTCAGGCGTCCTCCGCCTACCCAGCCGGTGGACGTGGTCTCCAGCTTCTTCATATTTTTGATGGAGCCGTAATCCACTGCATCATGGACTTCGGCCTCCGTGCCAGGCGTGTCCATGAAGCGCAGAATCTCGTCCAGCCATTTCTCGGTGTCCGCTCGCAGGTCTTCGTAGCGTACAAGCAGGAAGTCATCAATATTAGCGAGATCCTCGGCCCAGACATTCATGAACTTGATGATTTTTGGCAGCCCTGAATCGGGCCGCATAATAAAATCAAAAAGTTCGACTTCGCTTTCATGGGGAGGGAAGCGGTTCAAAGCTTTCTTTTCGGGCTTCATCCTGTGTTGCCACTGGAAGTACTGAGAGACCGAGACGTCGGCCGGGTTGCGCACCATCAGAATGGTTTTTCGATCATAAAAATCGGCTTTACTGTCGAAATTACCCGTGTAGTCCTTAATGAAATTATCGTGGGTGAAGAACACGGTCGGAACAGCAGGATTTTTGCGATGAAAGTTGTCGAAATTAATCAGCCGTGGCTTATTAATCCCATATCTCTCCTGATAGAAGCGTGACAGCATGACCCGCATCCAGGTCCGCCCACTATTCCCATAGGACGCAAAAGTGCAATCGGCGCGGCGCAACTTGCCAAGTTGCTCGCGGCCTCGGTGACGTCGTTCGACCTGCAGGCGCTTTTCTTCCGGCAGAAAAAACACAGACTTCAAAACGATGAAGCGGTGGAGCTTCTTTATGGGTGTATGCAGCATTGGCTCTGTTTTGCGCGCCCTGGCCGTCAGTTATCCGGGCCGTCCGCGGCGCTGTGTCAATGAATTGGTGTATTTTCGCACAAGACGGGCGCCGCGTTGCCAGTTGGCGCAGGCCTGCGGTGGGGTGTGGAATTATTGCTCCAGGTATTCGATCAGGTCGCTGAGTTCAGCCGCCGGCAGTCGCTGTGGAATGGTGCCCGCAGTGGGGTGGTTTCTTATGCCTGCCCGCAGGTCCTCCGAACTCAGGGCTCGAAGAGTCGCCAGGGATGGACCTCGACCGTTAACGCCATGACAGGCCCCGCATTGCTTCTCGAACAGATCCCCACCGATGTCGCTACTGGATGTCTGAGCGGGCGGGGCCGGCTCAGTGGCCGGCGGTTTGCCGGGTGAGCAGGCGGCCAGCAGGGCTGCCAGGCACAGGGTGGCAGGAATTGTGTATTGCAGTGGCTTGGAACGGCCCATCAAAAGTCTCCATCCGGGATCAAACTTGCTCATGCCTGTTCATTATAGAGCTATCTGCCGGTGGGTAGATCCCGAAGGGTTCTGCCCTCAGTCAGTGATTGGTGCAAGCAATTCAGCGGCTGACAACAGAGTAGGGCCTGATGGCTGATCGGCGATCGAATTTGGCGGGCTCAAGGGGGAAGCGGGGCCGGGGCAGGCCCAGGTAGGTCTGCTCTTTGACCAGGTGATACGCGATGACTTCGTCGGGCGGGCTGTCCGTCTCAGCCCAGGCTTCCAGGTAGCTCAGCCAGTCCACGGTATCGGCACCCGGGCCGCGCCGGCAATGTGCCACCCCGGGGAGCATGAACAGTCGCGCGAATCGCCCTGTCTGCTCGGCCCCGCCCATGGTGGCGGTCAGGGTTTCGAAGTAGTCCACCGTGTTGAGGGGTGTGACTTCCACGTCATCCCAGCCCTGATAGAGGATCAGTTTGCCGCCCCGATCGCGAAAGCGACGCAAATCGGGATTCCGGGCGGAGTAGATGACCTCCATCAGGGCCAGCCGGGGCGGGTCCCGGTCAAAATCAAATTCACGGGCCGAATGCCCGGGGCCCGGATCACGATAGAACAACAGGCTCTGGTAGAGCTGCTGGATGGGTCCGTCCGGGTGAAACACGGCGGGTCCGTCGGCGCCGACGAAATTGGGGACCCACTCGTACTCGGACCCGGGCATCAGGCCGCCGGGAACGAGGCTGCGTCCTTTTGAATCCCGGGCGCCGTTGTAGAGTTTGTTCAGGGTGCTCAGCTCGGCGTTGTTCAGGCAGGCCGGGTCTGAGGGCTCATCCTGGCAGGCAACTAACGCGGCCCGCCAGTCGCAGGTGCGAGGATCGGTGATCAGGCCATTATCGCCGGCACAGCTGGCCATGATCCGTTGGTGAACCTGTGCGACGCGATCCGCAGACAGTACGGCTTGATCCTGGGCGTCGAGGTTGGCAAGTCCCGACCAGATCAGGTGCAGGGCTGCCGTGCCCGTTTCGTCAAGTACGGGTGCCCCGGCGATGATGCCGTCGAAGTCTGCCGGGAAGCGCTGGGCCGACACCATGCCCTGGCGCCCCCCCGTGGAGCAGCCTCGAAAATAAGCTTTCGTTTGCGGCCTGCCGTAATACCGGGCGACCAGAGCTTTGGCCGCCACGAGAGTGACGTGGGTAGCCCGGTAGGCGAAATCTATTTCTGCCGCTCGATTATCCAGGGCCCACAGGGACTGATAAGCGGGCGCCTGGTGGCCCATATCCGTCGTTACCACGGCATAGCTGCGCGCCAAGGCATCATCACAGCTCGCACTGCGAATGTCGCCGCACAGGCCGCCACAACCCTGCATCAGGAGCTTCTGGTTCCAATCCTCAAGTGGCAGGCGAAGTTCGAAGCGCACCTGGGGCGCGACATAGCCCCTGATCCGGCAGTGGGCGGGGAGTTCGTTGCTGGCCTCGATCGACTCGGCGGCCGTCAGGCTGGTGGGCGCATCGGGAATCTGTTCCAGGCCCAATGCACGGGCCATTTCTTCACAGGCCGTTTGTGCCGGGCTAAGCGGCGAGAACAGGGCAAGGCCAATGAGCAGCAATCTCATGTTTGTCGTAACCGGACAATTTCTTCCGTGAGTCCCTTCATGACCCGGTCCACGGACGCTTCCCGTATTTTGGTGCGCGCGGCATTCGCTTCGTCATCGGGTACAAACTGATCCACATCGCCGGGGCCAAACAGCTCCAGTGACGCGGCGAGCCGCTCGTGGGCATCCAGTCGGTCGCGCAGGACGCAAATTTCACTCAACAGCGCCATGTTCATGGCGAGGAGTTTGTCCACGGCCGGGTCGTTAAAAAAACTCGGGCGCCCGTTCAGGACAAATTGCACGCGGTCTCGCAAGGGATCATTCGGTGGGGTCATGGTGTTAACTCAGGGGTCGGCGCGCCGACATTACAAACCAGTTTGTCAGGTCCATTTTGCCGTCCGCAATGCTGATAAAACCCGGCTTGCCTGCGCGCCCATCGGCCGTGGTTTTCTGGAAGCCTTGCGCGGCCTCTGTAAAACCTGCCGTCTGTGCCAGACTGGCCAGGTCGATTTCGGTCAGACCGTTCCAGAAAGGCTCCTGATTGTAGAAGGCCTCATAGGAACTGCGCAGATACTCCCACGGGGACATGACCTCCATACGGGCCGGTATCTCGATGTGGGCCATGATGCCGCCGGGTTTAAGTACCCGAAAGCACTCCCTGAAAATCTGCTTTACCGCGGCACTGGATGTCTCATGGAGCAGGGCATGGGATACGACCCAGTCGAAGGACTGGCTGGGGTGGTTGAGGTGCTCGGCGTCTTGTTGGGAGAAATGGACCTTCAGTCCGCGGGCTTCGGCTTGTCCATGGGCGAAACGCAGCGCTGGAGCTGATGTGTCGACCGCGTGAATCTCGGCTTCCGGAAATTGTTCGCCATAGGCAAAGGTGCTGGCTCCTACCAGGCAGCCCAGATCAAGCAGTTTCGAAGGCTGCTGATCGCCGAAGCGTTCCAGGATATGTGCCATGAGCGTCTGGCCGCGGTAATCATGGCGCGCGCCTGTTCGCCCGAGCAGGTAAACATTGGCGGACTGGGCGTAAATAGCCCCTTGGCGAACATCATTGCTGCCTATCTCTGCATGATAGCCGCCGGGAAGGGAGTGATTGTCTACGGCCAACTGATAGACCGGCAGTTCCAGCTTCGGGTTCAGGGTCAGGGTGCCCAGGTCATTGTCGCCGGGCAGGCATTGTGCAGTCAGATCATCAAGCTGCCGGTCGACGCATTCGCCCACGCAAGTCCATAACTGGTCCTGCCAGGTCTGCATCAGGTTCAACCAAAAACGGTGCAGTTCTTCCTGTTCCATCCGCTTTCGCAACCGCTGCCGGTCCGTGTTTTTTTGCAGATCATGAATGCCGAGTTCAGGTTGAACCCGTTGTTCGCACACGCGCCGGCTGCCCTCCGCCAGGGTGCCTTGGACATACTGATTCAGAGCGAGGACAAACTGCTGCTGCGCCCGTTCATCATGATTTACGCTGATCATAAGGAAGTCGCCGCCTGTCGAATCGGGGTTTCATGCTAGTAGCCAAGTCAGCACTCGGTCAATACAATTATAAAAATGACAATTATATATCTAATAATTTTTCCGGCCCTTTTCATTGAGCGTTGATGCGAACATCGCCAAGCCCGCGCAGCTGTCCTGGGGGCTCCGCCTGGGCTGGGGTATTGGCTCCCTGGGTGGCGCAGCACTTATAAATGCTGTCGGCTTTCTGGCGCTCTTCTATTTGATTCGCGCCGTCGGTCTGTCGCCGGCGACTGCCGGCACACTGGTTTTTCTCGCCAAGTGCTTCGATATCATCACAGACCCCCTGATGGGGGTGCTGAGTGATCGGACCCGAAGTCCTTGGGGCAGGCGGCGGCCCTGGCTATTTGTCGCAGCCTTCGTCAGTCCCCTTGCCTTTGTGCTGCTGTTTTATGTGCCGGCGGGTGCCGGGATGCAGTCGGTTATCTGGGCTGCTGTTGCACTGCTGCTGTACGCCCTCGGGTACACCATGTTCAATATTCCGTATCTGGCCATGCCGGCGGAAATGACGCGTGATTACCATGAACAATCCAGGCTCATGTCCATGCGGGTGGTTTTCGTCGCCTTAGGGATACTGGTGGGTGGTGCCCTTGGGCCGTTTCTGGTGAGCGAATTTGGTGGCGACGCAGCTGCCTATAGCGCGATGTCCTGGGTGTTGGCGGCCATTATCGGCAGCAGCATGGCAGCCAGTTTTTTTGGTACGAGCAGTGCGGCCTTCACCACTCGCTCCTCACATTACGTCGGTCTCAAAGAACAATGGTCCCAGGCTCTGGCAAACAGGCCCTTCATTGTTCTGCTGAGCGCCAAGTTTCTGCATATGACAGGGGTTGCCCTTGCCATCAGTTCTCTGCTTTTCATGGTGACGGTCGTACTGCAGCGTGACGAGGCGGCCGCCAGTGCCTTCGTTTTTTCATCAACCGCCGGGACCTTGTTGGCCATTCCTTTTTGGCTGGCGAGCAGCCGACGTCTGGGTAAACGCAATACGTACCTGCTGGCCGTTTTTTTCTATGTGCCTGTTCTCTTGTCCTGGTTTCTGGCTGGCACGGGGGAGAGTTGGTCTGTCTATTTACTGCGTGGTTTCGGCATCGGCGTGGTGACCGGGGGTCTGACCCTGACAGCCCAGGCCATGCTGCCGGATGCGATTCAGGAAGACAGTCGACTCACTGGTTTGCAGCGCGAAGGAGTTTTTACTGCCGCCTACAGTTTCATGGAAAAAACTGCTTTCGCACTCGGGCCCCTGGTGTTTGGTCTGGCGCTCGATCAGGCGGGTTTTGACCCAGCCGATGTATCAGGGGCCGATGAGTCTGTGCGTCAGGTAATCCTGTTTTCGGCGGCAACGGCGCCGGCGATTGCCAGTGCTCTAAGCGCGCTCGTTCTTTGCTTCTATACCCTCGATCGGCGGCGGTTCTCATGAGTGACAACGTCAGTCAGTCTGTCGCCCGCGCGTTCGCAGTATTCGAAATGATTCGTCAGCGTCGCAAGCCCATGACAGCAGTTGAATTACGCAAGGCCCTTAAGATTCCTCAGCCGAGTCTTCGAGCGCTGCTGGCCAAGCTTGTGGAGCTGGATTACCTGGCATTTGACCCGGCAGGGCGCAGCTACTTTCCTACCCGGCGTCTGGCTGCGCTTGGGCAGATAATGCGCGAACCCGATCCGCCTGATGCGCACTGGCGGTCGCGTGTCGACGGCATTGCATCGGCGACGGGCGAAACAACTAGCCTGAGTGTGGTTAGGGGCCTTGATCTCGAGGTTCTGTATGCCTGCATGGCAGACCACCCGGTGGCTCTGCAGTTGCACGCAGGCCGCGGTGATGCCTTGTGGCGCAGCGCCGCTGGCCGTCTGCTATTAAGCGCCGGGACTGCCCCGCAGCGCGAGGAGTCCCTGGTAGCCTTGGCGAGTCGGGAGTCGGTGATCGCCAGGCGTCGGGAAATCCTGGGTTTGGCTCAGTTATTGTCGGACCTGCGAAGCCGCTCGTGGTACACCGCCTACGATTTGCATCTTAAGGGCGTCGGTGCCGTGTGTTACCGGACGCAATACCGCGGCCAAACGGCGGTGATTGCAGTTGCCGGGGTGAAAGACCGTATTCGCGACAATGAGCGAGCCATACGCCGGGCTATTCGCGCAGGCGTGCGGTGATTCTGATCGGGCGAGGCAGTGTTTACAGCGCTGCGATAATCGCGCCGCAAAAAGTTAGAAGAACATTGGCGATGGTGTACGTGCCGGCATAGCCCAGCGCCGGCACGGGGCTTTTCGCCATATCATTGAGTACGTTCAGAGCCGGCGTGCTGGTCATTGCGCCGGTCACGGACCCCAGCAGCAGGGCCGGATTGAGTTTGAGTAGTTTGCGGCCAATTGTGTAGGCAACGATCGCTGGAATCAGGGTGATGCCCAGACCCATGACGACAATGAGCGGGCCCACAGAACTCAGCGCAGCCACAATGCCGCCACCCGCATTGAGTCCGACCTGTGCCATGAAGAGCATCAGGCCCAGTTCTCTGAGCAGGTAACGGGCCGGCCGGGGCACGCGACCGAAAGCCGGGTTCAGGGCGCTGATTGAGCCAATGATGATGCCGGCTATCAGAAGTCCGCCAGCCATTCCAAGACCAATGGAGACCGTACCGACCTTGATCGCGATCATGCCTGTCAGTACACCGGCCGCAATGCCAAAGGAGAACGTGGCCAGATCAGTTTCTTCTACATCCTCTTCGATATGACCGAGGAGACCTGCGACCGTTTCCAGTCGTGAACGTTCCCCCGTCACCGTCAGACGATCGCCGCGGTTTAGCAGCAGATTCTCGCTCAGGGGCAGTTCAATACCGGCTCGCGTAATACTGGTCAGGAAGCAGCCGTGTTTGTTGACATCGTCGCCCTCATTCAGTGTGCGTCCCACAAAGTCCTTATTCAGAACGATGATCGTTTCTGAGATCACGTCAAAATCCAGCAAGGTGGAGTCAAGCACTTCAGGCCCCAGTTTTTCCTGCAACATGCGATGCACATCGATGCCGGCAAAAATGGAAATCACATCGCCCTTCTTCAGTTCCACTTCCGGCTCAGGTTCCAGGAATTCGTTGCCCCGTTTGATTTTCAATGGCACCAGCGCAAGCTTGATCTCAAGTCGCCGCTGGGCAAGGGTTTTGCCCGAGTCCTGTTGCAGCTCATAGGCACGGATGACCGGTGGTCCCGCGGCATCACGCCGTCGGGCAGGTTTCTGGCTCAGTCCGCGTTCTCGTTCCAGGGTGGCCGCTTCTTTGACCAGGTCCATGCCTGTCAGCTTCGGTATGTAGCGCACGAAAGCAATGGTGCCCAGGGTGCCGCCCAGGTAGGTGATGGCATAGCCGATGCTGACATTCTGAATTGCTTCCTTGGCGGGGTAGTCGCCCAGGTTGCCCAGTCCGCTGCGAAAAGCGTCGCTGGCGCCTGCCAGGGAGGGGGTGCTGGTCAGGGCGCCGGCAAACAAGCCGGCGTCATAACCCGGCGGCAGATCGGTGAAGGCGCCGAATAACAGAATCAGGCCCAGGCCCACACCGGCTACCACCACCGACAGAATCACATACCGAACGCCATCGGCTTTAAAGGCGCTGAAGAAGCTGGGCCCGGCTTGCAGGCCGACAGAAAAGATAAACAGGGCGAAGCCGAAGGTGCCCACCATGGGCGCGATGTTAAGGCCCCAGTGGCCGAACATCAGGCCGACGACCAGTACCCCGATAGTTGCACCGAGCGGATTGCCCAGCAGGCGCAGATTACCGACCAGGTAACCGATACCCAGTACGGTAAAGATGAGCAGGATCGGACTTTCCTGAAGGAGGAGCAGTGGCTCGATTTCCATGGCCGGCACCTTAGCCTTAGTCCGGATGTAATGGTAGCTGCCGCGTGTCCCCGCGCGTTTGCCGGTCCGGCAGCCAGGCCTTGATTTGCTCCATTAGCTTGGCGGCTGTGGCTCGGTAGGAAGTGAGCTTGCCCCCATAGATACTGATCAGGCGAGGTCTGTCTGGCTGATCGGGATGCAGAATCGTTTCTCGTGAACGATGAAAGGCATGACCTTCGCCGGCAGGGAGCACTCTGAGCCCGGCCCAGGAGTCGAGCAGATCCGACCGCCGCAGGTGCCTGAAGGCGGGAAAATAGTAGCCGAGCACGTTCAGCAGATAGGTTTCTTCTGCGGCAAGAGCATGGACCTGGTCAGGATGGTCCCGGTAGCGGGTTTCCGTGGTGCCGACAATAAGCCGGCCTTCCCTGGGCATCACGAAAGCGGCTCGGCCATCGCGCGGGCTTTCCACGTAATAAAATTCATTGCCAAGTTGCCCGGGTACCTCGATATGGGTTCCCTGGACGAGTTCGACGGGGATCTGCTTAACGGTCGGGTGCATGAGCTGGTTGACGTGATTGACCCAGGGGCCGGCTGCATTGATCAGCATCTGGCTGCGGACTGAGTGCGCCCGCCCATTTTCTTGATATGTGATTTCACAGCCTGCAGTTGTCAGTTGGGCGCCGGTGAATTGTGCCGGGCAGGCCAGATCTGCACCCAGATCAATGGCTGAACGCATGACGGCGCGGGTAAGCTGGGCATCATCTGTGCGGGCGTCAGTGTAGCGAAAGACTGCGCGCAGGCCTTCCGTGCGCAGTCCCTGCAGCTTATCCCAGTGTGCTCGGCCCACCGTGGCAAAGCGGGCATCGGGGTTCAGGCCGCTCAATAGGTAATAGAGGCTCAGCCCCGTTCTGATCAGCGCCGGCCCCCGTCTTGTGCGCTGATACAGGGGCAGATAGAAATTCTGCAGCTGGACCAGTTCAGGGGCCAATTTAAGGAGCAGAGCCCGCTCCCTCAGGCTCTCGGCAACCAGGCTGAACTCATAGCTTTCCAGATAGCGCAAGCCACCGTGGATGAGTTTGCTGGATTTGCTGGAGGTACCGGCAGCGATGGCTTGCTTCTCCAGCAACAGGACCGAATAGCCACTGGCGGCGGCCGCCTGAGCGACGCCGACCCCATTGATACCACCCCCCACCACGACGAGGTCATATGCGGTTGCGCTCATTAAGTCTGCTCCTGCAGCCTGTGTTCGGGCTGCCCGGAAGCTGAGTTATGGGGGCTGGCCACGTAAGGGTGTAAAGTCATCATGATCCGTAGAGTAGTCGGCCCGGACGAGGGGTCTCAACTACCCATCCTTTTGGTGTTATCTAGAGCGCCTTGATAATTCAGTGGAGTTGCCCCGCATGAACTACCGGAAAACTATAAGTGGCCTGCTTGTTGGACTCGCCCTGGTGGCTACGAGCCAGGCTTATGCCGGTGCCCATGGTGGGCAGGCTGTCTCAAAGATCGATGAACTGCCGGTCCGCAGCGGCGACTGGTCGGCCGAGGAAATTCGTAAGGGGCGCGAGCAGCTGGTGCGGGCTTTTGATGCGGCCTGGATTCGGGTGATTGCCAGCGGCAAGGATCAGGAGGTTATTGCCAGGTACCCGGAGAACAAACCCGGAGCGGCCAACAGCTACATGGTGCGCCTGGTTGATTGCCTGCCGCTGCCGGATCTGGCGCCCTGGCCCGAAAAGCCGGTCGGAATGTTTAAGGATATTCTGGAGACTGGCGTCATTCGACAGCTTGTCCAGGGGGTGCCGCAGAATGACAAGAATACCTCCTGGTATTTTTCTGCTATCAGCCAGGGTTACCAGGATGCGGTTTTTGATGAGATCGAAAAGCAGTATGGCGTCAAGCTGAAGATTGAGAACGTTGTGCTGGCTCCAGGGACGTTACCCGCGACCTCGCTGTTGGTCGATGGCAAAGTGGATTTCATTTCGCAGTTGAACGCCGTGGGCGGTCGAACGCAGGGCTTGCGCCGGCGGACGTCTCGTCGCTTCACTTGCACCATGAGTGCCTCCAGCCAATTTATTCATATACCCGAAGATTCGCCGCTTGTTGAAGAGATCAATAATCTGAACGATCTGATTGCGCGCCCGAATGTAAAAATCTGCGCTGGTCCTCTGACTACCCAGACGGCCCAGGCCTACATGCCCGAGCATGTAGTGAAGACCAAGTACATCAACGATCTGCCAATCTGCGACAAGGCCATTAAAAAAGGTGATCTTGATGTGATGATGAATCCTCTTAATGATTTGAGTGTGGCCGGTATTGAGGGCTATAGATCCGTCCATACCTTGATTGTGGCAGGCACCCCCCTGTGGGTGGCTGCTGAGGACATTCAGTGCGCCGAACCTGAAGGGCCTCGTGACGAAGGTGAGTGCTCGGAGATGGAAGACTATTAAGCCGCTGGGCTTGCGACTCAAGGAACGAAGATGATTCTGATTACCGGAGCTTCAGGCAAGACCGGCAGTGAAGTCGCGCGGCAGTTAGCTGCTGCGGACATACCGTTTAGCGCGATGGTTCGCAGTCGTGAGAAAGGCGAAGCTTTCGAGGAGATGGGCGCGGATATCGTTGTTGGCGATCTGTCCGATGAAGACTTCCTGCAGCGAGCCCTTGCCGGCATCGAAAAAGCTGTCCTCATCATGCCTAACGGCGAGCAACAACAAGCGATGGAAACGCGCTTCATCGATCTGGCGGTTGCAGCGGGTGTGGAGCAGCTGGTTTATCTGTCGTCCATCGAATCGGTGCCGGAGAATCTCAATCCAATTACGCAGATGCATGTGGCCGTTGAGAAGCACCTTCGGCAATCCGGGATAAACTGGACCATCATCCGTCCGAGTTTTTTCATGCAGATGTTTCTTGGTTCGGCTAAAGGCATCCGTGAACGCGGTGAATTAGTGTTTCCCGGTGGCAACGGGACAGTGGCCACGACTGATCTGAGAGATGTCGGCGAGGTTATCAGGCTGGTTCTGACGGAGCCGGGCCACGAAAACAAGAGCTATGACTTGACGGGGCCTGAATTGCTGACATTCGATGAATGTGCGGAGCGTATTTCTCGTGTGATTGGGCGTGATGTGCGCTACGTGGATCAACCCATGGCGGAATTTGCTGATCGACTGCGGTCCATCAATATGTCGGATTGGCGAACTGAGGCTGTTTGTAAGGAGTTTGAAGCTATCTCGCGTGGCATCATCGATCACACAACAGACACCGTCGCCGAACTACTGAATCGACCACCGGTTTCTCTGGAGCAGTGCATCGCAGACCATCTGCATCTGTTCAGGGACTGACCCTTGAAAGTCTCCGGGCAGTGCACGCGGGTCACTGCAATGAGAATCGCCAGAACGGGTTTCAGGTTCAGCCTGATCCGGCACCCGGTAGCTCGACGCTAACGGTAAGGCCGCCGCCGGGCCTGGCAGCGGCGTGGATTGAGCCCTTGTGGGCTTGAAAGACGCGTTGAGCTATCGCGAGACCCAGGCCGCTACCCTGGGATTCTCCTGCTGTGTCAGCAGCCCGGAAAAACGGTTCGAAAATCCGGCTCAGGTCGGCTGCCGACACGCCGGGGCCACTGTCACTGATATCTACCAGCAAAGTCTCGCCCTCAGGCCGGGCATTAACTTCCACGATGCTGTCAGCGGGTGTGTGGCGAATGGCATTGCGCAGAATATTCTCAAAGCCGCTGCGCAGTAATTTGGGGTCACCAACCAGGGTCATGGCTTGGGCTGTGTGTAGTTCAATACGGCAGTTTTTGGCCGCAGCTTCCACTTCTTGCGTATCCACAAGGTCTGCGAGGAGCCTGTCGAGGTGGACGAGCCGTTTGGCCAGCTTGCCGCCAGAATCCACATGGGAGAATTTCAGCATTTCACCGATGGCCTGATCCATGCGGGCAATTTCCGTATCAATCTGCTCGCGTTCTGCGCTGGTCAGGGATTGTCGGTGATTGGCCAGAGCCAGCGCTGCCTGCAGTCGGGCCAGGGGTGAACGCAATTCATGGGACATTTCCTGCATCAGTTGTTCGCGCCCGGAAATCAGCTGCTCAAGGCGCTCTGCCATGGTGTTAAAGTCCGCTGCGAGAATTCCCAGCTCATCTCGCCGGCGGGCGATAACCTCCGGTACGCGCGCATCCACATGGCCGACGGCCAGTTCCCGGGCGGCCTGTTGAAGTTCACCAATCGGGCGGCCGAAGGCCCGGGCGATCAGCCATGCAACGACTCCTGCCACCAGCAATGCGGCCGCGAACAAAGCCAGGCGAGTCAAATTGCTGCCCCACAGGGTGATGCTCTTGGGTAGCAGTAGAAAACTAAGAATAGAGCCGTCCGGAGCAAGCAGCTGCGGCGTCAGCCGCACGGGCAGCAGATTGCCCGCCGGTTCGGCGCTGGTGCCCACCACGGATTCTTTGACAAAGCCCTCGAGCTGCGAGGGCAGTTGTCGCTCCAGCAGATCACGGCTTTGTGCATCGAGGACGTAAATTGTGAAATCCTGGCTGATCTGTTGCTGTTGCCTGAGCCAGTTTTGCAGCGCCGGTTTTCCGCCGGTAGCCAGCACGGCGGCAGCTTCCTCGGCGAGGGGGCTTTGTCGTGCCGTGACGTAGCCTCTCAGCTCGTAAGACGCGATAAGAAAGAGGCTGATAACCCCCAGCAAAATAAATGCGATCAGGGCAGCGCCGATATACACGACCATGCGCAAGTACAGGCGACGATAAGCGATGGCCATCTCAGGCATCCCTGGCTGCCGTGTCATCGATGACGTAGCCGTGACCGCGCAGGCCCCGGATACAGTTTTTGTCCACGCCGGCTGTGGCCAGTTTTCGGCGTAGTTTGCTGACCAGGGTATCAATACTGCGATCGTAGGCTTCGATAGGCCGATCCAAAGCCAGGCTGGTGAGCTGACTGCGTGACAAGACTTCGCCGGGCCGAAGCATCAATTGTTCCAGTACCCGCATCTCCCCGGCTGTCAGGGCGACAGGCTTTCCGTTGGCTCGAAATTCCCGTCGCTTGCAGTCCAGTTCCAGGCAACCCAAGTGCAGCAGCTCGGGTGTTTGCGGCTCGGCGGCTCCGCCCATGGAGCGCTTGAGGACGGCGTTGATTCGCGCGGTCAGTTCGAGAGGGTTGCAGGGTTTGGGCAGATAATCGTCGGCGCCACCCATCAGGCCCAGGATCCGCTCGGACTCTTCGCCGCGTGCCGTCAGCATGATCACGGGCACTTGATGCGCCTGACGCAACTGGCGCAGTACATCAAAGCCATTGATGTCGGGCAACATAACATCCAGCACCAACAGATCCGGGGGTGAACTGGCCACGCGGGCCAGGGCTGATTCGCCGTCATGAACCACATCCACCAGGAAGCCCTGCAGCTGGAGGAATTCCTGCAACATAGTGGCGAGTTGCTGGTCATCGTCCACCAGCAACAGCTGAGCCTGTGCCTCACTCATGGCGCCTGCCCCGCGGTTGGGTCTTTGATTGCTGCCCGTTGACTCTTTGTTGACACACGGAAGCTGCTGTTCCAGATAGAATTTTTCCTATCTTACAGGAGGCGATGCGAATGGCCTACGTGGTCACGGAAAACTGCATTCTTTGCAAGTATCAGGACTGTGTGGATGTCTGTCCCGTGGACTGTTTCCATGCCGGTCCGAATATGCTCGTGATTGACCCGGAGGAGTGCATCGACTGTTCCCTCTGCGAGCCAGAATGTCCCGCTGAAGCAATTGTGTCCGAGGATGATCTGACACCCGACACGGCGCATTTTGGCCCATTGAATGTCGAGCTGGCTGCTCAGTGGCCGGTAATTACAGCCAGTGGCGAGCCACCGGCTGACGCGGATCACTGGAAAGATATTAAAAACAAACTTGAACACCTCAAGATGGATGGAAAAGCAGCATGAACACTTCAACAACACCTAAGACCCAGAGCGCCTTCGCGCAGCTGTTTTACCGTCCACCCTACGTTGGTCTGGTAGCGTTTGTGCTCGTTTTCATGGTTCAAGGCCTCGGTCATACTCTCATGGTGGCCATGGAGAATCTTTTCGGTCACGATTATATTCTTCAGGCTGCCTTTGTTTTGGGTGCCGCGGGCGCGGTGATGCTCTTTTACGGCATGAAAACCACCAGTGAAGTGCCGGGTACCTGGCTTGGTTTCTGGGCTGGAACTTTAATCTGGACTGGCTGGATTGAGTTCTCGTTTGTCTGGGGTGCTGATTATCTCGGCGTGCCTGACCTGATGGATTCTCGCAATCCGGGGGAAATCGCCACTAAGAACGAATACCTCGTGATGATGTCGTCCGTAGGTCTCATGGTTTCCCTGCTGCCGTATTTCCTGTTGAACAAGGAAACCAAGTGCAATTTCTTTGTCTGGTTCCAGCGGCGATTGAATCTTAGAGTGGGTAAGCCGAGTCGAGGTTATGAAAGGAATTTCGCCGCGATTACCTGCATGGAAACCATTTACGTACTCTGGTTCTGTTATCTGGCGCTGCTTTTTCTGTACGAGGAAAGTATTCTTGGCGATCATCATCCGGCTATGTACCCGATTTTCCTCGCTAATACGGTCTGGTCTCTATACTTGATGCAGCGGCTGTTTCGATTCTGGAAGGTTACGACGGCAATTCGTTACGCAATTCCTACCGCAATCATTGCCTACAGCAGCTGGGAAATTCTCGAGCGTTGGGGCGTGATCGCAGATTTCTGGGTGGAACCGCAAAAGTATGCCCTGGAACTGGGTTTGCTCAGTGTCGCGGTGCTGATTGCCGGCTTCCTTGTTGCCAAGACGCCGGCTCACAAGAAAGCCGAACTCTCCCGGGAGGAGCTCGACGCTCTCAAACAGGGCTGAGAGGGCTAATGGCGAAAAGGGCCGGTGGCAGCTAGCCGCCGGCCTTTTTTGTGCCCGGAGCAGGCGCTTTGCAGGGGCAGGAAGCAGGTACCGAAAAATCCCGGCACCGTCTCCGCCTGACAAGCTATCTACTCTGGGCCATAGCCGATGGGTGGGTATCACGGCGCAGAGACTGAGGGCAGGAACGGCTGCCGATAGCGTTCGATGCGGCCACCAGCCTGGGATATGGCAAAACAAAAACTTCGCAGGCCCGCCGCCAGCAGCTTCCAGAAGTCGAACCCGGTAATCATGGCAGGAGCGGCGCCAGCGCCTTGATGCCTGTAGGTAGAGGCCCGGCATCAGTTTGGCGCCTATCAACTGATGCTAAGCTGATATTCAGTCGAGGGCCAAGACATGCCAGCAACTATTACAGGCTGGGGCAATTGCACCCCACCCGGCATCGTAAGCAATGACGATCTGGCCACGATTATGGATACCAGCGATGACTGGATCGTCGAACGCACAGGCATACGCCAGCGCCACATCTCACATGTCGGCAGCAGCGTTCTCGGCGCAGTTGCAGCGCAACGGGCATTGGCGGCCGCCGGTCGCGACCCGAACGATGTCGATACGCTGATTTTTGCCAGTGTCAGCCCTGAACTGCTGGTGCCCAGCACGGCCTCCCTCGTGCAGAAACAACTGGGTATCGAGGATCTTGCGGCCATGGATCTTAATGTCGGCTGCAGTGGCTTTGTTTACGGTCTGGCGGTTGCCAACGGTTTGATTGCGTCAGGCGTCAGTCGCTGTGTCCTGTTAATTGCCGCGGAGAGACTTAGCTGGTATCTGGACTGGACGAAACGCGATACCGCCGTCTTGTTCGGGGACGGTGCGGGTGCGGTGGTCCTGGAGGCAGGGCAGCCCGATGAGGGCATTCTGGCGGCAGTGATGGGTAACGATGCTGCGGCAGCCGAGGCGCTAATGGTGCCCAATTTCGGGACAACGATGGATCGCGTGAATCACGATATGCTGGATTTGACGGTCAACTTCGACGGTCGTGAGATTTTCCGGCGTGCGGTGAAAGGTATGACTAAGTCCGCCCTCGCTGTTCTTGGGCAAGTCGGTGTGTCGGTTGAAGACATCGGCCTGATGATCCCTCACCAGGCCAACCGGCGCATCATCGATGCGGCGGGCCACAAGTTAGGCATTGATCCTGAGCGGGTCTACGTGAATGTGGATCGCTTTGGCAATACGTCTGCCGCGTCTATTCCGATAGCGCTGACTGAGGCGATAGAGCATCAACGGATTGCACCCGGCGACCTGGTGCTAATGCCGGCTTTCGGGGCCGGCCTGAGCCGGGGTGCTGCGTTACTCCGCTGGGGGCCGCGTGTCGAAGCACTGGGAACCTCGTTGGCCGAACTGCCTCCAACTACCGAGACGGGCCTGGAAATAATCCGCCGACACGCTGAGCCCATGAAGGCTCGACTGGCGGCGCGCGCCAGCGATTAATCTCGTCTTTGGCTAGTTGGCAGCGACTGCTTCCGGCCGCACCACGCGCATGGTGATCCAGCCATCTTCCTGCCAGTCGGAAACTTCCGCCACCAT
>JBPCXH010000201.1:0-3149 GCA_051008735.1 Gammaproteobacteria bacterium | reverse complement strand
GCATCCCCCGAATGTGGTTTCCCGAGGCGGTCACACAGGGCAAGGCGTTCGGTTACGCCACCGACGTCGCATCGGTGCAGGGTCAGTTCTTTCCCATCGGCTACCCCTCCCCCGGTCACGTACCCGTGGAGATGCTCTACAAGTACGGCAGTTCCTCGCTGGGTACCCAGGTGGACTCCAACCGCTGGATCAACATGTACCAGCACGATAACCTGAAGTTTGTCGTCAACCAGTCTGTCTGGATGGAGGGTGAGACCCGCTTCTCCGACGTGATTTTGCCGGCCTGCACCGTGTTCGAGCGCTGGGACCTGGGCGAGTGGTACAACGTGGGGCCGGGCTACGTGCACCACATGTACTCGATGAACAATCACCGCGTAATTTCGATGCAGCACAAATGCATCGAGCCGCTGGGCGAGTCCAAATCAGATTACGACATTTTCCTGGCCATCGCCGAGAAGCTGGACCTGGGTGCCGTGTATTCCGAAGGCGGTAATTCAGAGCTGGAATGGGCGAAACGCGCCTATGAGTCGTCGGATGCCGCCAAGAATATGTCCTGGCGCAAGTTCATCAAGAAGGGTTACTACATTGTGCCGCCTGAGCCGGAAGGCTCCCGGGCACCGACGGGGCTGCGCTGGTTTTACGAAGGCCGTAAGAAGGATGTTCCGGAGCCGTATCCGCTGCCCTCAGATTACGTCGAGAACTACGCCGAAGGTCTGCAGACGCCTTCGGGTAAGTACGAGTTTGTACCGACGACGCTCAAGCGCTTTGATGATCCGGAGCGGCCGCCGGTCAACAAGTACCTGCGGACCTACGAGAACGCCGATACCGAGCCGGAAATCGCCGCAAAATATTCGCTGCAGCTGCTGACGCCACACTCGCGCTACCCGTTTCATCTGATGGGGGACGATGAGGGTTGCTTCCTGCGTGATATCCGCGAGCACCGGGTCAAAGTCGGCGAGCACTACTATCTGACGGCGCGCCTGAGCCGTGAAGACGCCGCGGCCCGCGGTATCCAGGACGATGATCTTATTCGGCTCTGGAATGACCGTGGCTCGGTGGTCTGTGCCGCCCAGGTGACGGACCGGCTGCGTCCGGGCGTGATAAGTGCCCCGACGGCATCCGCCGAGTACCGCCCGGCCGGCGAGCCCGGCAAGTCAACGGACCTGGGTGGTTGCGTGAACATCCTGAATCCCAGTAAGGCGATCACCAAGAAGAGTCACGGTATCCGCCCCAACACAACGCTGATCGAAGTCGAGAAGTGGACGGGTGTCGACACCTGGCGGCCGGCACAGCCGGCGCAACCCGAGGAGGCTGCATGATGGCGGCGAAATGGAACATGATTGTCGATGTTGAGCCCTGCAATAATTGCCGCGCTTGTTTTCTGGCGGTGAAGGACGAACACACGGGTAACGATTTTCCGGGCTATGCGGCCGAGCAGCCCGCCATGGGGCACAACTGGCTCGAGATCGATCGCAAAGAGCGGGGTGCCTATCCCATTGTCGATGCCCACTTCATGCCGAGGATGTGCAATCACTGCGACGATGCACCCTGCATGAAGGCGGCCAAGAACGGAGCGATCAAAAAGCGTGACGACGGCATTGTCATCATTGACCCGGTGAAGTCCAAGGGGCAGAAAGAGATTGTCGATGCCTGTCCCTACGGCGCTATTTCCTGGAATGAAGAAAAGCAGATTCCCCAAGCCTGGATTTTCGATGCTCACTTGCTGGATGAGGGTTGGACAAAAACCCGTATTGAACAGTGTTGCCCGACCGATGTATTCCGCTCAATTAAGGTTGAAGATCAGGAAATGCAGCGGCTGGCCGTACAGGAGGGGCTGGAAGTGCTGCAGCCGGAACTCGACACCAAGCCCCGCGTTTATTACAAAAATCTGCATCTGATGACCGAATGCTTTGTCGGCGGGTCCGTCGTGGCGACTGTTAATGGCGTCGAAGAGTGCGCTGAAGGTGCCGAAGTCGTGCTCAAGCAGAGTGGTAGCGAAATTGCCCGGACGACGACGGATACTTTTGGCGAGTTCAAGATCGACAGACTGGTCAAGAACAGTGGCCACTATTCTGTGGAAGTAGCCGGTGCACAGGGAAGTGTCGTGATGAGTTTTGATCTGGGCGAAGACAGTGTCTACCTTGGGGTCATGCAGCTGGCCGCTGCAGCCTAGAGTCACTGGTAAAAAAATATTTGAATAAGTGATTCGCACCGGTTAAGGGGCGACGAACCGAGTGGAGAAAGTTGGAATGATTTTACTTACAGGTGTAACGGGCAAGATTGGCGGTGAGACAGCGAAGCAACTGGTAGCCAAAGGCGCTAGCCTGCGGGCTTTGGTTCGCGACGAAGCCAAGGCAGCCGATCTCAAGGCAGCCGGTGTAGAACTGGTGGTCGGTGATATTGCCGACGCCGACACCGTCAGACGGGCCATGGACGGCGTAGAAAAAGCTTTTCTGCTATTGCCGAACGGCGAGCATCAGGAGGCTTGGGAAAAGCAATTCACTGATCTGGCGGTGGCCGCCGGCGTCAAGCATCTGGTCAAGATGTCTTCCATGGAAGCCGTTGCGAATGCCGAGACGCCGATTCCCCGGGCCCACTGGGCTGTTGAAGAATATATTCGCGCATCGGGCCTGGACTGGACCATCGTCAAACCCAACTTCTTTATGCAGAACCTGCTTGGCAGTGCCGCTAGCATCAAGGAGAAGCACAAGTTTTTTCTGCCCATGGGTAATGGCACCACGGGCATGGCGGACGCGCGGGATATCGGCGCCGTTTGCACCGAGGTCCTGACAGGCAGTGGCCATACCGGCAAGAGCTATGAAATTACCGGTCCGGAAGTGCTGACATTTTATGATGCGGCTGAGAGGTTCTCGGAAGTGCTTGGCCAGAAAGTTGAGTACGTTCCGCTGCCGATGGAACAGTTTCGCGAAAAGATGACGGGGATTCTATTGCCCTGGCATTTGAACGCTGTCTGTGAGCTTTTCCGTGAAATAGCAGAGATGGGTCTGGATCATACGACCAATACCTTTAAGGATCTGATCGGTCGCGAGCCGATTTCACTCAAGCAGTTCATTGAAGATCACATTGCTATCTATAAATAGAAGGGAATGGACTTAAGGTGCTGGTGAAGTGATGTCCAGGCCTGAAAA
>JBPCXH010000200.1:0-44348 GCA_051008735.1 Gammaproteobacteria bacterium | reverse complement strand
AAAGAAGATGTACTGGTCCATTATATTAATTTTGATCAAGTGCGCAGGCAGCCACTGGGCCTAGGCGAACTTGCAGCTCATGGATTTACATTTTCAGTAGAGGATCAAGCGCTTGCAGCGAGTGTGGAAGACGTTCGAATTCATCAAGTAGGTTCTCAACCTGATTTTGCGACGCTTGAAGAAGCCAAGTTAGTATTTGATGATAATCAGAATTATCCAGAAACCGATGACTTTGTATACGTAGGTGAAGCAGTTGTAGATATAGTGCTGCGCTATCAACACGACACGCCTGTTTATGCATATCAAGTTTCCAGTTCTCTTGATCCGAGTCTACCCGAACAAGAAAACACAGCAAATTTAATTCTTGACTACAGTCCTGGCAAAGTTCAAGTGTTTCGTGAGCGAGGGCTGCTTGCTGAACCCATATTAATTACTCGATCTGCTTTCTCAGCCTTTGTTACATTTGTGAAAGAGGGTATTCGTCACATACTTGAAGGACTTGATCATGTGTTATTCGTTATTTGTCTTGTGCTTGGCGCAACTCAATTAAGAAACCTATTTTGGCGCGTTACAGGATTTACCATTGGACATAGCATTAC
This sequence comes from Gammaproteobacteria bacterium, assembly GCA_051008735.1. Taxonomy (GTDB): domain Bacteria; phylum Pseudomonadota; class Gammaproteobacteria; order Steroidobacterales; genus J054. The sequence continues at coordinate 43,749 of JBPCXH010000200.1, read as the reverse complement.
CTTGTCTGCTGGCTTTTTTGGTTTTGTACCATCAGGTGCATGGTTTGTTCCTGCTGTTGAAACCGGTATCGCACTGTCAATAATTTATGTAGCTATTATTGCTGTAGTACCACGCTTTAAAAATCGTAGTAGCGAGCAAAATTTTGTTGCAGTCACTAGTGCAATTGGTCTTTTACATGGTCTTGGGTTTTCCTTTGTGCTGCATAACATCCTTCAAATAACATCACCAGATATATGGCAGAGTTTGCTCGCGTTTAATGTTGGTGTAGAAATTGGGCAGATTTCAATTGTCATCGTTGCGTACTTGCTCTTTTTAATTATTAAATTAATAGATGAGTCGTTGTGGCGAATTGGGCGTTGGTCTGTTGCTGTGATATGTGTGTCCGTTGCATTCTTCTGGACTTCTCAGCGTGTATTGTTACTGGTGAGCACGTTTTGATGCATGATATTGTCGCTCATTTACTGTAAGTTCGCTTTTGGCCGAAAGCGGACATTAACAACTAGTGGTGATATACCAAACTTCTTTATAAGCTTGGTGCCGGAGGCGAGAATCGAACTCGCACTATGTTTCCATAACCGGATTTTGAATCCGGCGCGTCTACCAGTTCCGCCATCCCGGCCAAGGGCGCAGATGCTAGCAAAAACCACCCGGCATCGTCGGGATTGATTGCTGCCAGCGGTGCGAATAGTCTAGCCAGCTGATATGGGGGAGAGTGAACTTGGCGGACGGCAAAAAAGACCTCGAGATAGATACGCTAACACTTTACGCGCTTTTCTGGCGCTGGATTTCTCTTTCAGTCCATCGCTATGGCAGCGCGCCCACGGGTGAAATTCTGGTGGTTATTACCCTGGTCATGCTGGATGCTTTTGATTACCAGCCCACGGTGACGGAACTGGCTGATATCGCCCAGTTGCCCAAATCCAGCGTGTCTCGTTATGTGGCTGCGGAAATGAATGCAGGCATGCTGGAGGAGTTTATCGATCCCACCGATCGCCGCCGCCGCCGCCTGCGTCCGACGGCGCTAGCCAAGACAGAGCAGGTCTGGCATCGGGAGGCTTTCCAGTCGATTTTTGACCGGATTACAGAAGTCAGCTCCTTGGACCGCAATGACTTACCCAAGGGGGCTGCTTTGGTAAAGATGTTAATGACTATGAATAAGCAACTGGTAGCAGAAGCCAAGGAAGTGGCACCCAAAGCAAGCTAGCGCAGCGACCGTTAAGCATTCCCGCAGGCTATGGCGCAGGCTTTACAATCGCCCGCCATGCAAGCCGGTGACTACAACTACGCACTGCCCGAGAATCTGATTGCCCAGGAGCCCCTGGCCAATCGGGCTGACAGCCGGCTGCTGCATTTAACCCCCGAAGGCCGGCTGGACGATCTTCGGTTTACGGAACTGCCGCCCCTGGTTAATCCCGGAGACCTGCTGGTTTTTAATGACACACGCGTAATTCCCGCGCGCCTGCATGCGCGCAAGGCCACGGGCGGGCGGGCAGAGATTCTCGTGGAGCGCCGCCTGGATGCGCAGTCGGCACTGGTTCAGCTGCGGGCGAGCAAGTCCCCGCCTGTGGGCACCCGCATTGAGATTGCTGCCGGGGTCGGTGCGCAGGTGACGGGGCGGCAGGGAAGTTTTTTTCTGTTGAGCTTCGATGCGCCCGTCGACGAAATTCTCGCAACCCACGGACATATCCCGCTGCCGCCATATATCAAGCGACCTGACAATGAGCGGGACCGGGAGCGCTACCAGACGGTCTTTGCCCGGGAGCCGGGTGCGGTAGCCGCCCCGACGGCCGGCCTGCATTTCGACCGGGGCCAGATCAATCGCCTGAGATCCCGGGGGGTGGACGTGGCTTATCTGACGCTCCATGTGGGCGCCGGGACTTTTCAGCCCCTGCGGGCCGAGCAACTGGAAAGCGGGGAGCTGCATGCTGAAAAATTTTTGGTGCCTGAAAAACTGGTGAGTCAAATTATCGCCACCCGCAACCGCGGCGGCCGCATTATTGCTGTGGGTACCACGGTGGTGCGCGGACTGGAGAGTGCGGCCGCAACGGGTGAGTTACAGCCTGCCGAAGGCACCACCAGTCTCTTTATCCGGCCTGGTTTTGAATTTCGCGTGGTGGATGCGCTGCTGACCAATTTCCACTTGCCCGAGTCCTCGCTGCTGATGCTTGTCTCGGCCTTCGCCGGCCATGAGCGTATTCGCGCGGCCTATGCCCACGCGATTGCCCAGAGCTATCGTTTCTTCAGCTATGGCGACGCAATGTTCTGCCATCGGCAAGTATCCTGATGGGGGTCGCATTCGATGTAATGGCCAAGGCCGGCTCAGCGCGCCGGGGGCGCCTGGTACTGGACCGCGGTAGCGTCGATACCCCGGCCTTCATGCCGGTGGGGACGTATGGGACGGTTAAGGCCGTCACGCCGGAGGAACTGCGCGACACCGGCGCACAGATCATCCTGGGCAATACCTTTCACCTGATGATGCGACCCGGCGCCGAGCGAATGCAGCAACTGGGTGGTTTGCATCAGTTCATGCACTGGGACGGACCCATCCTGACGGATTCGGGGGGCTTTCAGGTGTGGAGTCTGACGGAGCGCCGCAAATTGACTGAAGCCGGCGTCGAGTTTCGCGCGCCCACGGATGGCAGCAAGGTCTTCCTGTCGCCCGAGCGTTCCATGGAAGTTCAGGCCCAGCTCGGTTCTGACATCCAGATGATTTTCGACGAATGCACGACCTATCCGGCCTCGGCAGAGGAGGCCCGTGAGTCCATGGCCCTGTCCCTGCGCTGGGCGCGCCGCAGTCGTGATGCCTTTGATGCCGGGGGCTCGGCTGACCGGGGTGCCGCGGTGTTCGGCATCATTCAGGGAGGCATGTACCCGGACTTGCGGGACGAATCCCTGGCGGGCCTGGTTGAGATTGGCTTCGACGGGCTGGCCATCGGGGGGCTGTCAGTGGGCGAAACCGAGGCCGAGCGACTGCAGATTCTGGATCACACAGTGCCGCGCATGCCCGCTGAACTGCCCCGATACCTGATGGGCGTGGGCACCCCTGCGGATTTGCTGGCGGCCGTGGCCCGGGGCGTGGACATGTTTGACTGCGTGATGCCCACCCGCAATGCGCGCAACGGGCATCTGTTTACAGCCGATGGGGTCATCAAAATCCGTAACGCCCGCTATCGGGATGATCCGGCACCCCTGCAGCCTGACTGCGGCTGTTATACCTGCCGTTACTACAGCCGGGCCTATCTGCGCCACCTCAATGAATGCGGCGAAATCCTGGGCGCCCGGCTCAATACCATCCATAACCTCTATTACTATCAGTCGCTGATGGCCGGGATGCGGGCGGCTATCGAGGCCGGCCGGCTGGATCATTTTACCGCCGAGGTCCTGGCCAGACAGCGTGACGAAGGGCGGGATGTGCAATAATCAGCCGCCTTTTTTTCGCGAACTCAATTGATGGACTGGTTTATTCAAGATGCATGGGCGCAGGCTGAGGCCGCACCCGATCCGCTGATCAGCTTTTTGCCGCTGATCCTGATTTTTGTGGTGTTTTATTTTCTGCTGATCCGGCCGCAAAACAAGCGCCAGAAGGAACACCGGGAACTGGTTAAAAATCTGGCTGTGGGCGACGAAGTCGTGACTGCCGGCGGCGTACTGGGCCAGGTCACGGAAGTGAGCGACCAGTTTTTGCGTATCGAAGTCGCGGACGGTGTTCAGTTGCGCGTGCAGCGTCACACCATCGGTGCCGTCATGCCCAAGGGCACCATAAAGAGCGTTTGAGCTCGAGTTTCTGATGAATCGTAATCCGCTCTGGAAGATCCTGCTTGTGCTCGGCGTTATTTCTCTTGGCGCGCTGGTTGCTTTGCCCAATGTCTTCGGCAAGGACCCGGCCATTCAGGTCAGTCGTGAAGACGGCGAGGCCATGGAGGAGCTGGAGCGGGACGCCGTCGAGAATGTCCTGCGAGGCGGCGACCTGAGCTGGGCTTCCCTGTATTCAGCCGATGGTCGGGTGATTGTGCGCTTTACCACGGTGGACGAGCAGTTCCTGGCGCGTGACCGCCTGCGTGCAGAGTTGCAGCAGGGCTACGTGGTGGCTTCCACCCTGGCGTCGCGGACGCCGGCCTGGCTGCGTGATGCAGGCCTGGAGCCCATGAGTCTTGGTCTGGATTTGCGCGGTGGTGTGCATTTCCTGTTTGAAGTGGACGTTGATGCCGCTGTTGCGCAACGCCTGAATGCCTACGCCAATGATTTCAGCAAGCTGCTGCGCGAGGCGCGAATTCGTCGCAGTGTCGATGTTAAAAGCGGCACCGTGCGCATCCGAATCCCGGAAGTGGCGGACCTGGATCGCGCGGAGGAGCTGGTTCGCGAGGCGGACGCTGCGCTGGATGTCAGCCGGCGCCTGGACGGCGATGCCGGGATCCTGACGGTTAAGATGACCGAAAACCAGATTCGCGAACGTCGAGACTTCGCAATCCAGCAGAACACCGTCACCCTGCGCAATCGAGTTAATGAACTGGGTGTCGCCGAGCCCGTTGTGCAACGCCAGGGTCTGGATCGCATCGTGGTGCAGTTACCCGGCGTTCAGGATCCTGCCGAAGCCGAGCGAATTCTGGGCGCCACGGCGACCCTGGAGTTCCGGCTGGTCTGTGACGGCGAAGATGCCTCCCAGGCAGAATTGCGCGGCCGCGCGCCCCTGGGCTGTGAATTGTTTTATGACCGCCTGGGTTCGCCCGTGCTTCTCAAGCGTCGCCTGATTGTGTCCGGTGACCAGTTGATTGATGCCAGTTCCGGTTTCTCGGAAGGCCAGCCGGCCGTTAATGTGACCCTCGACAGCAAGGGTGCGCGCTCCATGCTGGAAACCACCAAGGCAAATCTCAACAAGCCCATGGGCGTGCTCTTCGTCGAGCAAAAGCGCGACGTTATTGAAAAGAACGGCGAACTGATTGAAGTGCCGCGCGAAGAGAAGGAAGTCATCAACGTGGCGACCATTCGCGGTGTGTTCAGCAAGAATTTTCAGATTACCGGCCTGACGGTGCTCGAGGCACGGGATCTGTCCCTGTTGTTGCGCGCCGGTGCCCTGGCGGCCCCCATCTTCAAGGTTGAAGAGCGGACAATCGGGCCGAGCCTGGGGCAGGAAAATATCGACAAGGGCATGCTGGCGATTCAGATCGGCCTGGGCGGCGTGATGATTTTCATGCTGTTTTATTACCGGGCCTTCGGTTTGTTTGCCGATCTGGCCCTGATCACTAACCTGGTGCTGGTGGTGGCCTTGCTCTCCATGCTGCAGGCAGCCCTGACCTTGCCCGGCATTGCCGGTATTGTTCTGACGGTAGGTATGGCGGTGGATGCCAATGTGCTGATCTTTGAACGTATCCGTGAGGAATTACGCAACGGCAACTCGCCCCAGGCCAGTATTCACGCCGGCTATGAAAAGGCCCTGTCGACTATTGCTGATGCCAACATCACGACACTGATCGCTGCTGTCGTGCTGTTTGTGTTTGGCACCGGTCCTATCAAGGGTTTTGCCGTCACTCTGTCGCTGGGCATTGTGACCTCCATGTTTACGGCCATCATTGGTACCCGCACGCTGGCCAATGCCGTCTATGGCGGCCGGTCCCTCGAGCGGCTGCCCATTTAGGAAGCGACCATGGCATTGTCAGGCCTGAACAAAGAAATAAACTTCCTCGGTATCCGTCGCATCACCACGGTTCTGTCAGCCATTCTCCTGGTTATTTCGATCAGTTCGCTGGCCACCCGCGGGCTGAACTTCGGTATCGATTTTACCGGCGGAGTGCTGCTGGAAGCCGGGTATGAAGGTGCGGCTGATTTGCCCGATATACGTCGGCGCCTGGCGGCCGGCGGCTTCGGTGATGCCCAGGTGCAGAATTTCGGCACTGCCTCCGACGTGCTGATCCGGGTCCTGCCTCGCGAGGGTAATGACAGCGGTCAGGTGGGGCGGGACATTTTCCGTCTGCTCAGTCAGGGCGACGTGAATGTGGATGAGCGGCGTGTTGAGTTTGTCGGCCCGCAAGTGGGTGAGGAATTGACCGAGCGGGGCGGTCTGGCCATGCTTTTTGCCCTGTTGATGATCCTGGCCTACATCATGGCGCGCTTCCAGTGGAAATTTGCCGTGGGCTCCGTCGCCGCCCTGGTGCATGACGTGTTGCTTGTGCTGGGCTTTTTCTCGGTGATGCAGGTGCCCTTTGATCTGGCGGTGCTGGCTGCCGTGCTGGCGGTCATCGGCTACTCGCTGAACGACACCATCGTGGTGTTCGATCGTATTCGGGAAAATTTCCGACTGCTGCGCGAAGAAGGCGCGGAAGCCCTGATGAACTCGTCCATCAATCAGATGCTCGGACGCACGGTAATTACCAGTCTGACGACTTTGCTGGTATTGCTGGCTCTGTTCTTCCTGGGCGGCGAAGCCGTGCACGGATTTTCGATTGCCCTGATCGTGGGTATTGTTGTGGGTACTTATTCTTCGATCTTTATCGCCAGTGCTGCGGCCCTGGCGCTGAATGTGGCGCCGGTGGATCTGCTGCCGCCGAAGATCGAGGACGAAGCAGGCGACCTGCCCTGATCCGCTAGCTAGTCCGGATTAATCAGCAACTTCTTCAGCGCATCGTGGACCTTCGGGCTGCCGGCGCAGACGTTGCCGGTCTCCAGAAAGTCACCTGCATCATGCAATTCGCTGATCAAGCCGCCGGCTTCCTGAATCATCAGCGCGCCCGCTGCCAGATCCCAGGGTTGCAGGCCAAACTCCCAGAAGCCATCCAGGCGTCCCGCCGCCACGTAAGCAAGATCCAGCGCGGCTGCGCCCGGGCGACGAATGCCCGCTGTGTTATCCAGCACCCGCTTCATCATGCCCAGGTAATCGTCCATCCACTTGGCGTTCGCCCGGTAGGGGAAGCCGGTACCGATCAGGGTGCCATCCAGGGAACTGCGACTGGTTGCGCGAATACGCCGGCCTTCCAGTTGTGCACCGCGGCCACGCATGGCGGTGAACAGCTCCTGTCGCATGGGGTCGTAGACGACGCCCGCTTCGAGCTGCCCGCGAACCTGCAGCGCAATCGAAACGGCAAACACCGGGAAGCCGTGAATGAAATTGGTCGTGCCGTCCAGGGGGTCAATGATCCAGATATGATCGCTGTTGCCCTGGGCCCCGCGTTCCTCGGCCAGGAAAGCATGGTCCGGGTAGCGTTCCCGGATTGTGCTGATGATCAGTTCCTCGGCCGCCTCGTCTACCTGGGTGACAAATTCGTTCCGGTCCTTGGTGCGAATGTCCAGACGGTCAGCGCGATTGAAGTAGCCGGCAGCTGTATCGCCGGCACGTCGGGCGGCCTGGATTGCGGTGTTGAGAAGAGCTTGCATGGGGGTCAGATCTGCCGGGGAGGGCCGAAGCGGGCCCGTATTGTACGGGCTGGCGTCCGGTCGGGCACCCCGGGAGCTCCGCGGTTAGAATACCGGCTGCCGTCAAGCGCCTCATCGTGATCGTCAACTCACTTCGTTTCGTCCTGTTTGAGCCCACCCACCCCGGAAATGTGGGGGCGGCTGCGCGGGCGATGAAGACCATGGGCTTTAACGAACTGGTGCTGGTCAATCCGGCCTGTGAAATTGACGGTCAGGCGCGGGCCCGGTCCGCCGGGGCCCTGGATATTCTGAGTGCAGCCCGCATTGAGCCTGACCTGGAGTCCGCGATTGGCGACTGTGGCTTTGTGGCGGGCGCGAGCGCGCGCAAGCGGCGGCTGAACTGGCCGGAACTCGATGCCCGCACTTGTGCGGCCAAGGTGGCCAGCCGGATCAGCGAGGGCCCGGTGGCCATTTTATTCGGTCCTGAACGCGCCGGCCTGAGTAATGTGGAACTCGATCGCTGTAACGCCCTGGTCTATATCCCGAGCAACCCCGAGTACAACTCCCTGAATCTCGCCTCGGCCGTGCAGTTGATTGCCTATGAGTTGCGCCTGGCCCTGATCAGCGAAGCGCCGCCTCTCCCGGCGGAGTTCCCGCCAGCCAGCGGCCACGAAATGGCGCTGTTTTATGAGCACCTTGAGCGGGCACTGAAGGGAGTGAATTTCATTAACCCGGACAAATCGCAGCACATCATGCGTCGATTGCAGCGCCTGTTTAACCGCTCTGAACTGAATCAGAACGAGATGAATATCCTGCGCGGCATGCTCAGTGCACTGGCCCCCGGGTCAGGCGACCGGCCCCCCGCTGACGAAGAATGAACGATCCCGTTTACCTGGACTATGCCGCCAGTACACCTGTCGATCCCCAGGTGGCGGACGTCATGGACGCGTGTCTGCGTGACCCCGATGCCATGGCGAACGCAGCCGCCACCCATTGGGCCGGGCGGGCCGCGGCAGCCCGGATCAAGCCGGCCCGTGCACAGGTAGCACAACTGATTGGCGCTCAGGCGGGCGAGATTGTCTGGACCTCCGGCGCGACGGAAGCCGACAATCTTGCCTTGGTCGGTGCAGCGCGATTCCAGCAACAGCGCGGGCGGCACATTATTACGGCGCTGACCGAGCACCCGGCAGTTCTGGAAAGTTGTCGCAGCCTTCAGGCCGAGGGCTTCCAGGTGAGCTACCTGTCACCCAATGGCGCTGGACTGGTTGAGCCGGAGTCCGTGGCTGCCGCGTTACGCGACGACACCATCCTGGTGTCCCTGTCACACGTGAACAATGAATTGGGGGTGGTTCACGATATTGCTGCCGTGGGTGCCCTGTGTCGGGCGCACGGCGCCCTGTTGCATGTGGATGCTGCCCAGAGTGCCGGCCGGGAAGCCATTGACGTGCGAACGCAGCAAATTGACTTGTTGTCCCTGTCGGCTCACAAAATGTACGGGCCCAAAGGCATCGGCGCCCTGTTTCTGGACGCGGACCGGTGTCGCCGCGTGACTCCCCTGCTGCATGGGGGAGGTCAGGAGCGAGGTTTGCGCCCGGGTACGCTGCCTGTGCACCAGGTTGTTGGTATGGGCCGGGCGGCGGAATTAGCGCGCGCACGGCTGGCCTCGGACCCGCCGGCAATTCTGGCATTGCGCCAGCGCCTGGAGGCCGGATTGCTGGCCCTGCCCGACGTGCAGCTCAACGGCAGCCCGTCACAGCGCAGTTGCCATATCGTTAACGTGCGCGTGGGTGGCGTTGAGGGTGAAAGCCTGCGCCTGGGGCTACAGCGCTTTGCGATCTCCAGCGGTTCTGCCTGCGCAGCGGAATCGGGGGAGCCTTCGCCCGTGTTGCGCAGCCTGGGTCTGGCTGACCATCAGGCATTGAGCTCTTTGCGGATCAGCCTGGGGCGCGGCAGCACCGAGGCGGACGTGGATGCTCTGGTTGCCGCCGTGGATGCGACCGCCCGGCGGCTCCGGGCATTGGGACCGGACTGATATGGATTATCCGGAGGCAGTTCTGGCGCATTTTGCTGCTCCACAGCATGCTGGCAAGCTGTCTGAAGGCCCGGGGCAGGTCGTCTCCGGTCAGGCCGGCGAGCTGGGGGAGGGGGTGGTGGTGAGCTTCCAGCTGCGGGTGCTGGAGGGCGGTATCCAGGCCCTCAGATTCCGGGCCTATGGCTGTCCCTATACCCTGGCGGCCTGCAGCCTGGCGGCCGAGGGGCTGCAGGGGGCGCCGGTAGACAGGGTGCGGGAATTCTCTATTGAGCCGGTGGCCGAGCAGCTGCAGGTGCCGCCCGGGAAGCGGGGGGCGATGCTGCGTATCGAAGATGCCTTGCGGAGCTGCTGGCGAGCTTGGGACAATAGCCAGCTGTCCAGATCCAGCGCGTCACGGAGCGACCCATGATCACACTGACCAGCCGCGCCGCCGAGCATGTGCGGCACTTTCTGAGTACCCGGGAAAAAGGTATGGGCTTGCGCCTGGGCGTAAAGCGAACCGGCTGTTCGGGGCTGGCCTATGTGGTCAATTTCGCCGAGCAGGTCGGTGAAGACGACGCGGTCTTCGATTCGGCCGGCGTGAAGGTTGTCGTTGATCAGGAAAGCCTGCAGTACATCGACGGCACCGAAGTGGACTACGTCCGCGAAGGCTTGAACGAAGCTTTCCGGTTCCGCAATCCCAACGCATCAGGCGAATGCGGTTGCGGCGAAAGTTTCAATATCTGATTTTTTTCAACACATAACAGCACAGGAAGTTTTCATGTCTATCGAACGCACGTTCTCCATCGTCAAACCAGACGGCGTCCAGAAGAATCTGATTGGGGAAGTCTATCGCCGTTTTGAGAAAGCCGGTTTGCAGATCGTTGCCTCGCGCATGGTGCATCTCACGCGCGAACAAGCCGAAGGGTTTTATGGCGTCCACAAAGAACGGCCTTTTTTCAATGATCTGGTCAGCTATATGATCTCCGGACCGGTGATGGTGCAGGTGCTTGAGGGCGAAAACGCAATCAGCGCGAATCGCGACATCATGGGTGCGACGAATCCGGCTGATGCGGCGCCGGGTACCATCCGCGCCGATTTTGCCGCCAGTATTGAAGAGAATGTTGTGCACGGCTCTGACGGTCCGGATACCGCGCGAGAGGAAATCAGTTTCTTTTTCAATGACGACCAGCTCTGCCCGCGCACCCGCTAGGAACTTATGAGTCAGAACGTCATCAATCTGGTCGGCAAATCACGGGGTGAACTGGAACGCCTGTTCGTGGGGATGGGCGAGAAGCCTTTCCGTGCCCGCCAGGTTATGCGCTGGCTCTACAGTCATGCAGAGCTGGATCCCCGGGCGATGACGGACCTGAGTGTGGCCTTCAGGGAGCAACTCAGCGAAGCGGTCCGCTTTACCCTGCCAACGGTTATGGAACGCCAGGAGGCCAGTGACGGTGTCTGGAAATGGCAGCTGGCGGCGGGCAGTAATCAGGCCATCGAGACCGTCTTTATTCCAGAGGCCAGTCGCGGCACGCTGTGTATTTCCTCCCAGGTGGGTTGTGCTCTGGATTGCAGCTTCTGTGCCACGGGTCGGCAGGGCTTCAATCGCAACCTGGAGGCTGCCGAGATCATCGGCCAGGTGGTCCTGGCCGGTCGGGAACTGGCGGAGGCGGGCGAGGGCAAGACCATCACCAATGTGGTTTTTATGGGCATGGGCGAGCCGCTGGCAAATTTTCGCCCGGTGGCAGAGGCAGTCGATGTGCTGACGGACGACCTGGCCTTCGGCCTGTCCCGGCGTCGGGTGACGGTCAGCACCTCGGGCCTGGTGCCGCAGATCCGGCGGCTGGCCGAGTCGGCCCGCGTGGCGCTCGCGGTTTCCCTGCATGCGCCCGATGATGAATTGCGTAATCAGCTGGTACCGATCAACCGGCGCCACCCTATTGCCGAACTGCTGCCGGCTTGTTGGGACTATGTGGAACAGACAAACACCCGGGATGTCACTTTTGAATACGTCATGCTGGCCGGAGTCAATGACAGTCTGGCGCAGGCACGGAAATTGGTGAAGCTGTTGCGTAACCGGCCGGCCAAGGTCAATCTGATTCCCTTCAATCCGTTTCCCGACAGCGGTTATGAGCGCTCGACATTGGCGCAGGTTGATGATTTTCGTGATGTGCTGATGAGTGCCGGCATCATGACCATTACACGCAAGACTCGCGGTGACGATATCGCAGCTGCCTGTGGTCAGCTGGCGGGGCGCGTCAATAATTTAGTGAGAACGCCATTGGGCAGTAAATCGAGAGGGGTATCCCCATCATGAAGCTAAGAGCATTGCTCGTTAGCGTTGCAGTATTGCTGCTCAATGCCTGCGTGACCGAGGTTAAAGGGCGACAAATTCCCGAAGCGGATCCAGAGGGTGCGGCCGACAGCAACCTTCAGCTTGGGGTCGGTTATTACCGGCAGGGTAATTTGCCTGCTGCCCAGGAAAAGCTTGAGCGAGCGATCGAGTTAGACCCGAAGAATGTCGAGGCCCATAGTATTCTTGGCCTTGTCTATGAGCGGCTGGATGATCCCGAGGAAGCCGGTCAAATGTACAAGCGGGCCGTCCAGCTTGGCCCGGAAGATCCCGATGCTTTGAATTACTACGCGCAGTTCCTGTGTCGGCGTGGTGGCAAGCGCAATGAGGCGATGAAGCTTTTCGATCGGGCAGCAGAAGTGCCCCTGTCGCGGAAATTTGTCAACAAGGCGGTGATTTATACCAACGCCGGCGTGTGCATGAAGCCGGTTGATCTGGAAACAGCGGAGGCCTATCTGCGCAAGGCTTTGCAGGTCGACAGTCGCTACCGTGAAGCCTTATTGCAGATGGCCGACGTCGCGCATACCGGCAACAATGATTTGCAGGCGCGCGCTTTTGTCGAGCGTTATCTGGCTGTCGGCCGGGCGAATCCGACAGTCCTGTGGCTTGGGGTGCAGATTGAAAGTTCTCTGGGTGATACGCGGACCGCGGCCAAGTACGCCGAGCAGTTAAAAAAGGACTTTCCTGCGGCGGTTCAGACTAAACAATTGCTTGAGCAGGAACGCAATGCCGGCTGAAGCCGAGAGCGAGGTGCCGGTGGCAAAAGCGAAGGGCCCTTGTCCCGGTGAGCTGCTACGGCAGGCCCGCACGGAGCAAGGCTTGTCCCTCGAGCAGGTGGCCGATAGCCTGCACCTGGATGAGCGCATAGTCGAGAGCCTGGAGGCCGGTCGTTTTGACGACATTGGGGCAGCTGTCTATGTGCGCGGCCATATCAAGGCCTATGCGCGGCTATTAGGCATGCCCGATGAGCCGCTGCTGGCTGCACATAGTGCCCTTAACGCTGATCCGGCACCGGAACAGGTTGAGGCTCGTTCACCAGGGTCTCGGGATGGGCTGAACCTGAACCCCGGACCCTGGGTCATCGGTGTCATGGGCGCCTGCCTGGCCATCGGCCTCGCGTTTTATGTGCTGCAGGATGAGCCGGTTGAGGCGACAGACTCAGGCAGTCTGGCGGCCGCGCCGGAATCTGCCAGCAGCAGTCCGCCCGCCGTTGCCGCCAACACTGAAAAGCCGTTCTTGCCAGCGCCCCGCGTATCCACCCCGCCGGTTGAGTCTGCACCCGCAGCAACGGAGTTGAATGCCCCGCTGCCAGCCCCTGTGGTTGTCCAGTCGCCAGTTCGTCCGCCTGTTGTTGAAGACGTGCCTGCACCGGCAGCTGTCATTACTGATTCCGTCGTTGCAGAAGAGTCTGACAGGCGCGAACTGGAGCTTTATTTCCGCGAAGAATCCTGGGCCGAGATCTCCGATTCGCAGCAACGGATTCTGTTTGGGTTACAGCGTGAAGGAATGCGCCGCCAGCTCAAGGGCGAGCCGCCCTTCCAGATACTGCTGGGCAACGCCAGCGGCGTGGATGTGTACCTGGATGGTGAGGTCTACCCCGTGCCTAAACGTAATCGCGGCAAGGTAGCGCGCTTCATCATTGCTGCCACGTCCGCCGAGGGTCGTCCGTGAGTTCGGCCGTGCAGCCCGTGCGTGGCATGGCCGACTTGTTGCCAGCCGATAGCGGCACCTGGCGAGCTATTGAAGACCAATTGCGCGATCTGCTCAGTGTTTATGGTTATCGCGAGCTGCGCGTGCCCGTGGTAGAGCGAACGGAATTATTCAAACGCTCCATCGGCGAAGTCACGGACATCGTTGAAAAGGAGATGTACACCTTTGCTGACCGTAATGATGAAAGTCTGACCCTGCGGCCCGAGGCGACCGCAGGTATCGTGCGGGCCGGTATCAGCAATGGTTTGCTGCACAATCAGCGCCAGAAGCTCTGGTTCACCGGGCCCATGTTTCGCTACGAGAAGCCGCAAAAAGGTCGTTATCGCCAGTTCCATCAGTTCGATGTGGAGGCCCTCGGCTTCGAAGGACCCGATGTGGATGCCGAGCTGATCATATTATCGGCAAGGTTATGGGCGGCCCTTGGAATCGATGCTGTCACCCTGGAACTTAACTCTCTGGGGACGCCCGAATCACGCCTGCGCTATCGAGAAGCGCTGCTGACCTACTTTAGTCAATATGAAACTGCCCTGGATGCGGACAGTCAGAGTCGCCTGCATCGCAATCCCATGCGGATCCTGGACAGCAAGAATCCGGCCATGCATGAGATTGTTGCCGGGGCGCCGGAGATCAGCGACTACCTGGATGATGAATCAGCCCGGCATTTTGCCGTCTTGCGTGAATTACTGGATGACGCGGGCATTACTTATCGCGTCAATCCACGCCTGGTCAGAGGCCTGGATTACTACAGTCGGACTGTCTTTGAGTGGATTACTGACCGGCTGGGTTCCCAGGGAGCCGTGTGCGCCGGCGGGCGCTACGATGGGCTGGTTGAGCAGCTGGGCGGACGTCCGACGCCCGCCATCGGCATGGCCATCGGTCTGGAGCGGCTGATCGAGCTGTACCGGGTTTGCGGGGGCGAGGAGCTAAAATCTGATCCTGACCTCTATCTAGTCGCAGCCGGAGAAGGTACCCTGCCGGCCGCATTCCGACTGGCCGAGCGGCTGCGGGATGAGCGTCCCGGTCTGCGCCTGGAGGTAAATCTGGGCGGCGGTAGCTTCAAAGCCCAGATGAAACGTGCCGACAAAAGTGGCGCGCGACTAGCCCTGCTGCTGGGTGAGACTGAACTGGCTGAGCAGCGCATTGGCCTGAAGCCCCTCAGAGGCGACGGTGAGCAGGAAAGCGTGGCCTGGCAGGCGCTGCCAGCAGCCCTGGATCAATTGCTGCAATAGACAGCTGACACAATCGAAAGGACAGGACAGTGGATGAGCTTCTGACAGATCAACAACAAGCGGAAGTTGTGCGCACTTGGTTGCGCGAGAACGGCGGCTTTCTGCTGCTGGGCTTATTGCTTGGGCTGGGCGGATTGTTCAGCTGGAACCAGTGGCAGGATGGTCGCCAGGAGAATGCCGGTGAGGCCTCGGTGCTTTATGCGCAGCTGGCTGACGCCGTGCAGTTTTCCCGTCCTGTGCGCGCGGCCGAGCTCGAAGCGCAGCTGGTTGCTGAGCATGACGGTTCGCCTTACGTCGATCAGGCCAGACTGGCCATGGCGAAATTGCACATGGACCGGAATGAGCCCGAACAGGCGGCCGGATACCTGGCCAGGCTGGTTGATGACACGGGTGATGCGGCAATGGAGAACATCGGTCGCCAGCGCCTGGCGCGCGTGCGGATCCAGCAGCAGCAGTATGACGAGGCGCTCGAGGTGCTGGCCACGATTGATGAGAACTCTGCCTTTGCCGGCCGCTTTCATGATGTGCGTGGCGATGCCTACTACGCAGCCGGAGACCGGGAAGCGGCTCGCAGTGAATATGAGACCGCGCTGACCACGGTGGAAGCCGGTGCGCTGGATCGCGCCCTGGTGCAGGCCAAGCTGGACAGTCTTGGCGTGGGTGGCGCAGCCGCACCCGCGGTGGAGCCTGTCGTGCCTGCTGAAGAGGCCACGGCGCCTGCGGCTGAAACGGCCCAATAGTCCGACGCCGGAACGTCCAATGTCGTTTTGCTATCGTCTCCTTTGCCTGTTGTTTCTGGCTGTGAGCTTGAATGCCTGCAGCCTGTTTGACAGCGAAGAAGAGTCAGCCCCGCCGGCGGATTTGGTCAGCTTTAAGCCCAGCATGAAAGTGCGCAAGGTCTGGAGTGCGGGTATCGGCGACAGCACCGAATATCTGCGTTTGGCCCTGGTGCCCGCCAGCGATGGGTCGCGCGTTTTCGCCGCCGCCCACGACGGTCGGGTGGCCGCGTTTGAAATCGATAGTGGCAAGCGACTTTGGAGTGTCAAAACAGAATTGCCGCTTTCTGCCGGCCCTGCTGTGCGGGGCGATCTGCTCGTGATGGGAACCAGCAATGGCGAAGTGCTTGCTCTGAGCACCGAGGACGGCAGCGAACGATGGCAGGTATCTGTATCCAGCGAGGTGCTCGCCCCGCCTGCGGTTGCACCGGCCCTGGGACTGGTTATGGTGCGCAGCGTCGACGGCAAGTTGATCGCCCTGGATTCCGAGGACGGTCAGGAAGCCTGGTTTGTGCAGCAGTCCATGCCCCGATTGTCCGTGCGGGGTACAGGCGCTCCGGTCATTGCGGGTACCACGGTGCTGGGAAGTTTTGATAACGGCAAGGTGGCCGCCTATGCCCTGAGCGATGGCTCCAATTTGTGGGAAGAGCTGATTAATCCTGCCAGCGGTCGGACCGAAGTCGAACGACTGTCCGATCTCAACGCGACTTTGCAGGTAGCGGGGGAGGACCTTTATATCACCGGCTACCAGGCGACTGTGTCGGCCATTGCATTGGAGACCGGGCAGGTCTTGTGGGCACGGGATATTTCCAGCGGCACGCCACCGGCGACGGATCTCACCACTTTGTATGTCACTGATGCCAGGGGTGAACTGCATGCAGTAGCCCGCAGCTCCGGGCGGGAAATATGGCGCGATGCAAGCCTGCTCAATCGCGACCTGACCGGTCCGGCGACCTATAGAAACTCGGTCGTCGTCGGCGACTTTGACGGTTATTTACACTGGTTCGACACCATTTCCGGTACGCTGAAAGCACGCGTCCGGGCCGGCTCCGCACGCATTACGTCTGCCCCCATCGTTGTCAATGACACCCTGCTGGTGATGACTGACGGCGGCAAACTGTATGCGTTCCGGGAGACCGGTACCTAACGGGGGCAATGTCTTGTTTCCCGCCATTGCCCTTGTCGGCCGACCCAATGTGGGCAAGTCGACCCTCTTTAATCGGCTCACCGGAACCCGGGATGCGCTGGTAGCCGATTACCCTGGCCTCACGCGTGATCGTCTCTATGGCTATGCGCGAATCGGCGAGCGTGGTGCGCTGGTGATTGATACCGGTGGCCTGACTGACAACCGCGGTGAACTTGAGGTCAGCATGGCCCGGCAGGTCGAACTGGCCGTGGCCGAGGCCCAGGTGATTGTGCTGCTCACTGAAGGGCCGGCCGGTTTGACGGCCAGTGACCAAGCTGTCGCTGAACAGTTGCGGCGCACAGGCAAGCCGATTGTCGTGGCCGTCAACAAGACCGAAGGCCGCGCCGCAGAAATGGCGGTGGCTGAATTTCATGCCCTGGGTCTGGGCGACCCCGTCGCGATTGCAGCGGCATCCGGGCAACGCATCGACCATTTGCTGGATCGAGTACTGGCGCTTTGTCCCGAGGGCGATGCGGCTCCTGCAGTCATGCCCCCGGGTCTTCGCATTGCGGTGGTGGGGCGACCCAACGTGGGCAAGTCCACGCTGATTAATCGCTATCTGGGAGAAGAGCGACTGGTGACCCAGGATCTGGCCGGCACGACTCGGGACAGTATCGCCGTGCCTTTCAGTCTTGATGATCGTGACTATGTGCTGGTGGATACCGCCGGCATTCGGCGCCGCGCGCGGGTGCAGGAAACGATAGAGAAATTCAGCGTCGTCAAGTCGCTGCAGGCGGTAGAGGAGGCTGATGCAGTGATTGTCTTGCTGGATGCTCGCGAGGGCGTGACAGAACAGGATGTATCACTGATCGGGCTGATTCTCGAGCGAGGCCGCGCGATGGCTCTGGGTATAAACAAGTGGGATGGGTTGCCTGAGTCGCGCCGCGCGGAAGTTCGCCGGGAACTGGATCGTCGGCTGCCCTTTCTGGATTTTGTGGATCAGGAATTTATCAGTGCCCAGCACGGCAGTGCCATTCATGAGTTGCTGCGCAGTGTGACGAAAGCTGCACGCGCCGCCCGTCGCGACTTGCCAACGGCAAGATTGAACGACGTGCTGCAAAGTGCCATTCAGGCTCACCCGCCGCCCCTCGTGCGGCGGTCGCGTCCGAAACTCAGTTACGCCCACCAGGGTGGCAAGCGTCCACCCGTTATTGTCGTGCACGGCAATCAGACCAAACGTCTGCCTGATGCCTATCGGCGCTATCTGCTGAACACCTTTCGCAAGGCCTTTCGGCTGCGCGGCACGCCGATGCGACTGGAACTGCGCACCAGCGAGAATCCTTTTGCCGGGCGCCGCAATCGCCTCACCCCCCGCCAGGAGCGAGCTCGCTCGCGGGTGCAGCGGCACCGCAAAAAGCATTGACCGGGCGCGATAATTGGCGCATAAACTTATAACTATTATATTGACTGGCAGCTCCGGCCGGAGCCGATAATCACGCCTTCCGCCACAGCGGACAGTTTTAATGAACGACGCCAGAAAAACTTTCACCATCAAGGGCGATTTCGAGATGCGCCGGGGCGGCGTGCTGCGCTCGCCCAGCGTTGCCTACGAAACCTGGGGTGAGCTGAACGATAATCGCGACAACGCGGTACTGATTTTTACGGGTATGTCACCGTCGGCTCACGCCGCTGCCTCGCCGGTGGATCCGGCCCCCGGCTGGTGGGAGGAAATGGTCGGCCCGAGCCGGCCTATCGATACCCGGCGTTACTTCGTTATTTGTGTGAACTCCCTGGGCAGCTGTTTCGGGTCAACGGGTCCGGCTTCGATTAATCCCGAGACCGGGGAGATCTACCGCCTCGATTTTCCCGTGCTGACACTCGAAGATGTCGCTACCGCCGGTAAGGCTCTTCTTGATCACCTTGGGGTCGATTCTCTGTATAGCCTGGTCGGCCCATCCATGGGCGGTATGACAGCTTTGGCATTCACCGCTATGTACCCGGCAGTGAGTCGCAGCGTGGTGCTTATTTCCTGCGGTGCTCGTTCTTTGCCTTTTGCTACCGCCTTGCGCTCCCTGCAGCGGGAGCTGATTCGCAAAGACCCGGCATGGGAGGGCGGTCAGTACCCGGTGGGTGGTGGGCCCATTGAAGGCATGCGTCTGGCGCGTAAGCTCGGGATGATCACCTATCGTTCTGCTATTGAGTGGGAGCAGCGTTTTGGCCGTGAGCGGACGGCTGAAGAGCGGCAATCAGGTGATATGTTTGCGCCGGATTTTGAAGTGGAGTCCTACCTGGAACACCACGCGCAAAAATTCACCGGTCAGTTTGATGCCAATTGTTACCTTTACTTGTCGCGTGCTTCGGACTTATTCGACCTGGCTGACCACGGCGGCTCTATTGAAGCCGCGCTGCGTGATATGCAGGCCGAGCGAGTGCTGGTAATTGGCGTGGAAACGGATTTCCTTTTCCCTATTCATCAGCAACAGGAATTGGCCCGGGCCATTGAAACGGCAGGAGGCCGCGTCAGTCTCGCTGAACTGACATCTATACAGGGACACGATTCATTCCTCGCTGATATGGACAGCTTCCGTCCCGTGATGTGCAGTTTCTTCAACGGTGACTGGCAGGCTCTGAGCAATATCTGCACAGGCAGCTAGTCGAACCGTCAGGGCTTTGGTTTTAGTACCCGGGTGATGGTGGCGCGGAAGCCGCCGCGCGCCAGGCGCGCTTCCACTTCCTGTCCGGTTTTCAAGTCGGCAGCATCACGCAGGGTGGCGCCTGTTTTGCCATCCGTGACCAGGGCATAGCCGCGATCCAGAGTTGCCAGGGGGCTGGCGATCTGCAGGCCGGCCGCCAGGGTAGCCAACCGGCCCCGGGCAGCAGTCAGACGTGTCTGCATGGCTGCCGACAGTCGCAATTGTTGTTCCCTGAGCTTTTGTTGTCCTGCCTGGCATTGTCGATTGGGGGAGGCATTCAACAAACGGGTGCTCAGTTGCAGCAGGTGAGCGCTTTCGCTTTCCAGTCTGGCCGCGCTGGCCCGCCGGGCCCGGCTGGCCAGTTCATCCAGGCGCTGGGCATTTTGGCGCAGGATAAAGCGCGGACTGCGCCGCCGCAGTCGGCCCGTGAGTTGGGCTGTGCCCTGGACCAAGGTGCTGAGCTGCCGCTGCATCGCACTGCTGGATCGGCGTTCCATGGCCGTGAATTGCTGTTGCCATCCCTGTGCATCCGGGACTGCCAGTTCTGCGGCCGCTGAGGGTGTCGGCGCACGCATGTCAGCAACCAGGTCGGCCAGGGTGATGTCAGTTTCATGGCCGACGGCAGAGATAACCGGGATGGGGCTGGCAAAAATGGCGCGAACGACTTGCTCTTCGTTGAAGCTCCACAGGTCCTCCAGGGAACCACCGCCACGTCCGCAAATCAGCACATCGCATTCCGCGCGCCGGGCAGCCGTGACCAGGGCTGCACTGATTTCGCCGGCGGCGCGCTCTCCCTGGACCTGGGTGGGGTAGATGATCACGGGTATGGCGGGAAACCGCCGCCGCAGAACTTTCAGGATATCGCGCACCGCGGCGCTCGTGGGCGAGGTGATAACGCCAATCCGACGGGGCAGGCTCGGCAGGGCCTGTTTGTGCTCAGCCGCGAACAGGCCCTCGGTCTGCAGCTTGCTTTTCAATGCTTCCAGTCGCCGGCGGAGCAGGCCTTCGCCGGCGGGTTCCATGGCCTCGGCCACCAGTTGGTAGCTGCCGCGGGGCTCATACAGGGTGACCCGGCCCTGCAGCAGAACCTGCAGGCCATTTTCGGGCCGGAATTGCAGGCGGCGATTGGCCCCCCGGAACATGGCGCAGCGCACCTGGGCGCCCTCATCCTTGAGGTCGAAATACATGTGGCCGGAGCCGTGGTGAATAAAGTTGGAGATCTCGCCTTCCACCCACAGGGCCGGCAGGGCGCCCTCCAGCAGCTCCCGGGCTTCCCGGTTCAGCTCTGAGACGGTAAATATGGGTTCGTCAGGACGGGGTTGCATGGCTTCGCTAGTTTACGCGTATCCGCCCGGGGCGTAATATTGCCCGTTTTTACCCGACCCAGCCCCGGAGGCACGATGCGCATCATCCAGGAAGCCCTGACCTTTGATGACGTTCTCCTGCAACCTGCCTACTCGGAGGTTCTGCCCCGCGAGGTCGCCCTGCGCACCGAAGTTGCCCGCGGTATCAGCCTGAATATCCCGCTGCTGTCCGCCGCCATGGACACGGTCACCGAAGCCCGCCTGGCCATTGCCATGGCCCAGGAAGGTGGCATGGGTATCATTCACAAGAACATGAGCCCCGCCGAGCAGGCCCGACAGGTCACCTTGGTGAAAAAGTTTGAAAGCGGCATCGTCAGCAGTCCCATTACCGTTGATCCGGCCATGACGATCCGCGAAGTTCTCGACCTGACACGCGCCAACAATATCTCCGGTGTGCCAGTCGTTGATGCCGGCGAAACAGTAGGGATTGTGACCAACCGCGACCTGCGTTTTGAGTCTCAGCTCGATGCGCCAGTGGCCAGTGTCATGACGCCGAAGGACAAACTGGTTACGGTGCGCGAAGGCGCCAGTGAAGACGAAGTCCTGAGCTTGCTGCATCAGCATCGGATTGAAAAAGTGCTGGTGGTCAATGACAGGTTCGAGCTTAAAGGTCTGATCACGGCCAAGGATTTTCAGAAAGCCACGGACTTTCCCCTGGCCTGTAAGGATCAACTGGGCGCCTTGCGTGTCGGCGCTGCTGTTGGCACCGGGGGTGATACCCCGGAACGCGTCGAGGCCCTGGTAGCGGCCGGTGTGGACTTGCTGATTGTTGATACGGCGCACGGACACTCCCGCGGTGTACTCGACCGCGTCAAAGCCATTAAGACTACTTATCCGGATTTACCCGTGGTTGGCGGCAACATCATCAGCGCGGAGGGTGCACGTGCCCTGGTGGATGCCGGCGCTGATGGCGTGAAAGTGGGTATCGGACCGGGCTCCATCTGCACCACGCGCGTGGTGGCGGGTGTTGGTGTACCGCAGATCACGGCGGTGGCTAACGTGGCCGCCGAACTCAAAAAAGACGGGGTGCCCCTGATCGCTGACGGCGGTATTCGCTACTCCGGTGATATCGCCAAGGCTTTGGTTGCCGGGGCCTACTCGGTGATGATCGGCAGTCTGTTCGCCGGCACCGAGGAATCACCCGGCGAGGTGGAGCTTTACCAGGGTCGTTCCTATAAGAGTTATCGCGGGATGGGTTCCCTGGGCGCCATGGCTCAGACACACGGTTCTTCGGATCGCTATTTTCAGGACTCCTCTGAGCAACTGGAGAAGTTGGTCCCTGAAGGCATCGAAGGCCGCGTGCCCTACAAGGGCAGTATGACGGCCATCGTGCATCAACTGGTGGGCGGCATGCGGGCAGCAATGGGCTACACCGGTTGCGCGACCATCGAGGAAATGCGTACCCGGCCTGGCTTCGTGCGCATCACGGGGGCCGGCATGCGCGAGAGTCATGTCCATGACGTGACGATTACCAAGGAACCCCCGAACTACCGGCGTGAGGTCTGACGATCATGTCAGCCCGGCCTGAGACAGGCATTGCGCCCGATGTGGCGGCTCACCGCATCCTGATCCTGGATTTTGGTTCCCAATACACCCAGTTGATTGCCCGCCGTGTGCGCGAGGCAGGTGTGTACAGCGAAATTCTGCCCTGGGATGTGGATGATCAGCGCATCCGGGACCTCGCCCCGACGGGCGTGGTCCTGTCCGGTGGGCCCGAGTCCGTGATCGTCGAAGAGCCACCGCAAGCGCCCCAACTCGTCTTTGAACTCGGTGTGCCTGTGCTGGGTATTTGCTACGGCATGCAGACGATGGCGGCTCAGCTGGGGGGTACAGTCGCCCCGAGTCAGCATCGAGAGTTTGGCTACGCCAGGGTCAGGCCTGCCGTCGACAGCCATCTGCTTGACGGCCTGGGCGATACGCAACTGGCCAATGGTGCCCAGGCTTTGAATGTCTGGATGAGTCACGGCGACCGCGTTGAATCACTACCGGCGGGCTTCAAGGCCATTGCCAGTACCGATAACGCACCCCTGGCCGGCATGGCTGATTTATCCCGGCACTTTTATGGTCTGCAGTTTCATCCTGAGGTAACCCATACAGATCAGGGCCAGCAGATCATCGATCGCTTCGTCAAAGATATTTGCGGCTGCGAAACGAACTGGAATCCCGGCAACATCGTGGCGCGTGACATTATCCAGGTCCGCGAACAGGTGGGCAGCGACAAGGTCCTGCTGGGCTTGTCCGGCGGCGTCGATTCTTCCGTGGTCGCCGCCTTACTGCACGAAGCTCTGGGCGACCAGTTGATTTGCGTCTTCGTGGATCACGGCCTGTTACGTCTTGATGAAGGCGACCAGGTCATGCGGATATTTGCCGAGCACCTGGGTGTAACGGTTATCCGCGTAGATGCCGAGGCCCGCTTTCTGGACGGTCTGGCCGGGGTCGAGGACCCGGAGGAAAAACGCAAAATAATCGGCCGTCTGTTCGTCGAAGTTTTCGACGAAGAGGCCACTAAGCTTAAGGATATTCGCTGGTTGGCTCAGGGGACCATTTACCCTGACGTGATTGAGTCTGCGGGTGCTTCCAGCGGCAAAGCCCACGTCATCAAATCCCATCACAACGTGGGTGGTCTGCCTGATGAGATGAACCTGAAGCTCATCGAACCCCTGCGGGATCTGTTCAAGGATGAGGTCCGTCGCATCGGTCTGGAACTGGGGCTGCCGCGGGAAATGGTTTACAGGCATCCCTTCCCCGGACCTGGCCTGGGCGTGCGGATTCTGGGCGAGGTGCGCAAGGAGTTCGCTGATTTGTTAAGGCTCGCCGATGCAATTTTTATCGACGAACTCCGGAAAGCGGATCTTTATGACCAGACCAGCCAGGCCTTTGCGGTTTTTCTGCCCGTGCGTTCCGTTGGTGTCATGGGTGATGCCCGTCGCTACGACTACGTGGTTGCCTTGCGAGCGGTGGAGACCGTCGATTTTATGACGGCGCGTTGGGCGCATCTGCCCTATGAGTTCCTTGACCATGTATCCCGGCGGATCATCAACGAGGTCCCGGGTATCTCCCGGGTGACCTACGATATTTCCGGCAAGCCGCCCGCCACTATCGAGTGGGAGTGACGCCCGACGATCTGCGCTTCATGGAGCAGGCCCTGAGCCAGGCCCGCGAAGCTGAGGCTGCCGGCGAAGTGCCGGTCGGGGCGGTGCTTGTTCAGGATGGTGAGATCATCGCGCAAGGCCATAACGCCTCTGTCTGTAGCCACGATCCCAGCGCGCATGCAGAGATTCGGGTACTGCGAGAAGCGGGGAGGCGACGGACCAATTATCGACTTCCGGGAACCACTTTATATGTAACGCTGGAGCCCTGCCCCATGTGCGCGGGGGCCCTGGTGCAGGCCCGCGTGGCACGGCTGGTTTACGGGGCCGCAGATCCGCGCGCGGGTGCCGCCGGCACGGTATTCGATATCGTGCGCTCACCGGCGCTTAATCACCGCCTGGACGTTACATCCGGGGTTTGCGGCGAGGCCGCCGCTGAGTTGCTGCGCGGATTTTTCCGGGCTCGCCGGGACTAAAAGACTAGCCGCTGGGATTCACGGACCCGACATTCGCCAGGGTCAGCGGGTCTTCGGCGTCGTCGGTTGCTTCCCTCTCATCCAGTGTCAGCCAGACCAGGATGTCGTAATAATTACGCACATTCTCGACATAGCGCACAGGTTCCCAGCCCGGCGCGTAGCCGTGTCGGGTTTGCCTGTACCAGCGAGCCTGACTGAGTTTGGCGAAGTTTTCCCGCACCTGCACCCAGGCGTCAGCATTCATGCCCTGCTCACGGGTTAGCTGTCGTGCATCCTGCACATGGGTGTAGCCGATGTTGTAAGCGGCCAAAGCAAACCAGCTGCGATCGGGTTCGCGGATATCAGCAAAGCGGGCCCGCATCTGGCTGAGATAGCGGGCGCCGCCGGCAATGCTTTGCGCGGGATCCAGTCGGTTATCGACGCCAATATATCGAGCCGTGTTTTGCGTAAGCATCATGATGCCCCGGACACCGGTTGGCGACACGGCATCCGGGTCCCAGTGGGATTCCTGGTAGCCGACCGCGGCCAGCAGGCGCCAGTCCATACCCACGTCGCTCGCCGCCTCGGCAAAAAATTGCTGGTACTCCGGCAGTTTGGTTTCGTAGTCACGCATCAGCCGGCGTGTCCCCACATAATTAAACCGGCCGGTATGACCGTAGTAGCGCTCGAGTATTCGCTTCAACTCGCCGCTTTCCCGAATGAAAGAGAAGTACCGTTCCGCTTCCCGCAGCAGACTCGGATCCCGGCGAGGCAGCGCCCAGGCCAGATCATCATTCTCGGCCAGCAGCAGACCACGGCGGATTTCGGTGGCCAGATTGCGGTATATCTCAAATTGGTTGGAGTCCGCCACGGTGAAGTCGATTTCCTGGCTGTCTACGGCCAGCAGCAACTCGGCAATGTCTGCGGTGGGGTTTTCGGTGAAGGCCAGTTTCGGCTCGGTGCTCTGCAGATTCCGCAGGCGCTCGGCAAAGCTGCTGGCGGCCACCACTTCGACCTGTTTGCCTGTCAGATCAGCGGCTGAACGGGGCCGGCGGCTACCCCGTCGATACACCACATGCTGAGCAACCTGCTGGTAGGACGGGCCGAAAACTACCCGGCGCTTGCGCTCTTCGGTCACCGTGAGGCCGGCGGCTGCCAGGTGGGCGCGGCCATTCTCTACGCGGGTGAGCAGACTGTTGAACTGGTTCGCCTGGAACAGGTCCAGTTCAACGCCGAGGAACTGCGCAAAGCCCTTCGCCAGTTCGTATTCCGGACCCATGGGGCCGAGGGGGCCCTGGTAATAGGTGGTGGGACTCTCGCTCGTGACGACCCGCAGTGCGCCCAGCAGGCGCACTTCTTCCAGCAGGGTCGGTGCCCGGCTGCAGGTCGCCATCAGGACGCAGAGACAGAGGATCGATAAGGCTCTCACCGTCCGGTCTCCCCGGCAGGGCTCAGGTGTCGGTTGCTCGGCAGCATAAGAATCACGCTAGCATGCGGCAGACAATATGACCATGTTGGCAGGTCCCCGGGCGTGGGTCCTTGTGCTTCTTTTCACAATTCAAGATCAATAAGTTATGAAGTTAAATTGACATAATTTATAGCTTAGTTTCACAAGCTCCCGCCGTGGGGTGGTCTGTAGTAAATTGAGCGCCCCAGGCTGCCAGCCTCCCGGAGATACCATGGCCGAGAATTCCCCCGCCGATTGGCGCCTGCTGGCGCAAGCCAGCCGCATTGATCCAGCCGAGGTCGAGCTGGTCTTCGAGCGTTTTGACGCACAGCGGCAGTTTGCCGCCAGGGGCCGGGGCGAGCCCATCGCCCTGGGGCAGTGGTTCAGCTTCTATCGGATGGAAAAGGCTTCGGAAGGCCAGCAGGCGGCGCCGGCGCCGTCGGCCTGCTCGGTAGACAGTGATGCGGTAAACAATGCCTGCATCGAGCGGCCTGTCGAGTTTCTCGCAGTCCTGGAAGCCTATCTCGCCGCCGAGGCTTAACGCCCCGCCATTTCAGTCAGCTTTTGCCCGAGTGAGGGTCTCCACGCGTCAGTTCAGGGCCGGTTTGTCGGGCCACCGGCGTGTCTGGACGCACGCGCACAGCAACCGTCAAGGCAGCTATTATTCGGCGTTGGCGTAGCCGGGTGATGGTCCGAATGAGGCGATAGTCATCCGCCTTGAATAACTAACGAATAAATCAGCCCTGAGGAACTCCCATGAAAAAACCGATCTGGAAGGGATTGGTCCGTGCCCTTTATCTATCTGCCTGTTTGTTGCTCGCTGCCGGTTCAGCGGGGGCGGGCGTCATTCACTTGAAAAATGGCGATCGCATTACCGGCACCATCACGACGGTCTACGATTCTGAGGTGACCATCGAGCCGGATTACGCAGATAAATTTACCGTGGACGTTTCAGCTATCGATTTTATTGAGTCGGATCGAGAGTTTGAGATGAAGCTGTCTATGAGCGAAGACGCTGACTTCAAGTTTCTCGGCGACGGTGAGGACGGCCTCCAGCAGGTCGAGATCGATGGCCAGACCCAGGACGTGAGTCTGGCTGAGTTGGAGGATGTCGCCGAGCCAGAAGAGTTTTATGACTGGAACGCCAGCCTTGACCTGAGCCTGAATATCACGCGTGGTAACACCGATACGGACAACAACAAATTGGCCGGTGCGGCCGGCTTCAAGCACGGCAATAACCGTCATCTACTGGGGTTCGAGGTTTTGCGGGAACGCACCGACGGCAGCAGCACCAAACGCAAGGACCTGGCCAATTACGAATACAACTGGCTGTTTAATCGGCCATGGTTCGTGGGCGCTACAGTGGACTACGAGCGTGACCCGATTAAAGATCTGGACTATCGATACAACGTGGGTGTGAACCTGGGGCGTGATATCTGGGATTCTTCAACGCGTTTCTGGTCAATCCAGGCCGGCCCTGGCGCTCAGTTTGAAGACCGGAACGATAACAGCGAAAGTCAGGCGACAGCCCAAATACGTAATCGCATGACAGCGGATATTCCTGGGGTTGATGATCTCTCGGTATTCTTCACTCAGCGTCTGACCGAAAATCTGACGGGCGAGGACAATACGGTCCTGAAGACCAGTTCCGGTTTGGAGTTGGAGTTTCTTGATGACTGGTACGTCAAAGTCTCCTATGACTGGGACTGGGAGTCAGATCCGGCAGACGACGCCGAAAAGGCAGATTCCACGTTGTTGTTTGGCCTGGGCAGGGAGTTTGATTAGGCGGGCATTTATCACCGCGGGATAACTGATTGGGAGTCTAAGGTGGGTAAAGAGAATACGTCGGCGGGCCGTCCTGGCCTGCTGAGGGGTGGCTTTGGATTGCTGATTGTCGCTGCGCTGAATCTGAGCGGCGAGACGGCGAAGGCTGCCAAGGTGGATTCGGTAACCCTGGAGAACGGCAACATCGTGACCGGGGAGATCAAGCAGCTTGATCAAGGAAAGCTCAAGTACAGCACCGATTCTCTGGGCACCGTCTTCATCGAATGGGATGAAATCACTGCCGTGACAGGCAAGGCCTACTACCGGGTGGAAACAGCCACGGGGCGGTTTTACCTCGGTTCTATTGAGGCCGGTCCTGGTTCGGGCACCCTGATGGTGAAGGAAAAGGGGGGAGTGGTGCAGCTTTTAGCTGATGATGTGGTGCGTATCCGGACTATCAAGGATAGCTTCAGGGACAAAGTCGACAGTACGCTGGCGGCGGGTTACAGCTACGCCAAGTCCAGTGAGGTTAAGGAGTTCACGCTTGCTTACGATGCAAAAGTGATCACCGAGCGTCACCGCATCGACCTGGCCCTCAGCGGCAGAACCACCGACGACGGTGAGGACACCACGACTCAGTGGGTCGGTTCCGGTGACTTCCGTCGCTGGCGACAGGATCGAAATTACTGGCTGGCAACGGCTTCCGCTGAACAGAATGATGAGTTGGGCGTGGATCTGCGTGTGTTGGGCGGCGGTGGTATTGGCAGGCGCTTCTGGCAGACCAGTAAGTCTCAGATCGCGGCCGAGATTGGGCCGGTTATTAACCACACCGAAAATGCCGACGGGGGCACCGACACCGACCTGGAGGGCTTGCTGAGGGGCAGGTGGGAGATTTTCGTGCATGACACCCCAAAGCGTCAGCTGGACACGACTCTGGCCCTGTTCCCCGGTCTGACCCAGGCCGGTGAGTACCGGACGGTATTCGATATTACTTTTCGGCAGGAACTCATTGAGGATTTTTTCTGGGATCTGAAGTTCTATCACCAGTACGATAGCGACGTTTCCGACGAAAATGCGTCGAATTCAGACTATGGTGTCAACACAGCCCTGGGCTTCGAGTTCTAGGACGCGTGACCTGTCTTCCTTGAAATCAGGCGGCACTTGCCGGATAGTGCCTCGCCTTCCGGTGAGGCAAGGCCCGGCAGCAGAGGACGATTTAAGGAGAGGTGCCAGAGTGGTCGAATGGGCTTGACTCGAAATCAAGTGTACGGTTTACCGTACCGTGGGTTCGAATCCCACCCTCTCCGCCAAAATAAACAGGCCCCCTTGTGGGGCCTTTTTATTTTGATTGACCCTGGTGGTTCGAACCCACGGTACATAGACAAGGGGGTTCGACCCGGGTCCACCAGTCGGCGCGCGCAGCGCGACGACTGGTGGGGAGGGCGACGAGCGGCAGAACCGCGAAGCCCGCAGGGTGGCCTGCGGCGCAGGCCGTCAATCCCACCCTCTCCGCCAAAATAAACAGGCCCCCTTGTGGGGCCTTTTTATTTTGATTGACCCTGGTGGTTCGAATCCACGGTACATAGACAAGGGGGTTCGACCCGGGTCCATCAGCCGGCGCGCGCAGCGCGACGACTGGTGGGGAGGTCGACGAGCGGCAAAGCCGCGAAGCCCGCAGGGCGGCCTGCGGCGCAGGCCGTCAATCCCACCCTCTCCGCCAAAATAAACAGGCCCCCTTGTGGGGCCTTTGTCTGGCGAAAACCCAGGCATCAGGACAAAATAGCGCCACGATGAATGAGCCTGGGGCAGAAGAGAAGATTGTGGTGGCAGCGCTGTATCAGTTCGCCGTGCTGCCTGACTATGCGCTCTTAAAGGCTCCGCTGCTCCAGTCCTGCCTGGACAATCGCGTGTTCGGCACTATTCTCCTGGCCAGCGAAGGCATCAACGGCACCATCGCAGGGTCTCGCCAGGGAATCGATGCCGTCGTCGCGCATATCCGAGCAGACGAACGATTGCGCCGACTCGAGTACAAAGAGAGTCACGCAGAAGCGATGCCATTTCATCGAATGAAAGTCAGACTCAAAAAAGAAATCGTCGCACTGGGTGTGCCCGAGGTTAATCCGGCGCGCGATGCCGGTACCTACGTGAAGCCTCAGGATTGGAATGCGCTCATTAGTGACCCGGATGTGGTTGTTATTGATACGCGGAATGACTACGAAGTGGCAATTGGCACCTTCGAGGGCGCTCTCAACCCGAATACGAAAGCATTTCACGAACTTCCCGAACGTATTGCCAGTGAAGACTTGCTCAAGGCAAAACCCAAGGTCGCAATGTTCTGTACAGGCGGTATTCGTTGCGAGAAGTCTACTGCCTATATGCGATCCCTCGGCTTCTCCGAAGTGTTTCACCTGGAAGGCGGTATTCTTAAGTATCTGGAGACCATCCCGGAAGAAGACAGCTTGTGGCGCGGCGAGTGTTTCGTATTTGACGGGCGTGTCTCAGTCAAGCATGGCCTGGAGTTGGGTAGCTACGATTTATGCCGCGGCTGTCGCCAACCGCTTTCGGTGGAAGAAGCCAGGGACATCCGTTTCGTACCCGGCGTTTGCTGTCCGAAGTGTCACGATATATTGACTGACGAACAGATAGAGCGCTTTGCTGAACGACAAAAGCAAATGGAATTGGCGGGACAACGCGGCGAGCGACATTTGGGGCGACGTGATTGCGAGCAGGACTGATATGCAAGTCCCGGGTCTGCCAATTCTGTACAGTTTTCGACGTTGCCCCTATGCAATGCGAGCACGAATGAGCCTGGTGAGCGCGGACATCCGTTGTGAATTGCGGGAAGTCGTCTTGCGCGAGAAACCCGCCGCCATGATCGCGATCAGTCCAAAGGCAACCGTTCCTGTCCTGCAGCTTGCCGACGGGACAGTGATTGACGAGAGCCTGGAGATCATGCGCTGGGCGCTGGAGCAACGCGATCCTGAGGGCTGGCTGCATCCAGCCAGTGCATCGCCCGACGAGGCATTTGCACTCATTGAGAAAACTGAAGGGCAGTTCAAGCCCCATCTGGATCGTTACAAGTATCCCGATCGCTACCCCGGTGAGAGCGCGCAAGAGCACCGCGCGGCGGGCAGTGACTTCGTTGCGCTGCTTGAAGAAAGACTTGCGGTGATGCCTTATCTGTTTGGGTCGCAGGCCTGCATTGCTGACATCGCCATATTTCCGTTCGTACGGCAATTCGCGAATACCGATCAGGATTGGTTTCAGGCATTACCGTATGTGCACGTGCAGGCTTGGCTGGCAACGCTCTTGAATGGGGCGGACTTTAGTGTAGTGATGAAAAAATACCCGCAATGGCAGAGCGGCAATGAAGTTGTGCTTTTTCCCTGATGAGCGGCGGCAGCACGCCTGCCTTGTAAGGGCCGTTCTTTCACGGCTCCGTCGTCACGATTAAGCCGACAAAATCATCCCACCCGTCACATTGAGCACAGTCCCTGTCATGTAGCTGGACTCGGGACCGCACAGAAACCGAATCGGTCCGGCGCAGTCTTCCGCCGTACCCAGTCGACGCAAGGGAATAGTCTCCGGGTCAGGGGTGTCGAAATCGTCCAGCATGTCGGTGACAATCATGCCCGGCGCCACCGCATTACAGCGAATGCCATGGGGTCCGCCGTTGCGAGCCAGGTGCCGGGTCAGTCCGACGATGGCGGCCTTGGACGCCGTGTATTCGCTGCCCACCATGACGCCGCCCTGGTAGTAGGCCATGGAACTGAGCAGAACGATAATGCCTCGGTGTTGTTCCACCATGCCGTCCCAGACGGCGGCCACACAGTTCTGGGTCCCCGTCAGGTTCACATCCATTACCCATTGCCATTGTTCCCAATCGCCGACGACCTGGCCCCGGGGACAGACGCCGGCATTGCAGATCAGGGTATCGAGTCGGCCATGGCGGCTGCGCAGATCAGCGGCAAGCTCGGCGCAGGCCTCGCGCTCGCGAATATCCAGCGCGCAAGCTTCGGCGCTGCCGCCTGCTGCCTGAATCGCCTCCGCCGCTGCTGAACTATCCAGAATATCGGCGAGCACCACGTGGGCGCCGGCGGCAGCCAGGCTGTTGGCGGTGGCAGCACCAATGCCGCGGGCGCCCCCGGTGATCAGGGCGATCTGGCCGGCCAGGGCGCGTGACTGCATAGAATCTTCCAAAGTTGTCTCCCTGCCGGCCTTTTTGGGCCATTGTTTGCGTGCTTCGCGGCAAGGATATAACAATAGCCCCCGTCGTCCTGACGGGGTCATGAGTTTCGCTATGCCAGACAAGCCATCCACCGATGATATCGGCGAACAATTGCGCGCCATTCGGGCCAAACGCGGCTATCTGTTGCCGCACCATGGGCTGATGGCGGTGACGGAGCCGGCGCTGCTCAATGCCTACGATGCAACTTACACCGCGCTGACCCTGGCCGAACGGGAATTGTCGAGGCACGATCATGAGGCCGTCTGGCTGGCTATTCTTATCGCCACCGACGAGGCGCTGGCCAGCCATCATATTCCGAAGTTTCTCGAGGCCGGCGGCAGCGTCCAGGAGTTCGACCGGATTTTATCCCTGACGGCTTTTCTGAAAGGCTTTGGTGCGTATCGCTTTATTGAGCAGCACTGGCGCGATCATCTGCCGGGCATTGATGTGGAACAGGCTTATCTGCAGGGTTTCGTCACAGCGGGGCAGGGTCTGGATATCCGGCTGGCGCATTTGTGCGCCGTTGCCGTGCATACCTGCGCAGCCGCCTGGGACGCCCTGACCTGGCATTTA
The DNA here is from genome assembly GCA_051008735.1 of Gammaproteobacteria bacterium. Classification (GTDB taxonomy): domain Bacteria; phylum Pseudomonadota; class Gammaproteobacteria; order Steroidobacterales; genus J054. The sequence continues at coordinate 11,586 of JBPCXH010000200.1, read as the reverse complement.
TGCGCGGCCTATCACGCAGACGTTCCGGAAACTGAATTGGCGGAAGCTCTGTCATTAACGATGTTTCCCGGTAGCGTGCCTTACTTTGTAGAAGCGGCCGCAGTCTGGCAGCAGTTGATTCTGGACGAGCGCGTGACACCCTCGGCGGCATTCCGCGCCTGGGCCGAAATTGCGGGTCAGGGCGGCTACGACGAAGCCAGACAAGGTGATCAACGGTGAGCACGACACCTGACGAAACTCTGGCCGGTCGACGGATATTGCTGACCGGTGCCGGCTCGGGAATCGGTCGCAGCTGCCTGGGCAGGGCCCTGGCTGATGGCGCGGATTGCGCGGCGCTGGTTCGGGATAAAGCCGAGGCAGAATCCCTTGGCAACTTGCTGCCCGCTGCGCGTTGTCATGTGCAGGACCTTCGTGAAGTGCAGGCGGTGGCTGAGACTACGCAAGCCGCCCTGCGCAGCCTGGATGGCCCGGTGGATGCTTGTCTTTGTTGCGCCGGTATCTTCGAACACCGGGCCGGACTGGAGACTGAGCTGGACGACTGGCAGCGAGTGCTGGATATCAATCTGACCGCCGCCTTCGTGACGGCGCGCGAATGTGCCCGGAGTATGGCAACCCGGGGCCGCGGTTCCATCGTGCTGGTATCCAGTCAGATTGGTTTGATCGGTCACCCGCGCGCGGCTGCTTACGCGGCCTCCAAAGCGGCGATCAACGGACTGGTGCGGTCGCTGGCTGTGGAATTGGCACCCCAGGGTGTGCGCGTCAACGCCGTTGCGCCAGGCCCTATTGCGACTCCCATGACCGAAGAGGCTCGCCAGGATTCTGCGCGGGCGGCGAATCTTTTGGACAGTATTCCGCTGGGCCGCTTTGGCGAGGCGACGGAAGTCGCCGCTGCTGCGTATTTTTTGTTGTCAGACGCGGCCTCATTTATTACCGGTCAGGTGCTGTGCGTCGACGGTGGCGTCACGGCGGCCTGAGCAAGCCGGGTCTATGGGTCCCTGACCCGGGACAGGGGCGCCCGTCAGATAGCCCGAGTACTATGCAAGACTTTTCGTGCAACCGAGTTGGGAGATCCTGATGGGCAGAACTTTAACGCTGCTGCTGTCGCTGGTTGCTGCCTGGTTGCTGTGGTCGGGTTTATACAAGCCCTTGCTGCTGGGTCTGGGCGTGGTGTCCTGCCTGCTGGTGCTGTATTTGTCACGCCGGATGGCGCTGACCCGGGCCGGGGTATTTACCCTGGGATTGTTGCCCGGAATCCTTGGGTTCTGGGGCTGGCTGTTCAAGGAAATCGTCAAGTCCAATCTTGAGGTGGCCCGGATAGTGCTTGATCCGCAGCTGAGCATGCAGCCCCAGGTGGTCGAGATTGAGGCGGATACGCAACTGGAAACAGGTCAGGCCATTCTCGGCAACAGCATCACCCTGACGCCGGGGACGGTGACCCTGGATGTATTCGAAGGCAAGCTTAAGGTGCATTGCCTGACGGATGCGGGCGCTGCGGCTCTTAGAGCTGGTGACATGAATCGACGCGTCCGGGCCGTGATGGGGGGCTGAGTATGTTTGCGACGGTATCCATTGCCATTCTCGTCACTATGACCCTGGCTATTATTCGCGCGCTGCGCGGTCCCAGCCTTTATGACCGGGTACTGGCGGTCAACATGTTCGGCACCAAGACCGTGCTGCTGGTTTCGGTGGTGGCTTTTTTGCTGGGTCGTCCCGACTTTCTGGACCTGGCTCTGGCTTATGCGCTGATTAATTTTATCGGGGTTCTGGCGGTACTGGAGTTTTTCCAGAGTCGCGCATTGCGTCAGCACATGGATGCCGAGGAACGGGGCAAGCCCTCATGAGTCTGGCTCTGGATATCGGCAGCTGGCTGTTGTTCGGCATAGGCGGCGCGGTGCTGTTCGTCGGGGCTGTGGGCGTGCTGCGAATGCCTACCTTATATACGCGTATGCATGCCGCCAGTCTGACGGACAGTCTGGGCGCCATTACGATACTGGGGGGAGTCATGTTGCAGGCCGGCTGGTCTCTGGCTGCCCTTAAGCTGCTGGCCATATTGCTGTTTTTGCTGCTCACCAGTCCCACCTCATCGTATGCGCTGGCCAATGCCGCTTTGCTGAACGCGGAAGGCAGCAGCAAGCCGGAAAAGGAGGCGGCCCGGTGACTATTCTGTTCGCGGTTTTCCTGCTCACCATGCTGGTCATTACCGCCGTGGCGATCGTGCGTAGCACGGATCTTTTCGCGGCGGTTATGTTGCTGGGGATTTTCAGTTTGCTGATGGCCGCCAACTTTTTCGTACTCGATGCAGCGGATGTTGCCTTGACGGAAGCCGCAGTCGGCGCGGGTATATCGACGGTGCTGTTTCTTGGTGCTCTTGCCCTGACCGCTGCGCGTGAACAATCGCAGCTCGCTCCGCCGGGCGTGGCCCTGATCGTGTCCCTCATCATGGCAGCCACGGTGGTCTATGCCACCTTTGATAAACCCGCTCTGGGCGATCCCAATGCACCGGTTCATCAGCATGTGGCGCCCTGGTACCTGGAGCAGACGCCCGAGTTGATTGGCATTCCCAATGTGGTAACAGCCGTGCTTGGCACCTTTCGCGGTTACGACACCCTGGGCGAGGTCTTCGTGGTCTTCGCCGCGGCCATCGGCGTGCTGTTTATCCTGAGTGGCGATCGTCCCGCCAGCGAGGTGTTCCGGCCCAAAGATGCCCCGAGCACCGGTGGGCTGAAGCATCACCTCATTCCTCGGATCGTCGGGAAGTTGTTAATTCCTTTCATATTTTTATTTGCACTGTATGTGCAGTTCCATGGCGAATACGGGCCAGGCGGGGGCTTTCAGGCAGGGGCCCTGATGGCGGCCGGCGTCATTCTCTACGCCTTGCTGGTGGGTGAAGACCGGGCGCTGGCAGCCATACCCGAGTCGGTCCTTAAGGCCCTGGTTGCCGGTGGGGCATTGATCTATCTGATGGTCGGCGTGGTCTGCATGCTTTTGGGCGGCAACTTTCTGGATTATTCCGTGTTGTCTGCCGATGCCGTATTCGGGCAGCAACTGGGCATCATCCTGATCGAAGCCGGTGTGGGCATCGCGGTGACCGGTGTGCTGTTGTGCATTTTTCACGCCTTCGCGGCGCGTGATTCGAGCCTCTGAGCCGGCAATATGGAACTGCTGGGCTTATTTAACTATTGGGTTTTTGTTGCCTTGCTGATGATCGGCTTTTACGCGGTCATTGCCAAAGACAATCTGGTCAAAAAACTTATTGGTCTGTCCATATTTCAGTCGGCCGTTTTCCTTCTTTATATATCCATGGATAAGGTCGACGGCGGCACGGCGCCAATCATTCAGGCCGGCGCTGTGGATCAGTTGTATTCCAACCCCTTGCCGCAGGTACTGATCCTGACGGCGATCGTGGTGGGTATTTCCACCACGGCGCTTGGTCTGGCTCTCGTTGTTCGTATCAAGGAAGCCTACGGCACCATTGAGGAAAGCGAAGCCGCGGCCATGGACCGAGAGGCTTGAGCCTGACAGCCCAATTGCCTGCCCTGCAGGTGGTGGTGCCCATGCTCACGGCGCTGCTGGTGGCGTTCCTGCGCCTGCCGGGTCTGGCCTGGACCGCCACCACAGCAGCCAGCGCGATGGCCTTTGCTATCGCTGTGATGCTCACACAAGCAGTCCTGCCAGGCGCGCAAATTGACTACGCCATGGGCGGCTGGGCAGCTCCCTACGGCATTGCGCTGAATCTCGATGCGTTCAGCGTCCTGCTGTTGCTGATTGTGTCGGGCGCCTCCACGGTTGCGCTATTGGCCGGCAAGGCTTCGCTTGATAAAGAGATTGACCCGTCCAGGCAGCCGATGTTTTTTGCCGGCTGGCTACTGGTGCTCGCGGGTCTGGCCGGCATTGTGGTCACGGGCGACGCCTTTAATATTTTCGTGTTTATGGAGATTTCCTCCCTGGCCACCTACATGCTCGTGGCCGGCGGGCCGGATCGACGGGCCCTGACGTCGGTCTTCAAGTACCTGATCATGGGCACCACGGGCGCCACCTTTTACCTGATTGGTATCGGCTTGATCTACATGATGACCGGCACGCTCAATCTTGCCGATATGGAAGCGCGTATCGGTGAGGTCCAGGACGTCAAGCCGATCCTGGTCGCCGCCGGCTTTATCACCATCGGCCTGGCGCTCAAGGCGGCGGTTTTCCCCCTGCATGCCTGGCTGCCCAATGCTTATACCTATGCGCCCAACGTGGTCACTGTATTTCTTGCGGCTTGTTCTACCAAGGTCGCCCTGTATGTGCTCCTGCGTTTTGATTTTTTAGTGTTTCAGGGCAACCTGAGTCAGCACGATTTGCAGTTTGCCGGTTTTCTGATTCCCCTGGCTTTGCTGGGCATCGTGATGGGTTCCCTGGCCGCCGTTTTCGAAAGGAATCTGAAGCGCCTGCTGGCTTATTCATCCGTGGCCCAGATCGGCTACATCCTGCTTGGTGCGGGTTGCGTGAGTGTGCTGGGACTGACCGCCGGCATCGTGCATATGTTCAACCATGCCCTGGCCAAAGGGGCATTGTTCCTGGCGGTGGCTTGTCTGGGGATGAGCCTGGCCCGGCTGCGCATCACGGATCTGGCCGGCATCGGCCGGCACATGCCCTGGACCATGGGGGCATTCGTGCTGGCCGGATTGAGCTTGATTGGTGTGCCGGGCACCGCCGGTTTTATCAGCAAGTGGTACCTGATTCTTGCCTCGCTTGAGCAGGGACCGATCGGTTTGTTGATGGTCGCGGTTATCGTCGCCAGCTCCTTGCTGGCGGTGGTTTATGTCTGGCGGATTGTCGAAATAGCCTGCTTTGGCGAGCGTAAAGCAGGGGCGTCTGCTATTGGCGAAGCGCCCCTGTCGATGTTGCTCGTGACCTGGGTCGTGGCCCTGGCCAATCTGTTTTTCGGTCTGCGGCCCGACTTGCCCGTGGAACTGGCCACGAGTGCAGCCCGGGTCTTGCTGGGGCAGCTGCTGTGAGCGGCGATTTGCAGGTGCTGGCGGCCATTGCTTTGCCCTTGCTGGGTGCCCTGGGCATCGCGGCCACGGGGCGTTGGCCGAATGTTCGTGAGACGGTAACCCTGGCCACCGCCGTGTCATTAACCATACTGTTCTGGTCCTTGCTGCCGGCCGTAATGGATGGGGAGCGGCCGGCGGCCATGCTGCCAGCCGGAATCGCCGGGGTGCCCATCGCGTTCAGCGTCGAACCCCTGGGTATGTTGTTCGCCGCGCTGGCTTCCCTGTTGTGGGTCGTAAACTCGGTTTATTCAATCGGCTACATGCGCGGCAATAACGAGTCGCACCAGACACGCTTCTACATCTGTTTCGCCGTGGCCCTGTCGGCTGCCATGGGCATCGCCTTTGCCGGGAATTTGCTCACCCTGTTCCTGTTCTACGAGATCCTGACTCTGTCCACCTATCCCCTGGTGGCGCATAAAGGCGATGCCGCGACGCTGAAGCAGGCGCGTGTCTACCTGGGAATTTTGCTGGGTACCTCCATTGGTCTGCTGTTACCCGCCATGCTGTGGGTTTACCTGGCCACAGGTACCCTGGACTTCATGCCCGGTGGCATCGTGGCGGGGCACATCGGCGGGCCTGCTCTGGGTTTGCTCCTGGCCTTGTGTGTATTCGGCGTGGGTAAGGCAGCGGTCATGCCCGTTCACCGCTGGCTGCCGGCGGCGATGGTGGCACCGACGCCCGTCAGTGCCTTGTTGCATGCCGTGGCGGTAGTGAAAGCCGGTGTGTTCACTATTACCAAACTCATTATTTATATTTTCGGCGTTGACTACCTGTTTGCAGAGCCCAGTTCCGGCTGGCTGGTTTATGTGGCTGCCTTTACGGTGATCGCCGCCAGTGTGGTGGCCTTGCAGCAGACCAATCTCAAGCGTTTGCTGGCTTACTCAACGATTGGGCAGTTGTCATATGTCGTGATGGCGGCAGCGGTGCTGCAACCATTGGCTGAAGTTGGGGCCGCTGTGCATATCGTCGCCCATGCCTTCGGCAAAATTACCCTGTTTTTTGCAGCGGGCGCTATTTACACAGCCGCAAAGAAAACCGAGACAGGTCAGTTACGCGGTATCGGTCGACGGATGCCCTGGACCATGGCGGCTTTCACCATTGGCGCGCTGAGTATGGTGGGGGTGCCGCCCACGGCGGGTTTTGTTTCCAAGTGGTTCATCCTGGCCGGCGCTTTTCAGTCGGATAACCTCGTCGTCATAGCAACGATTGTGTTGAGTACAGCGCTAAATGCGGCCTATTTCTTGCCCATAATTTTTCGCGCCTGGTTTCGTGAAGAAGATGTCGCACCGGCGAGAGATCACGGCGAAGCGCCGTGGCCGATGGTGCTGGCATTAACCACCACGGCTTTTTTAACCCTGGCATTTTTTGTGGCTAACCAGCCGGTGCTGGATCTTGAATTGCAACTGGTGAGGGCTGCCCCGTGATGCCTGAAGACCGGCGGACAGACAAAGGGCAGGCGGATGCCTGGCTGGCGCGCCCGGCCAGTATCCGAAAACTGTGGGTCGGCTTTGCCGTACTCCTGGCCGCCACCGTGCTGGGCCAGTTCCTGATACCCGTGAAGGGCTATTTCGGGCTGGATGCGTGGTTTGGCTTCGGCGCCTTGTTCGGCTTCTTGTCCTGTGTGGCGATGGTCATCGTGGCCAAAGTCCTTGGCGTCGTGCTCAAGCGCGACGAGCAGTACTACGATGATTGACTGGGTACCGCCCGGACTGATTATGCTGGCCGGTGCACTGCTGGTGGCCCTGACGCGCGGTCATTGGCGCAGCCTTGTGTTGCTGGCAACACCGCTGCTGACGTTGTGGGTAATCTGGCAGTTGCCTGAGGGGATCTCCCTGACGGCGCCCTTCCTGAAGTACAACATTGAGTTGATTGAAGTGAGCCCGGTGCGCCGGCTCTTCGCGACTGTCTTTGCCCTGATGGCGTTTGCCGGTGGTTTGTACGCGTTCCGGCACGCGAAAGCCTGGGAGCTGGCGGCTTCACTTGCCTATGCCGCGGGCGCGATCGGCGTGTGTTTCGCCGGCGATCTGATCACCCTGTTCCTGTTCTGGGAGCTGATGGCGATTTTTTCTACGGTGATCGTCTGGTGCGGCGGCACTGAGCGGGCTCGGGCGGCCGGGATTCGTTACGCCATCATGCATCTGCTCGGTGGAGTCATTTTAAAAGTGGGTATCGAAGGCTTCGTGATCCACACCGGTTCGATCCAGCTGCAGCCCATGCTGGCCACGAACTTTGATACCTGGATGATTCTGGCCGGCATTCTGATTAACGCTGCGGCTCCCCCGGTGTCGGCCTGGCTGGCTGATGCCTACCCCGAGTCGAGCCCGACGGGCTCGGTTTTCCTGTCGGCCTTTACCACCAAGACAGCTGTGCTGGCGCTGATACTGCTGTTTCCTGGTGAGCCGGTGTTAGTCGGTGTGGGCCTGTTCATGGTTTTCTACGGCATCATTTATGCCTTGCTGGAAAATGACGCGCGGCGGATTCTGGCTTACTCCGTCGTGAACCAGGTCGGGTTTATGGTCTGTGCGGTGGGCATCGGCACCGAGATGGCGCTTAATGGGGCGGCGGCCCATGCGTTTGCGCACATCATATACAAAGCCTTGCTGTTTATGAGTGCCGGCGTGGTGGTGTATCGCACCGGCTTGAGCAAGTGCACGGACCTGGGTGGCTTGTTCCGGACCATGCCCCTGACCACGGTGTGCGGCATCATCGGCGCGCTGGCGATCTCCGGTTTTCCACTGACCTCCGGATTTACGACCAAGACCATGATTTCCGACGCTGCGATCGGCCAGGGCCTGGCGCTGGTTTATTTTTTGCTGACGGCGGCATCAGCCGGCGTATTTCTCCACGCCGGGATCAAGTTCCCGTGGTTCGTGTTTTTTCAAAAAGATTCAGGCTTACGGCCAAAGGACGCCCCGTGGAATATGGGGCTGGCGATGATTCTTTTTGCCGGATTGTGTCTGGGTTTTGGCATTTACCCGGATCCTTTGTATGCGCTGTTGCCGTATCCGGTTGAGTTCAGCGCCTACCAGCCCGCAAAAGTCATTTTTTACCTGCAACTGTTGTTGTTCGCCGGACTGGCGTTTTTCCTGCTGCTGCCATGGATGCAGCGCACGCCGACACTGTCCCTTGATACAGATTGGCTTTGGCGAGTGGCATTGTTCAGGCTGGCGGCGGCTGGAATTAGCTTGCTGACCCGCTTAGGTCGCGCGATTCAGGGGTTAGTTGGCCATCGTCTACAGTTGCTCGCAGGGTGGGTCAGCAGGCACTGGGGTTATGACGGCTTGTTTGCGAGATCCTGGCCCATTGGCACCACGGCTTTGTGGATTGCTGTGTTGCTGAGCACCTATGTTCTGATTTACTACGTCTGAGTCCGAGGACTCTATTGATCGACCGGCTTTAAAGGTCGTTGCCTGTCTGGTGTCCCTGCCGGGTTGCAGCCAGCACTGATCGCGGTGCGTGACAGTCACCGATGGTTTGCACCGCGATTCCCTGGTCCTCAAGCGGCTGGCGCAATTCATCTCGCGGCACCCGCGCCGTCGCGAAAGTGATGCCAGCCAGGTTATCAATGACTGTCGCGTCGCCATTATAAATATTGATGACAGTGAGTTGGCCGTCATCCAGGCCCACTGTGTTTGTCGGTTCACAGCAGGTCAGGATTTCTACCCGTCTGTCATGCAGACGCTGGTAGATTTCCTGTCGGTTGACCAGCGAACAATCTGATGCAATTCGTTCTCTGGGCGTGACCAGGGTGACGTGCTCAAAAAGTTCCGTCAGCCGTTCGGCCGCCGCGTAAGTCATCTCCGTATGATCCCGGTCCAGCAACAAAATACGGCCTTGTTCCTGTCGTTTGCGGCCCAGCAGGGACTGCATCAGGGCGCGGACATCGAGGATCAGGCCTTCCGTAATATATTCGGGAGCCAGGAAGGTCGGGGCTCGCATATCAGCGCCGGTGGCGAGCAGGACAGTGTCCGGTTTCAGGGCTGTTATGTTTTCCAGCGTGCCGCGTACCCCGAGTTCAAACTTCACGCCGTGGCGTTTGGCCGCCATTCGCTGGTAGTCGTAGATACTGCTCAGGTTTTCACCACCCGGCAGAGTCGCATGCAGGCGCGTTTTGCCGCCGACCTCATCACTGGCGCTGAAAATCGTGACCTGGTGGCCGCGCGCGGCTGCAACCCAGGCGGCCTCAAGGCCGGCGATGCCAGCACCCACGACGACAATGTTTCTGCATTTGCTGGCGGCGGACGGCTGCCAGTGAACTTCTTCTGCCGCTGCTACGCGGGGGTTGTTGTCACATTCCAGTTGATTACCATCAATGATGGATCGCCAGCAGGTGTTACAGCTCACGCAGTAGCGAATATCGCTTTCCCGGCCGGTGCGTGCCTTTTCGGGCCAGCCTGGATCGGTAATCAGCGGGCGACCCAGGAAAATCAGTTCGGCGCTGCCATGTTGCAGGGTGCGCTCTGCTTCTGCCGGGTCAGTCAGATAGCCAATGGCGCCGGTCGTAATATCCGGGGCGCCGTCTCGAAGCGAAGCAATGGCATCGACGTAAGGCGCCCGGGGTCCGTGCGCATTGGGCAAATGTGTCCACAGTGAGTTAGCGTGCGCGCCCCAGACAAAGGTCCAGTAGTCCAGTTCCGACTCGTTGCCAATGCTGGCAGCGATCAGCTTCGCCTCTGCCAGGTCTATGCTGTTCGCGACGCCGTCATCGCCCGGCATTTTCGCGCCGATAATGAAGGGCCGGCCACATTCGGCCCGGATGGCGGCAATCAGTTCACGAAGAAAACGTGTCCGGTTCGATAAGTCGCCGCCGTACTCGTCATCACGCTGGTTGGCCCAGGGGGAGAGAAACTGATGAAACAGATGGCCATGGCCGGCAGAAAGCTCAACACCGGACCAGCCGGCCTTTTTCAGGCGGCCACAGGCCAGTGCCCATTCGCTGATCAGTTGCTCAATTTCAGCCGTTGACAGCGCGTGGGGCACCGTCCAGCTCAGATCATCGGGCAGGGCCGACGCGCCGATGGCCGCGTCGTTGCGCCCGACGGAGTGGCGGCCCCGGCCCGGGTCTTGCACCTGGCCCAATAGACGGCAATCCAGGCTTTCCACGGCCTCGGCAAGGCGGGCAAGGGAGTCGTGTGCCTTATTATCGTAGGCTCGCAGTCGCCCGGGATCCTTATTGGAGGCGACCATTGCCAGGGGTTCGGTGACTATCATGCCGGCACCGCCCGCTGCACGGCTGCGGTGATAGTTCAGCAGCCGATCGGTGGCTTTCCCGTCGCGAGCAAAACGCGTGAGAATAGAGGCATGCGCAACCCGGTTGCGCAGGGTCAAACCGCCGATCTGCAGCGGCGAAAACAGGTGTGGGTAGGCGGTCACATTGTCTCACTTACCAGGCCAAGCGGGGCCCGTGCCAAAGCCGGGGTCAGGCCGGTATTATGCTTTGCCTTCAGTTTCAACGCAGTATCAACTTATGACCACCTTGATCGTTCTTTTTCGCTTGCGTGCCGGCGTGGATACCAAGGCCTACGAGGCCTGGGCAAAGCAGACTGACCTGCCTGTCGTTCGGCAGCTGGGCTCGGTCAGCGACTTTAAATTGCGCCGGGTAATGGGGTTATTCGGATCTGATTCATCGGCTCCCTATGATTATGTGGAGATGATTGATGTCACTGACATGCCAGGTTTTGTAGCGGATGTCAGTAGCGAGGAAATGAAAGGGGTGGCAGCTCAGTTCCGGGAATTCGCTGACAACCCGGTATTCATGCTGAGCAGCGATGTGGAGCAGGGATAGAGATATGCAGGGGCTGAAAAATAAAGTAGTGGTGTGTACGGGCTCCGGTCGTCGCGATGGCCTGGGGGCGGAAATCCTGCGCCGCTTTGCGACTGAAGGTTGCCGCATTGTAATTACCGATTTGGGGCAGCCCGACACATTGCTGGGCAGCAGTGATATTGGCATTAGCGAGGAAATGGAGGCCGTGGCTGCCGAAATTCGGGCACTGGGTGCGCAATGTATTACTGTCACTTGCGATGTTCGTCGAGAGGCGGATGTTGAGCAATTGTTTGCGGCTACGTGCAAGGCCTTCGGTCAAGTCGATGTGCTGGTCAATAATGCGGGTGTGGGTTATCTGATGCGGGGTTTTCAGGAAGTCAGTCTGGAAGAGTGGCAGCTTGTGCTCGACGTTAATCTAACCGGCGCTTTTTTGTGTACTCAGTACGCTGCTGCTGCAATGATTGATTCAGGTGCCGGCGGACGGATCATCAATATCGCGAGTCAGGCAGCCAAGTCAGGTTTTCCGCACCTGGCTGCCTACGTGGCATCCAAGCATGGTCTGGTGGGCCTGACTCGATCCAACGCAGTTGAATTGGCAGAGCACGGCATCACGGTGAATGCGGTGTGTCCCAACCATGTCACCACCGGGCTGGGCGCGAAGCAGAATGCTTACTACTCGAAACTGCGCGGTCAGACCATGGAGGAATTTATGGCTGCCATGCGTGCGCGGATTCCCATGGGCAGGCCGGGCCTCCCGGCTGACACGGCCGCGGCTGTCGCTTT
>JBPCXH010000199.1:0-4609 GCA_051008735.1 Gammaproteobacteria bacterium | reverse complement strand
GCCGGCTCTCGCAGGTTGTAGTGTGAGCTCATGACGTAACCATAAGCCCCCGCCGTCGCAATCAGCAGCACATCGCCTTCGCGGCACACGGGCAGCAAACGGTCATTACCCAGACGATCACCGGACTCGCAGTTTGGACCCACAACATTCACCAATTGCTCGGCCGGTTCGTCCAGCCGACTGAGATTCACGATCTCGTGATAGGCACCGTACAAAGCCGGGCGAATCAGTGAATTCATACCGGTACTGACACCCACATACTGCACTTCACCTTTGCCTTTCACCTGCGTCACGGTGGCGAGCAGCACGCCGGCCTCGGCCGCGATATAACGACCCGGCTCCAGCCACAGCTCGTAGTCCGGCGCAGCGGCACGGATCGCGGTCAGGCTGGCATCCAGAGCTGCCATATCCAGCGCTCGCTGGCCGGGCTTTTCAGGCACACCCAGTCCGCCGCCGATGTCCAGGTAGCGAACATCCGGAAAAGCTCCGGCCAGTTCAGCCAGGGTCCTGGCGACCTCTTCCCAGTTGTCTGCTTTAAGGACCCCGCTACCGGTATGCGCATGCAGCCCAACCACCCGGGCACCGGCAGCCGCCGCAAGCTCGCGAGCTTCCTCCAGTTCAAACAGTGGAATGCCGAATTTGGACTGAGCACCGGCCGTGCGTACGTGTTCGTGATGGCCCCGTCCCTGTCCCGTATCCAGCCGCAGGATGACGTCTTTGCCCCGGAAGGCGTCGGGCCATTCACGCAGGGGATGCAGATTATCCAGCGTGACGAACACGCCCTGCTCCAATGCGAATTCATATTCGGCACGCGGGGCAAAATTTGGCGTGAATAAGATGCGCTGGCGATCGAGCTTCGGAAAAATCTCCAGCACCCGACGAATCTCGCCCGGTGAAACACATTCAAAATTTACGCCGCTGGCATAAACAGTTCGCAAAATATCGGTATTGCTGTTCGCTTTAATGGCGAAGAAAACACGATCAACACGTTCCAGTTGTGTCAGACGCTCACAAGCGCTCTGCACGGACGCCAAATTGTAGACATACGCCGAGGGTGAGTCAGCCGCGATGGCCAGTAACTCGTCACGGCGTTCGCGCCACCAGGCATCCGTCGCTGCTTCGGCCGGCACGAAGTCCGCCTGCAGGGTTTCCCACGTCGGTCCAAAGACCGGATCCTGCTTGCCCGGTTGGATCAGGGTGGCATGCAAGTCCTGTAATAAGCGATGAGCCTCGCCCTCTTCCACCACGAAACTCAGATTCAGGTCATTGGCCGCCTGACTGATCAGATGGATACGGCGCTCTTCAAAAGCCTGCAGGGCAGGACCGATTTCGTGCAGTGTGGCGCGAATTTTTCGTCCCACCAGGCTGACCGCTTCGGCGTTCTCGATAATCTGTACCCGGCAGAATTGTCCAAGCCGATTTTCCAGGCGCTGCAGCACACCGGCATCCACCGCCTGGGTTGAGGTATCCAGAGTGACCGTGACATTACTTTCCGCGGTTGAAATCAAGTCGACGGATAAGGCCAGATCGCTGAAGCAGCGAAAGGCTTCGGCCAGGAAACCGACTTCGTGCCACATGCCGACGGTTTCCATGGAAATCACCACGATCCCCTGGCGGCTGGCCAGGGCCGTGACCCGCGGTGCATCGTCGACAGGATCACTGCTGATCAGCGTGCCGTCCCGATCAGGCTCACGCGTGCACAGCACGCGAACAGGAATTCCGTGCCGATGAGCCGGTCGAATACTGCGCGGATGCAGAACCGAACCGCCTGTCGAGGCTATTTCCTGAGCTTCAGCGTAAGTCAGCCGCTTGAGCAAACGTGCATTGGGTACCAGACGGGGATCGGCACTGAACATGCCCGGGACATCCGTCCAGATTTCCATTGCCTCCGCCTGGAGCTTGGCAGCCAGGTAGGCAGCACTGGTATCCGAGCCGCCTCGTCCCAGCAAGACATCGTCCCCCTGGGCCGTCCGGGCAATGAAGCCCTGAGTCACGATGACCCCGTCCATAGCGGTCAGACGCGCATTCAGGGCAGGCTCCGGATCAAAGTCACAACTGGCCGTGAGATAGCGAGCCAGTTCATTCTCATGCCCGCCGTCACTGGCCACCAGAACCTCCCGGGCATCTACCCAGCTCATTCCAATGCCCTGGGCAGATAACCAGGCTGCGCCCAGTCGACTGGCCATCAGTTCGCCCAGGGCGAGCACGCGGGCATGCACCCGCGGGCTGACTTCGCGAACCAGACGGACGCCCGTGAGCAATTGCTCCAGTTCCAGCAGTTCAGTCTGGATCAGACTGTTGCTGTCGATACCCAATTCCGTGGCCAGCTGGTGATGCAGATCGGCGATGGCGGATTGTTCGGTCTTGGCCTGATCGCGGGTCGCTCCTTCCAGGGCCCTCTCCAGCAAGTCCGAGACACCTGCCAGGGCCGAACTCACCAGTACCACGCGCTGACCGGCTGCCTGTCGCTGCTGCAACAAGCGGGCAATGGTCGGCCAGTTTTCCGCCCGGGCAACGCTGGTGCCGCCGAACTTCATTACCAGCCAACGGGCACCGGACTGTGTTTTTGCTTGATTCATGAGGATGCCGGCCTCGGGCCGGGTTAATCAGTCACTTGTGGTCACCGCACCCAGCGAGGCAGAACTCACCAGTCGCGCATACTTGCGCAGCAGGCCCGGCGTGGCTTCAGGCGCAGGGGCCGTCCAGGCCGCACGCCGGCGCGCCAGTTCATCCGGCTCAACCTGCAAATCGATCACCCGCTTGCGGGCATCAATGCGAATCGCATCGCCATCAGCGACCAATGCCAAGGGACCACCCACCGCTGCTTCGGGCGTGACATGGCCCACCACAAAGCCGTGACTGCCACCCGAAAAGCGACCGTCGGTAATCAGCGCCACCTTGTCGCCCAGACCTTTACCCATAATGGCCGCCGTCGGGCTGAGCATCTCACGCATACCGGGCCCGCCGACGGGCCCTTCATAGCGCAACACCAGGACATCACCGGCTACCACCGTGCCATTGAGAATCGCCTGCAAAGACTCTTCCTCTGAACCGAACACACGGGCAGTGCCATTAAACTCGAGGCCTTCTTTGCCGCTGATTTTGGCAACCGCGCCCTCGGGCGCCAGGTTGCCGTACAGCACCACCAGGTGACTGTCTGCCTTGATGGGATCAGACAGCGGCCGAATGATGTTCTGGTCTGCCGGGTACGGCGCCACCCCTGCCAGGTTTTCCGCCAGGGTTTTGCCTGTGACTGTCAGGCAATCGCCGTGCAGCAGGCCCGCGTCAAGTAGCAACTTCATTAAGGGCTGAATGCCGCCGATGGCAATCAGTTCCGACATGGAGTATTTACCGCTGGGTCGCAGATCGGCCAGCACCGGGACACGTTCACCCAGGCGGGTGAAATCGTCCAGGGACAGGTCAACGCCTGATTCATAGGCCATGGCCAGCAGATGCAGCACCGCGTTCGTGCTGCCACCCAGGGCGATCACCACGGTGATGGCATTCTCAAACGCGGCCCGCGTCAGGATGTGGGATGGCCGAATGCCCTTGCGCAGTAACTCCACCACGGCGGCACCGGCGTTGCGACTGTCTTCGAGTTTGCGCTCGGAAATCGCATCCTGGGCAGAACTGTTGGGCAGACTCAGGCCAAGAGCCTCGATGGCCGAGGCCATGGTGTTGGCCGTGTACATCCCACCGCAGGAACCCGGTCCAGGAATCGCGGTCCGCTCCACTTCGAGCAATTCGGCATCAGACACCTTACCGCTGGCCTGACCGCCCACGGCTTCAAATACCGAGACAATATCCCGGCGTTTCGCACCCGGTTGTATGGTCCCGCCATAGACAAACACGGACGGCCGGTCGAGCCGCGCCATCGCCATGACACACGCGGGCATGTTTTTGTCGCAGCCACCGATGGCAACGAAGCCGTCAAAGCCTTCGCCGGCCACCACCGTTTCAATTGAATCGGCAATCACTTCCCGCGAGATCAGCGAGTAGCGCATCCCCGGGGTGCCCATGGAAATGCCATCGGACACCGTAATGGTATTGAACAGCACGGCCTTGCCACCGGCGCTATCCGCGCCCGCGGCGGCTTCATCGGCCAGCTTGTCGATGTGCATATTGCAGGGCGTGACCATGCTCCAGGTCGACGCGATCCCGATCTGGCTCTTGGCAAAATCTTCATCGGCAAAGCCCACCGCACGCAGCATCGCGCGACTGGGAGCCTGCTCCACGCCGTCCACCACTACGCTGGAATACAGGCGTTCGTCGCCCTGATTCTCGGGCCCATCTTGCTCGGAATTACTCATCGGCCTCATTCCTGCCGGGAAAAGGCGGGAATTCTACACGGGGGGGCGTCTGAATCCGACTCCCCAGGCCTTATTCCGCGGGGGGAAAGAGCTTGCCAGGGTTCATCAGACCCGCCGGGTCGAGGGTCTGCTTCAGGCTGCGCATGAGTTCGTACTCCACCCCTCCCCGGAATTGCCTCAGTTCATCGCGTTTCATCCGACCCACACCGTGTTCCGCGCTGAAGCTGCCGCCCAGGTCATGGGCGATCCCGTGGACCCGGGCCGCCACCGCATCCCATTGATCCAGGAAGGCTTCCCGC
>JBPCXH010000198.1:0-9481 GCA_051008735.1 Gammaproteobacteria bacterium | reverse complement strand
GTTACCCGGCTGCCCATGATTCAGTACTCCGGCGTGCTGGTGATGTTTGTGATCGTCTGGTTGCTGCAGCGCTTTGCCCACCTGCTGGTGAAGCGGCGCGAAGAGCCTGACCCGACGGGGGAGGCTGCGCGCTAGAATCGGTGCGTGAATAGTACCCAGGTCAACGACAGACCCGTCGCCGGGCGTCCTCTGAAAATCCTTGCCTTTGTGGGTTCGCCCCGCAATGAAGAGAGCTGGACGTGGAAAATAATGGCCCGCATCGAAGAGCAGATGCAGGCTATCCAGCCCACTGAGGTGGAGTACATTTTCCTGAAGAAGGTCAACGTGCCTTACTGCGACGGCTGTCTCACCTGCGTGAGCATTGGTGAGTCCAGTTGTCCGGAGTTCGCCACCATTGGTCCGATTGCAGCCAGGATGGACGCTGCTGACGGCCTGATCCTCGGGGCACCGGTGCATACCTTTGCGGTCACGGGCTTGATGAAGAACTTTGTTGAGTACTTCATGTACAAGCGGAACCGGCCAAGTTTTTTTGGCAAAAAGGCGATCGTTACAGCCACCGCGTCCGGCGGTGGCCATACTCAGGTTCTCGACTTTCTGGAGGGTACCGCTAACGCGTGGGGCTGTGATGTGGTCACGCGCCTGGGGATATCCAGTGCCCAGATGCGTAAACCCGCCTACGTAGAGAAAGTGGATGCCTGCGTTCGCGAGGTGGCGGAAAGTTTCATCAGTGAAATAAACAAGGGTGAGCTTGGGTCACCTAAATTTGGCGCATTGATGAATTTTCGTGCCATGCAGAACATGACCCGAAACCAGAAGAACTCTGTGAATTATAAATTCTGGGAAGAGCGCAACTGGCTGGACAAAGAGTTTTACACTGACGTGCCCATTAATCCTTGGGCGCGCATGATGGCCGGTTATATCGCCAGAAAAATGCGCCGCGGGATCCGCAAGGGCAACGCGAAACCCTATCGGTGAGGCCCCTTTTTTTATGATTGCTGTGACTGCTGCCTCAGGCCGACTTGGCCATGCCATTTTGCAGGAGCTGCGGGCGGACCCGGGTTCAGCCGGGGTTCTGGCGGTGGCGCGTGTGCCCGAGAAGGTCACTGTCCCGGGTATTGAGGTACGGCCGGGAGACTATGCCGACCTCCTTCAAATGGCCACTGCCCTGAGCGGTGCCGATACCGTCGTCATGATCTCTGCACCGGTGGTGTCCGGGACTGACCGAGTCAGTTTGCACCGCAATGTAATTGCAGCGGCAAAACAGGCAGGCGTGCGCCGGCTTATCTTTACCAGTGTGATCGGCGGTGAGGCGGAGCAAGGCACGCTGTTTGCTCCGACCCAGCAGATCAATCGACAGGCGGAGGCGGATCTTGCTGAGTCCGGCCTGGATTGGGTGGTGGCGCGCAATGCCCTGTATATCGATCTGGATCTGCTGCACATTCGCAAGGCGCAGGAAACGGGTGTCTATCGCAATAATGGCGGCGACGGGCGCTGTGGTTATCTGAGTATCGATGAACTGGCCTACGCAATTGCCCGGCTGGCTGCCGGTGATGCGCCGGGTCGTCGCCTCTACAACCTGGTGGGTGAGAACCTGACCCAGGCTGAGCTGGTAGGTCTGGCTTGTGAGGTCTTCGGCCTCGATGTGCGTTATCAGAGCTGGAGCGCCACCGAAAATATTGCCCGTTTCATGCAGGATCCCCGCATCGCGGCCCGGGGCGAAGAAGTGGCGAAGATGCTGACGGGCTGCTTTGAGTGCATTGCCCGGGGTGCTTTTGACGTGGAGTCAGATTATCTGGCCGCCGCCGGCCGGCCGGCTCGCAGTGTGCGGGCGCAGATGGAGGCTATCAGGGATCAGCCGGACTGACGCTTAGTGGCGTTCTTCGGCTGTCGGCGTCAGCAGTTCGCGACTCACCCGTTCGCTGACAGGGATGGGGCAACCATCGGGCCGAGTCAGAATGTAGGTGCCCACGCAGGTCAGCACCAGGCCCACACCGAGGGGAAGAAGCCACCCGCTGGTCATGGCAATCACCACGGCCCAGGCGATGACCAATCCACCCACGGCCACGCGTTTTGTCGGCGGAGAAATAGCGCCGTGCTGCTGCCAGTCGCGCAGTGGCGCACCGAATCGGGGGTGATTAAGCAGCCAGCTGGCGAGCCGGGGAGAGCCCCGGGTGAAGCAGGCCAGGGCCAGAATCAGGAAGCACGTGGTGGGCATGACGGGCAGAAACGCCCCAATGATTCCCAGGCCCACGAAAAACCAACCCGCGCCGACCCAGGCCCAGCGGGCGGGGCGGCTCGTGGCCGTCTGAACTATCGGTCTTTCGTGCATATTATGGGTTTCGTTGGATGCTCACCGGTCGATGCGGGGGAGCCGGCTCACGAAAACAAGATTATCAGGATTCAGGAGTGGATTGTGGTCCCTACGCTTCATTGTTACCGCTGCGGCGCATCATTGACCGAGCTGAGCCTGCCGTTGGGCCGCCTGGACGAATGCCCGGCCTGCGAGGTGCAGGTGCATGTTTGCCGGATGTGTGTTCACTTCGCGCCCCAGGTGGCAAAGCAATGCCGCGAGGACGATGCGGAGGAGGTCCGCGAAAAAGCCCGGGCCAATTTCTGTGATTATTTCCAGCCCAGCGCAGCGGCCCATGACCCCGGTTTCGCAGCGGGCGATAGCCAGGCCCGCAGCCAGTTGGCCGGCCTGTTCGGAGAGACCAAACAGGACGAGGCGCCCGAGGAGGGTGCTGACGACCCAGGCAGTGCAGCCGACGATCTTTTTAAATAATTATTGCAAGCTCAGATCACGCCACTCGATGCTCGTCGATGGCGACCGGGATCCGATTTACTGCACCGCGGGAACAATATGCTCGCCGATGAGTTTCAGCGCTTCCATCGGCTCGTCGTGCACGCGCAGGCTGAGCTCTGTCAGGCCGGCTTTGGCAAAACTCTGATACCGCTCGATTTCCTGATCCAGGGCCTCCAGGCCTCCGGCCGATGACAGACCCCCAATCAAGTGGCTGACCAGGTCCGGGGGCACGCCTTCTATCTCTCCGCTGCGAGTCCAGAAGGCTTTGCGGAAATTTTCCCAGTTATCCATGATGACTTTTACTTCATCATCGTCGTGGCAGAATTTGCGCAGGACATGCTCTTCCTTACCGATGACCGCGCCTCGCCAGATCAATTCGCGCCGGGCTTCCCACAGCGACACATCACGATCAGTTTTCACGTGCCAGGCCCAGAAATTGCCCAGTCGAAAATCCGTGGGTTTTTCGCCGCGTCGCTCGAAACCAACTGCCAGGTTTTCCAGGGCTTCGGGCATCATATCGACGGTGAAATCGCTCACCTGAATACCATCGGCGTATTGCCCGCCCATGCGGATCATTTGTGGCCCGCTGGAGCAGCTGTAAACAAGCGGAGCTTCGGCTTTGGCCCAGGCCATCTGGAACGGCCGGTTAATGTCGAATATTTCGCCCGGGAAGCCCATGGTGAGTTTGCCGCTGCTCGCCAGGTGCAGTACCTCCAGGCACTCGCGTACTCCGCGGACCCGGCGATCCGGATAGCGGGTTTTTTTCACCGGATGTCGGCCGGGCCAGGGCTCGCCCTCGGCGCTGGCTTTCCAGCCAATGGCACCGAGAATCCCGCCCCCGCCGCCGGGTGCAATCATCGCCCGGCCATTGGAGACTTCGTTCAGGCTCAGCAAGGCATTGGCCATTTTCAGCGGGTGCATTTCCCAGGGGCTGATTGCCAGGGGGCCCAGCAGAATTTTCGACGTGGCCATGGCCGCCGGTACCAGGGAAATAAAGCAGTCCCAGTACTGATGGTAGTTGGAGGACCACAGGGCGCGAATGCCCATGCGTTCGGCTTCCACCGCCAGTTCGGCGATTGCCTGGGGGCTCATCTCCGGATCCAGAATAATGTCGACGTCCATGGCCTGCGTCCTGGCAAAGAAGCCCATTATGCGCAGGCGACGCGATGAGTGTCTGAAGCGAGTGGTTGCAGTCCAAGCATCGGCCATTGCCGGATGCAGCCCGCAGGATCAGCTAGGCGACAGGCGCCAGGTCTTTGTATCTGAAAAATCCGGTTTGCAGGCTGTCGTCTTCAGCCGTGACAACGACCCGGTTGCGGCCTTGCTGTTTGGCCAGGTACAGCGCTTCGTCAGCCATCTGGAGCAGACCCTCGGCACTGCGTTCGGTCTCCAGGGGCGAGACCTGTGCCAGGCCTGCGCTGACCGTCACCACGGGGGCTACCTGTGACGCTTCATGCCGGATCTCCAGATCCTCAATATCGTGACACAGGTTCCGCAGACGCTCGCGCGCATGGGCAACAGTACAGTTAGGTAACAGCAAGACAAACTCTTCACCGCCATACCGCGCGGCCAGATCGAAAGGTCGCCTGGGTACGTTGCCGATCACATCAGCAACTCGTTGCAGGCACTGATCGCCGGCCTGGTGGCCGTAGCGATCGTTGTACTTCTTGAACTGGTCGACGTCCAGCATGGCCAGCGTCAGAGTTTCCCCGGTGCGTTTGCAGTGCTGCCATACGCGGCCCAGATGGGTGGTTAAAGTGCTTCGATTGGGTAAGCCCGTCAGGGGGTCGGACCCGGCGAGCTTCATTAATTCTTTGGCCTCAAGGAAGCTTTTGCGGCGGTTGTACTCCAGGTTGTACAGGCCTGTACTGCCGATCATGTTGGCGAACAGCAGGAACAAGCCGGAGTACAGCAGGCTTGCCATGGGCGTGTTACTGAGTATTGCGCCGGTGATGACGATAGCAAAAATGCTGGTCGCTGCCCCAATGGCCGGCCAGAAACGCAGGCCAATAAACAGGTAAGCATAGAAGGTCACCACCAGGTGTCCCATGGAAGGCGAGCCGACATCACGCAACGAGCTGATGTTGCCGATGAATTCCGAGGCGGCAACGATGCCCAGGCAGACGGCTGTGCCCATGTATTGGAGATAGGGCCGGCAACTGCGAAAGAACGTGGCCGCGAACATGGACAGCAGGAGGGACTGGTTGATCCATGACCTGTGCAGGATGGACGGGTCACTCAGACCCCGGGCCCCCAGGAAATAGTCCAACAGCATGAGAGCGATTCCAAAGACGAATCCCAGGACCAGGGAAATGCGTAATTGAAATACGCCGCGAGCCACCCAGTCCTGACGAAACTCTGTCTCCAGTTCCCGACTGAAGCGCAAGCCGCGAAAGCCTCGGGATAGCTGGGCTTCGTGTGCCGGAGTCTGCTTGTTGTTGGTGAAATTCATAACAATTGCGGGGGAGCTTTGCTCTTGGCTTTATAAACATAAGTTTCGCTGGCGTGCGGGCAACCGTTCTCGTTCAGACTGTTTTCAGACGGAAAGTGCCGCAGAGTGCGGAATTCTGTGACGCGGGTCACAGGGTGCGCGTGCAGCATGAGGGGCCGGAGCCTGTCCGCAGGGGAGGCGCTCTCCGGTGCCCGGTGGCCGCGTGGGGCGCCCTGACTGATACTGGGCCCATGCATTTACCTGCCCATGAGTTCGTCAAACCCGCCACCCTGGCCGAGGGGCTTGTTCTGCTTCAGTCCGCAGCCGGCGAAATCAAGCCAATCGCGGGCGGAACCGATGTGGTTTACAACATGCGCGGGCGGCTGTTTCAGCCTGATGTGCTGCTCAGCGTGCGGGAGCTACCGGAACTGCAGGGTGTCAGGCCGGCGGCCGGTGGCGGCATGCGCCTGGGGACGGGCACGCGGCTCACCGATCTGGAGCGCAGTCCGGAGCTGGCTGCCTACCCCATGCTGGTGCGCGCGTTACGGTCCGTGGCTTCGCGCCACGTGCGTAATATGGCCACCCTGGGGGGCAACCTTTGCCTGGATACTCGCTGCTGGTACACCAACCAGACCGCCGAATGGCGGCAGGCGAAGGGCCCCTGCCTGAAGAACGGGGTCAATGTTTGCCATGCGATCCAGTCGTCTGAAGTCTGCGTTGCCCTCAACGCATCGGATATTGCCCCGGCCCTGATTGCTCATGATGCCCGGGTCACGCTGGCCTGCGCTGATGGTGAGCGGGATTTGCTGCTGGCCGATTTTTATACCGATGATGGTGTGGTGCACACAGTGCGGCGTGCGGACGAGCTCATGGTGGCCGTCACCTTACCGCCACCGCCGGCTGACGCGGTGTTTGTCAAAGAAACCGCACGCAAGGGTAACGATTTTTCCTACGGTGTAATTGCCGCGACCGGCGAAGTCGCCGGCGAACTTGTCACCGGCTTGCGACTCGTCATGGGTTCTTTGACTACACGGCCCGTGAGCCTGGTCGAGCCCGTTCGCTTGATTGCGACCCAGGGATTGACCGACACCGCCATCGCTGCAGCGGCGGCCGCGACCCGGGAGGAACTCGGCGCACTGACAAACCTGTATACGCCGGCGGCTTATAAAAGCACCCTGGCAAGGGCGCTCGTCACCGAGGCCTTACAGCAATTGCGAGGAACGGCCGCATGAATAAGGTAGCTAAACGGCAGGTAATGAGTCTGACCGTCAACGGCGATACCCATGAGGTCCTGGTGTCACCCCGGCAGACCCTGCTGGACGTAATTCGCGGGCCCATTGGCTTATGTGGCACCAAGGAAGGCTGCGCCACAGGCACCTGCGGTGTTTGCACCATCAACAACGAGCAGGGTGAGGCCTTCCTGAGCTGCCTGACGCCGGCCCTGGAGTGGGACGGTAAATCCGTGACCACGGTGGAAGGCCTGGAAGCTGATGGCGAGCTGGCGCCTATCCAGCAGGCCTTCGTGGAGTTCGGCGCGGTTCAGTGTGGTTTCTGCACGCCCGGCGTCATCATGTCGGCCCAGGGATTGCTCAATACCTTTCATCAGCCGTCGGAAGACGATATCAATGACGGCATGGCCGGCGTTCTGTGCCGCTGCACCGGCCACATCAAGGTTAAAGATGCCATTCGTGACGTGGTGAAAAAGCGTGCATGAATAATTATTCGCAGCGTGACCACGTGGTGCGTACGGGTGTGCTGCGCTATACATCGAACAAGGCCGATCGCCGGGGAGAAGAACGGGGTCGGGAACGCTGGACCCTGATCCGCCATGCCGACGGACGCCGTTCCCTGATGTCCCATGCCGAAATCGATGATCGGCCCAGTGTTTTACGTTTTGTGCAATTAAACCTGATGCCGGACTGGACGCCCTCGGATGCTGCCGTGCGGATTACCGTCGGTGATGAGTTTCGTGGCTCGGGCTGGTTTCGCTTTGGCAAGGATTTCGCGGAGTGTGAGACCTGGACAGCGACAGATGGTCGTGTGTCACAGCGTATGGAGACGCCCGGCGGAGTGGGCTTCTTCGGGGGCCACGCTATTCAGAATGACGGCTGGGCAACGCAGCTGATTGATCGTTCGCGGCCTGGGGAACTGCAGTCTGTTTCCGTACTGCTGTCTTCGCCGGATCATCGCGGCGCGACGGGCCCGCTGCTGGCGCGCGTAGAGGCGAACGTGGTTTTTGACGGCGAAGAAGAAATTGACATTACGGCGGGTACTTTTAACGCCTGGCACTTTCGCTTTGTGACTGTGTCAGGCATGGACGGTGAGCACCCTGACTACGATGTCTGGACGTCAACAGACGGTGACTTCATTTTCCTGAAGGGGCAGGTGGGTGGCTATATGCAGACTGCTTATGAACTTGTCGAACTCACGGAGCAATTCTGAATGGCGGCCAAACCCGAAACGCCCCTGAGCATCATCGGTCGCCGGCAACCGCGCCTGGATGGCTTTGACAAAGTCTCCGGTCGTTCAGAGTTTACCGACGACATCCGCTTGCCGGGCATGTTGCACGGAAAAGTCCTGCGTTCGACCCAGGCCCACGCCCGCGTTGTGCGCATCGATACAAGTCGGGCCGAAGCCCTGCCGGGCGTCAAGGCGGTGGTGACTAATCGTGATGCACCGACGCTGATGTTCAGTGAACATCAGCATGTGCTTGCCGCTGATCGGGTGCGCTATATCGGTGAGGAGATCGCCGCCGTCGCCGCTATTGATCTGCTCACGGCCGAAGAGGCGCTGGACCTGATTGAGGTGGAATATGAGCCTTTGCCGGCAGTCACTACGATTCGGCAGGCGCTCAAGTCACAGACAGCGCCCATGCATGAGCGTGCGCCGGACAACATTGGTCCCACCATGGAGAAGGACTGGGGGGATCCGGATCAGGGTTTTGCCGAAAGCGATCGGATTATCGAAGATGAATTCCGCACGCCGATGCAGCACAACACCCTGGCCGAGCTGCACGTTGCCCTGGCGGATTTTTCAAATCCGGCTAA
Organism: Gammaproteobacteria bacterium; assembly: GCA_051008735.1. Classification (GTDB taxonomy): domain Bacteria; phylum Pseudomonadota; class Gammaproteobacteria; order Steroidobacterales; genus J054. Next base: position 1,200 of record JBPCXH010000198.1, on the reverse strand, counting down.
ATTGCATATGTACACCCCGACCCAGGGTGCGCCGCTCTACCAGATGGGTCTGGCCAAAGCCTTCGGGCTGGCGGAAAGCCAGGTGCGCATCGTCTACCGGAATATAGGCGGCGCCTTTACCGGCCGGGGCCGGCCCAAGCCCCATCATTTCATCGCCGCGCTGCTGTCACGCAAGGCCGGCAAGCCCGTCAAGATCAAGGCCACGGCGGATGAAGAATTCATCATGTTCCGGGCGTCGGGGGAAACCCTTTACAAGTTTCGGACCGGCGTAACCCACGACGGTGTCATCAAAGCCCTTGAAGCCGATATCACTTTTGATGCCGGCGGTCACGATGAGTGGGCCATGATTTTGTGGTTGCCGTCGGTTTACCTGAACTGGTTGTACAAGCCCGTCGGCGTGCGCTATCGCGGCCGCTTTGTTTTTACCAATACGGTGCCCAAGGGATCGCATCACGGCGGCATCATGGGGCGCATGAGCGCCGGCTGGCAGCAGCATATTAATCATGTGGCCGAGGCCATCGGCATGGACCCGGCCGAGTTGCAGCTCAAAAATGCCGTGGACCCGGGCTATGAATCCCCCGATGGCAGTGTGTTTGCCTCCTGCGGTCTGCAGGATTGCATCCGGACAGTCGTCGAGCGCTCGGACTGGAAAAACAAGTACGGCAAATTACCGAAGTATCGGGGTATCGGTATTGGCATCGGCGCCCAGGCTTCCGGTTCCAAGGGTGCAGACAACGACACCTCCGCGGCCATGGTGAAGGTGGCTGATGACGGTATCGTGACCCTGTATACCGGTATCCCGGACATGGGTCAGGGCTCCCACACGGTGATGTGCATGATTGCGGCTGAAGTTCTGGGTATTCAGCCGGCCGACATTCGCGTGGTGCAGGGTGATTCGGATATCACGCCCTTCGACTGGGGCGCGTTTTCTCAGCGCGGCACGTTTACCACGGGCAATGCAGTGAAAGCCGCTTGCGAAGATGCCCTTGAGCAGCTTACAGCCATTGCCGCCACCGAACTGGAAGCGCCTGCCGCAGAGTTGGTGTTCCGTGACGGCCGGGTTTTCCCGGCAGCCAGGCCTGAGCAAAGTCTGAGTTTCGGTGAAGTGGCGGCCAAGACACTGCACAGTGCGGAAGGTCGTTTCGTCATGGGGCGGGGATTTTTTAATTCGCCCAAACCGTTTGGGGCTCTGGCGTTCTC
>JBPCXH010000197.1:0-8503 GCA_051008735.1 Gammaproteobacteria bacterium | reverse complement strand
GGCACCGATACCGATGCAGGCAAGACTCTGGTCGCCTTATCGCTGCTGCATGCTGCCCACGCCAAGGGCTTGTCGACGCTGGGCCTGAAGCCCGTCGCCGCCGGGGGCTCCTTGCACGCCGGCGAATTTCAGAATGAGGATGCACGCCTGTTGCAAAACACGGCGAGTGTTTCACTGGAGTATGCCGACGTAAATCCTGTTGCACTCAAAGCCGCTATTGCTCCCCATATTGCTGCCCGGCAGGAGGGCGTGTCTTTGTCGGTGTCCGCTCTGGCAGACCATTGTCGAGATCTGTTGCAGCATCGGCATGCCGACCTGGCCGTGGTGGAGGGTGCAGGCGGCTGGCTGGTGCCCCTGGCAGGGCAAGACACCATGGCGGACCTGGCCGTGGCTATCGGCCTGCCCGTGATCCTGGTGATTCGATTGCAGCTGGGTTGCCTGAATCACGCCTTGCTGACTGCCGGTGCAATTACTGCTGCCGGTTTGCCCCTGGCAGGCTGGATTGGCAGTGCTGCCCGTGACGCGATGGCAGCTGCGGATGAGAACCTGGCCACTTTGCATGAGCGTTTGCCGGGCCCCTGTCTGGGCGTACTGCCTTACCTGGGGGCGGACCCCGATCCGGCTGATGCTGCCGTTCACCTGGACCTGAGCTCCCTGGGGCTGAAGACCGGTGACCTATGACAGATTTTGACCGGGAACATTTGTGGCACCCCTACACCTCGGCGCTGGCGCCTCTGCCTGCGTACCCGGTGGCTTCGGCCCACGGTGTGCGTTTGCGACTGGCTGACGGCACCGAACTGGTGGATGGCATGTCGTCCTGGTGGTGCGCCATTCACGGCTATAACCACCCGGCGCTGAACGAAGCCGCCACGGAGCAATTGAACAAGATGGCCCATGTCATGTTTGGCGGGCTGACCCACGAACCGGCAGTTGCCCTGGGACAACAACTACTGGCAATGGCTCCAGCATCCCTGGAGCATGTGTTTTTCTCGGATTCGGGGTCTGTGGCTGTCGAGGTCGCCATCAAAATGGCCCTGCAATTCTGGTTTGCCCAGGGGCAGCCTGAGCGCAAGCGTCTGCTGACTATCCGTGGCGGCTACCACGGCGATACTTTCGGCGCGATGGCGGTTTGTGATCCCGTCACCGGCATGCATGAAAAATTTCGCGGCGCGCTGACCCAGCACTTTTTCGCCCCCCGCCCGCGAAGCCGTTTCGGTGAGGGTTTGCGAGCGGGCGAGCTCGATGATGTGGCTGCCCTGCTGACCGCGCATCACGATGAAATTGCCGCGGTTATTCTGGAACCAATTGTGCAGGGTGCCGGTGGCATGTGGTTTTATTCGGCTGAGTATCTGGCCGGCATTGCCCGCTTGTGTCGTGAACATGATGTCCTGCTGATCGCAGACGAGATTGCCACGGGTTTCGGGCGCACGGGCCGACTGTTTGCCTGCGAGCACGCCGAGGTCCAGCCCGATATTCTGTGCCTGGGAAAAGCCCTGACGGGCGGTTATCTGAGTCTGGCTGCGACTCTGGCGACCAGGCGGGTTGTGCAGGGCATTGAGAGTGATGGCGGGGTGCTGATGCATGGCCCGACGTTTATGGGCAATCCGCTGGCTTGCGCCGTGGCTTCACGCAGTCTGACTTTGCTGGATCAGGGCGACTGGCAGGGGCGGGTGGGTGCAATAGAGACTCAGCTGCGTAGCGAACTGGAGGGCTACCGTTCGCACGCGACGGTGGCCGATGTGCGCGTGCTGGGTGGGATCGGAGTGGTGGAATTACACGAACCGGTGTCCATGGCTGACGCACAACGGAGTTTTGTCGAGGCTGGCGTCTGGATCCGTCCCTTCGGCAAGCTGGTTTACCTGATGCCGCCCTTTGTGATCCAGCCTGATGATTTAAGCCTGCTAACGGCAGCCGTCGGCAGGGTGTTGTGACCGGACAGGGGAGCGACCGTTGCGAACCGGTTTACTGCGTTTTTTTGCAAGGAAATCGGAAGTCTTTAGCTTGGTGCGCTCGATGATGTATACCGTCTCTATGATTCTTGGTGCATTCGACGGCCTTGTGCTTGGCGGCCTGCTCGGGAGAATTGAATCATCATTTCTACGCCGCACAAGTTACCAGGAGCGAAAGCCCGCTCTACAGCAGAAGAGAGCAGGTGCTGAGTGACAGGCCGTTGCTATCGCCGGCGACGGGGCCGTTCAGGCTTCAGGGGCCCGAGGCACGTAAGTTGCCTGCTGATTTTACTGTTGTCGCCGCCGGTATTCGCGGAGCAGGCCCTGATTGCAGTGGCGGCGAATTTTTCTCCGGTTGCCCGGGAACTGACCGCGCAATTTTTGGCAAGCACCGGGCACAGGGTGACTCTGGCAACCGGCTCAACGGGCAAGCTGTACGCGCAGATTGTGAATGGTGCTCCGTTTGATGTCCTGCTTGCGGCTGACCGGCGCCGTCCGCTATTGCTGGAAAACAGCGGTCGCGGCGTAGCCGGTTCGCGGCGTGTCTATGCCATCGGCCGCCTGAGTTTGTGGCAACCCCGCGATAATGCCCTCGGTGAGGATGCCGCCAGTGTTCTGCGCAGTGGCCGGTTTCGATCCCTGGCGATTGCCAATCCGCAGCTGGCGCCCTACGGGGAAGCAGCCCGACAAACTTTGGCCGCACTAGGCCTGACGGCCCCCCTCTCGGCTCGGATAGTGATGGGGGAGAACGCCGCCCAGGCGTATGCCCTGGTCGCATCCGGTAATGCCAGCCTTGGACTGATCGCCACCTCCCAGCTGCGATCGGCAGGCAGCGCAATCAGCGGCCATAGCTGGCCGGTGCCTGCGAGCCTGCATGCACCCATTATTCAGGAGCTGATACTGTTACAACAGGGGGCGGAGAACCCGGCCGCGCATGCCTTTGTCGATTACGTTCTCGGGCCGTCCGGTCGTCAGTTAATCGAAGCCGGAGGCTTCGAGGTTCCGGCTGATGATGCGGGCCGTTAAGCTACAGGGGTGCCAGCGGAGCTGAGATCAGTCTGATGCCGGAAGCCGAAGTGAGTGTCTACACCATTGAAGCCATGGACGGACTGTCCATCAGCATCGTGGTTTTGTTTATCGGCATGTTTCTGAATCGCCACGTAAAGTTGTTGGGCGATAACTATATACCGCCCGCAGTCACGGGTGGTTTGTTGTTCAGTTTGGGTACTGCCTTGCTATACACCTACGGCAATATCCAGCTGGATTTCGAGATGCGCTTCCGTGATCTGTTGTTGCTGGTTTTTTTCAGCACAATTGGCTTGTCGGCGAAAGTGAGTATATTGCTGCGCGGTGGTAAGGCGCTGCTGATGCTCATTGGTATATCAGCTGTATTTCTTATCGTGCAGGACCTGGTGGGCGTCGCGGTTGCAACGCTGAGTGGTTATCACCCGGGCTATGGACTGATGGCCGGCAGTATTTCTTTTGCTGGTGGTCATGGCACGGCCATCGCCTGGGGTGCAGAAGCTGAAGCGGCGGGGCTGGATGAGGCCAGTATGCTGGGCGTGGTATTCGCGACACTTGGGCTGGTCGCTGGTGGTCTGCTGGGTGGCCCCATCGCACGCTGGTTGATGAAAAAGAATGAAATCGAGTCACCGGGTCCCCGGTCATTTATGAGCTGGCTCGTGTCTTCCAATGCTGACAATGGTGGGTCCGAGGCCGATGGCAGGGACCGATTGTTCAATTTGCTGACGACCCTGCTAATACTTTCCGTCTGCGTGAGCCTCGGCGATGTGGTGAATCGTTACCTGTTTGCCCAAGGTGTGTTGTTACCGGGCTTTCTTACCTCGATGGGCGTGGCAATCGTCATCACGAACTTCATGGATTTGGCGCGCCGGCCTATTCATGAGGGGGTGGTTGAGGGTTTTGCCGAAGTGAGTCTCAATGTCTTTCTCAGTATGAGCATGATCAGTTTGCAGCTCTGGCTGTTGGCCAACGCGGCGGGGCTGGTGATGCTGGTGCTGTTCCTGCAGATTCTGGTCATGGCCTTTTTTGCGGTATTTGTGGTGTTCCGGTTCATGGGTCGTGATTACGATGCCGTGGTGATGTCATCCGGATTTGCCGGCCTTGGTCTGGGGGCGACGCCGGTGGCCATTGCCAATATGGATGCCATCACCACCCGCTACGGTCCGGCGCCTAAAGCCTTCCTGGTCGTGCCCCTGATTGGGGCATTTTTTATCGACATACTGAATGCCAGTGTCATCAAGTTCTTTATTTCTTTTGTCGCTGGCTGGGGAAGCTAACGGGATCTCGTCGACGAACCGAAAAACGGTGTTCTTGCTATGGCTTGGTCGCATGAGTCAGGTATAAAAAAACCCCGCCTCAGGCGGGGTTTTTCGTGTGGGCTTGGGGCCCGGTTTATTTCTTCGCCACAAGGTCCCTTAGCGACCAGTCCACCTTAATGGAAAACTGGATCCGGTAGTCCTCACCGTCTTCGCCATCCTTGTCTTCACGTTTACCCCAGCTGCCCTCCAGGCCAAGCATCACATGCTCCGTGGGATAGTGAAGCAAATTAAGAGACGCGATCTGGCCCGTCTCAAATTCTGTGTCGGCCTGGCCATCCTCGGTATCGAGATCGGTCATGCTCCAGCCAACGGACGTCGACCACTTATCGTTCCAGTAGTGATCGTAGTAGGCGACAATGCCAAGAATTTCCACCGCTTCAGCATCAGTGGTTGTCAGGTCTGCGTCGCTGGGCGCCAGATCCAGACCGCCATCGTTGAAGTAGTTACCGATGCCTTCACCCCAGGCGACCTGCAGTTTCAACTGGTCACGACCGAAGGTGTTGATCACCGTGCTGCCGTTGAAGCCCCAGCCCGTTTCGTAGTCGCTATTGCCGTTATCCGTGCGCTCAAAGCCCAGTTTGCGGACAATGCCGGCTATCTGCCAGTGACCCCAATCGGTCTCATCGCGATACCGGGCCGTGAGATCCGGAACATCGTTATCCTTCTGGACCACTTCGCCAATAGTGGATTCACAATTACCTATCGGGACACCGGGTGTGGCACATTCATCGCGAAAGCGGCCCACGCTCAGAGCGGTGTCGGGATCTTCAAGAGAGAACGCCAATTCCGAGCTCTCGAAAGGGAAGGAGTAGCGGAGCTGCTTGTTCCGGTAAAAGATCATGCCCGTCGGACCCCAGTAGTCAATGGTATTGGGGAAAACTGAAATATCCATAAAGTTCGACCAGTACTGACCAGCACCAAAGTCTTTCCACTCGACCCAGGCATGCCTTAGCCGGGGTGTCGTCTGTCCGGCGTCGCCACCGGTGCCGAACAGTTCCCATTCGAACAAGGCCCGCACGTTGCCGTTGCTGGTGTTGTAGTTACTTTCGAAACCGATTCGGCTCTGCCGCACTCCGAATACCACTTCACCGTCGCCGCCAAACGGGTCGCCCCGGGTCGCTATCGTGGAAACACGCAGCGTGTCGTTCCAGTCCGGGTCCACGCGCTTGAAGTCATAGATAGTATCCGCCATGACAAAGCCATAGATGTTCAGCGCCAGGTCGCCGATCTGAAAGGCTTCGCCATCCCCACTGGTCCTCTCGTGAGAGGCCGCCATGCTTTGCATGGGGCTGAAAAGTATTGCCGCTGAAGCCAGCAGTGCGCTGGCCAGACTGGCCCCCGAAAAAGCAGGGCCTGCCTGTACAGGCCCTGTGTTTTTTCCCCCAATCATTCTTTATCTCCCGTCAAAGATGCTGAGCTTCAGTTGCTCGGAAATGTAGTTGATCGCCTTGGTGGCCCGAATGCTGTTCCCGGCTTCATTCAGTCGGGGTGAGAACGCCGCGATGGCCATTTGTCCCGGTACGATGGCGACAATGCCGCCGCCGACGCCGGTTTTAGCGGGCAGGCCGGCGGTATAAGACCATTCACCGGATTCATCGTAGAAACCGGCCGTCAGCATTACGGACAGCAGTTCAGGGACGTATTCTTCGTTCAGCAGGCGTTTGCCAGTGACCGGATTGACACCCCCGTTGGACAAGGTCGCGCCCATCAGGCCCAGTTCTTTGGTTGTGACCAGCAATGAGCACTGCTTGGTGTAAACGACCAGGGCTTCTTCGGGGTCTGAATAAAGGCGATCATAGTTGTAGAGCAGGTTGGCAATAGCCCGATTTGACCAGGCGGTCTCATATTCGGACTTAAAGGTCTCATCACTCAGGGGCAACTCTTTCACCCCGGCAAAATCGCTCATGTTGCCCCGGACCTTGGCCCAGCGTTCGTCTTCGTCTTTCGCTTCCACCATGCTGACCTGGGCGATTGCGCCTGCGTTCACCAGTGGATTTACGGATCGAGCTTTTAGCAGTTCCAGGGCAATCTTGGAATTGAATGGCATGCCCGTTGGTTCTACGCCAATTTTCTGCTGCACCGCTTCCGGTCCCTGTTCCTGCATCACCATTGCCAGGTTGAAGGGTTTGGAAGTTGACTCGATGGCAAAGGCGTAGTCGCTGTCGCCCGCAGAGTAGACTTTGCCATCGTTCGTTACGATGACAACACCGAACAGCTCCGACGGGATTGTCGCAAGAATCGGAATGTAGTCGGCATTTTTGCCGTCCTTCAGATCCTTGAATTTGTCATGAGCCTGATCAACTAAGCTCTGTAGCTGCACGGAGGTAGGCATGGATGTGTCACGGGCATCCGCCGTGGCACTGCCTGTCAGGGTGATCGCCACCATCGCTGCCGCGCCGACCAGCGCGGTGGAGAGCTGACCAAGTTTGCTTTCGTGGCTGAGCATCTTATTTTCCTCTTGTTTGACTCATCGATAGGTCCAAGACGAGTAACGACATCTGTCAATGACGGTAAAATTTCTTGCTGTCTCAAATTACGCAAATAAGCCTGGCCAGCAGCCGCTCCCTTCACGCAGTCCTTGACAAAATATTCCCGATAGCCAGGCTGTCGGGCAGCATTATTGTGTCTAGCATTTGGTTGCGGAGTGTTTGTGCAGTACCGGTGGTTTGGCAGTGCCCCCGTTTTCCTTCAGATAGTCACAAGCCGCGATAATGTCTCCGGCTAATTGGTCAACGACTGTCCGATTCAGATGCGGTCGTACCACGATGCGCAGTGAGTTCACTGATTCTGCATTCGGCGGCATGGTGTAAGCAGACAGAACCCAGCCCTTCTCGCGGACCTTGAAGGACACGTCGAATTCGTTAAAGTTCTTGATGTCATCATGAAGTGTCAGCGCCACCACGGGTATCCGCTGGGTTTCATTCATGATGGTGAAATAGCCACTTTCGAGCAGTTTGTCGCGCAGGCGCTCTGTATTGTCCATGGTCATTTGCATGATCTGGGTATAACCCTCGCGACCATGGCGGAGGAATTTGTAGCACTGAGCGATGATTTGTGCCGCATTTCGGCTGAAATTAAGGGTTGCGGTGGGGGATTCACCACCCAGGTAATTCACGTAGAAGATCAGGCCTTCATTGAAGATGGATTTTTCACGAAACACGACCCAGCCGATACCCGGATACACCAGGCCGAACTTGTGGCCTGAGGCATTGATGGAGGCGACTCGCGGCAGGCGGAAGTCCCATTCATAGTCGGGGTATAAAAAGGGATTGACGAAACCACCTGATGCGCCGTCTATGTGTAGCGGGATAGAAATACCGGTCTTCTTTTCGTATTCGTCCAGCCAGTCATGGATCTCCTGAATTTCGTCGTCCTCCCCAGTAAAGGTTTGTCCGGCTATAGCGACAACACAAATGGTATTCTCGTCCACGTATTCGTCGAGATGTTCTGCAGTCAAACGGTAGTTGCCCGGCTTCAGCGGGATAATATGGTCCTCAACGTCGAAGTAACGCATGAATTTTTTCCACACGATCTGCACGTTGCCGCCCGTGACCATATTGGGTTTGGAGGCATCCTTGCCGGCGGCTTCACGCGCCTGGCGCCAGTTCCACTTGTGAGCCAGTCCGGCCAGCATGCACGCTTCTGAACTACCCACCGTGGCGGCTCCATAGGGCTCTATGCCCTTGGGGCCATTCCAAAGGTCATGCAGCCACTTCACCATGATCTGTTCCATGGCATAGGTTTTGGGGTACATGTCATGGTCGACATAGTTCGTGCCGACATGCTTGCTCATTATTTCCTTAACTTCCGGCTCCATATACGTGGTAACGAAGCTGGACAGGTTGAGCATTGGGTTGGCGTCCGTCCACATAGCCGATTCAACAATGGCTTCAGCAGCGCGAGCAGATATGGGTTCCTTGGGAAAGCTATCTCTCGGAATCTCCATGTTGAATTCTTCGTATGGATTGTGATGTTTTTCTTGATCGCTCATTATTTTCTTTCCCTTTGGCTATTCGTGGAATTTTTGCATTTGACCTTTGTTATTAATCCGGATGACCTTGTCTAATGCTCGGCTGGATTGTCTGGTCAGGTCACCATCAGCACAATAACCAGGCCCCAGAGTGTCAGGGTGGTATTGGCAACGGCGTAGGGCACTGTGTAGCCCAGCATGGGGACGTTACTTTTGGCCACGTCACCGACCATGGCGACAGA
>JBPCXH010000196.1:0-3708 GCA_051008735.1 Gammaproteobacteria bacterium | reverse complement strand
CGGTCAATACCGGCCAGTTCCTTCTTGCGGTAGATGTATTCCGCATTCTCCGAACGATCTCCTTCCGCGGCAGCGGCGGCCAGGGCTTTGACGACTTCACGGCGCTTGACCCAAAGGCCTTTGAGTTCAGCTTGCAGGGTTTCGTAGCCTGCCGCGGTGATATACGGCGAAGCCTTGGGTTGGGGTGGTCGCCAGCGGCCCATGTCCGGTCTAGCGCTCGGGTTGCAGCCGGCCCCACTCAATAGCGGGGCAGCGATCCATGATCACGGTCAGGCCAGCATCGGTTGCCTTGGCCGCAGCGGCTTCGTTGATTACACCGAGCTGCAGCCACACGATTTTCGCGCCGATGTCGATGGCTGCTTCAACAATCGGTTCAACGCGTTCGGGATTGATGAAGCAATCCACCATATCTACCGCTACCGGGACATCCTGCAGTCTGGCGCAGGCGGTTTCACCCAGCACTTCGCGCCCGGCCAGCCGTGGGTTAACCGGAATACAACGAATGCCCTCGCGTTGCAGGAACTTCATGACCCCGTAAACCGGTCGATTGGACTTGTCCGAGGCGCCGGCCATGGCCACCGTCTGGATGTTGGCCAGAATTGTCCGGATCTGATCATCACTGGGATTTTGGTGCATTGGCTCACGATTTCAGTGCAAGAGGCCCTATACTGATGGCCTTAACGGCCGTTCGCAAAAAGAGCCCTTCATGCCCATTTACGATTATCAGTGCCAGGATTGCGGGCACGTCTTTGATGCCCTGCAGAAAATGGCCGACGCGCCCCTGACCGATTGCCCGGATTGCGGGGCAGCCGCCTTGCAGAAGTTGCTGTCGGCGCCGTCCTTCCAATTGAAGGGCAAGGGCTGGCGCAAGCCCAAAGCAGAACTGAAAAAGACAGTTCGGCGCGGCCACATGTTTGATCAGTCGGTGCCCCATGCGGAACACACCCGGGCCTCGTCGGCGGGTGGGGATGATGCTGGCATCGGTGCCGGGAATTCACCGGGCGGGTCTGCTGCTGCAGCGTCCCTGGAAAAGAAGATCGCCGAACACAGTAAGGATCACGGGCACTCCCATGGGCATTCTCACGGCCACTCTCACGGTCCGGGACATTCTCACGATCACTGATTCCGTTTGCGGGTCTGATCAGTAGCGTCGACAAATGGCCTCCTGCACGGAGGCCTATTTTGTACGCGCACAAATCGGGCTTACTGTGCACACCTGGACAGTGAACGAACCGGCAAAGTAAAAACTCACACAACAGGAGAGGTGAGCCGTGGAAATCGACCTGGTTCTTGATTCGCACATGACGCCGTCGGAGCTGACGGAGCTGGGCTTGCTGGCGGAAGCCAACGGGATTCGCGCCGTTTGGTGTGCCAGCTATCTGGACGGCCGGGACCCCTTCTCCAATCTGGCCAAGCTGGCCGAGGCAACCAGCCGCCTGCGGGTCGGGCCCATCGCGCTGAGCCCCTACGAGTTACACCCGTTTCGCATCGCGATGAACCTGCTGACCCTGAATGAGATCTGCCCGGGTCGGGCCCAGGCCATCATCGGCGGCGGCGGCGAAGTCACCATGGCCCTGGAAATTGACCGGTCCCGGCGTGTGCGCGCGGTGCGCGAGGCGATCGATATTGTAATGGGCTGCATTCACGAGCGACCGTTCAGCTACAAGGGCGAGCTGTATGAGATCAATGGTTACGATCCTCGGTGGGTAACCGCACCGTCACCCACGGTCTACGCCGCCGCTAATCGTCCGCAGATGCTGAAAATGTCAGCGCGGGCGTCGGACGGCATCATGATGAGCGATCTGTCGCCCAAACTATCGACAGCGGCCATTGGCGCGGTGCGCGGCCATCTTAAAGATTTCAACCGCGATGCCGCCCCGTTTCGTTTCAATAACTTCATGGCCTGGTATGTCTACGACGATCTGGCCGAAGCGCGGCACGAGGCCAAACGCTGGATCGGCTTCCGGGCCCTGTTTCGTGAGTACATGATGAGCGAATTCATGAGTCCGGAAGATTTTCAGTTGATCCTGGACCACGTGCCGCAGATTTATGCCATGGCGGCCAAGGACGCGGATTCTGTCGAAGGTCTGCCGGACCGAATTCTGGATGACTGTGTCGATCATCTGACCCTGACGGCGAGCAGCGACGATATGGATCATGTGATCGAGCACTTGCTGCAGCTCAAGGCCGCCGGCTGCAACGAAATTTCCCTGGAGCTGAAAAAGCACCAGGCGCATGGGATCCGGTTGATTGGTGAGCGGGTGATTCCCGCCCTGCGTTAACCGGGCATCAACCGGGCAAAATTGACCACTCTGCGGACGGCCTAGGGATAAACCCCCATCGATCTGCCGCAGATAATCCCTTTAGGCTGACCGTTCGAAACTACAATACACATATACACACCATTTCATGGCAATTCACCGCTTAGAGGATCTGCGGTCATGTACATCAATTTCTGGTATCCCGTCGCCCGCGCAGAGGAAATCGTCGACGATAAGCCTTTGCGTGTTCAAATTCTTGGCCTGCCTTTTATCGCCTTTCGCGACGATGACGGGGCAGCCCATCTTTTGTCCGACACCTGTGTGCACCGGGGCGGTTCCCTGTCCCAGGGCTGGGTGAAAGGCGGCCGCGCTATTTGCCCGTACCATGGGTGGGAGTTCGGTGGTGACGGCAAGTGCGCCAAGATTCCTTCTTTAAAAGGAGTCAAGCCGCCGGCGCGAGCCAAAGTTGACAGCTATCCCGTTGAGGAAAAGTACGGTCTCGTGTTCGCTTTTCTGGGCGATCTGCCTGAATCCGAGCGGCCGCCTATCTACGAGATTGAGGAATACGATACCGGCGAGTGGAAGGCACAGCTTTATGTGATTGAGCTGAATGCGTACTACGAACGTTCTATCGAGAACGGCATGGACCCGATCCACAATGAATTTGTGCATCCCATGCAGGGCGCCCCCATGATGTCACCCGAGAAACAGAAAACACCGGTGCCGACCTCCGATATTCCCTGGGGTGCAAAATTCTATGAGCCCTTCGGCGATAAACTCGAATATGAAACCGACCTGAATGATCAGAAAACCGGTGAGCGCGTGGGTGCGGCTGGTTCATGGTTTCAGGGCCCCAATCAGCTGGTGACCTGGATCGACCTGACGGCAACGAATTCTTTTCACCAGTACATGTTTGAACAGCCCGTCCATGATGGCCTTACGCGGATTTTCTTTATCAACATGCGTAGCTGGCTGATGGAAGACAAGCACGACGCGCGTATCGAGGAAGTCACCTTGCAGGTTGTGCATGAAGATGTGGCAGTGCTGGAAGGGCTCAATCCTGTTCGTACCCCCAGCACCAACACCAAGGAAATCCTGGTGCCGGGGGACGCTGCCGTTGTCCGTTATCGTGATTTTCTCAAGGAATGGGATCAGAAGGGCTGGCGTATCGACTTTAAGAAATTGAAAGAGAATACCGGCGACATCGCCTACGCCATTCCGTCACCGGGTCGTCGCGAAGGCGGCAACTGGGTGCTGGACACGGTGCCATTGATTTCACCGGCCCAGGCACCCGCCCGCGGAGCACCAGAAGAAATTGCTGAACTGAAAAGCGCCTGATTTATTTACGCTCAGGCAAGGCCGGTCCTTTTGGGCCGGCCTTTTTTTATGGCTGTATGCTCGTAAAGAACGCCAGGGTTTTTTCGTTGGCTGCGTCAATTTGTTTCTC
>JBPCXH010000195.1:0-2814 GCA_051008735.1 Gammaproteobacteria bacterium | reverse complement strand
TGATACCACGCTCGCGCTCTTCCGGGGCATTATCAATCTGATCGAAGGCCTTCGACTCACCGCCGTGCTTGTCACCCATGACTTTCGTCAGAGCCGCCGTCAGCGTCGTCTTGCCATGGTCAACGTGACCAATCGTCCCCACATTCACATGTGGCTTGGTACGTTCGAATTTTTCCTTCGACATCGGTCTTAATCTCCGTAACGGTCAGTCTTGCTTAATAACAGCTTCAGCAACGTTCGACGGCACTTCTGCGTATTTGCCGAACTCCATGGAATAGGTCGCCCGACCCTGCGACATTGAGCGCAGATCCGTGGCATAGCCAAACATTTCAGACAGAGGCACTTCGGCACGAACAATCTTGCCGGCGGCTGACTCATCCAGCCCCTGCAACACGCCACGGCGCCGGTTCAGGTCACCATTGACGTCACCCATGTAGTCATCGGGCGTGACAATCTCCACCTTCATGATGGGCTCAAGCAGCACCGGCTTGGCTTTGCGGGCGCCATCCTTGAAGGCCATGGAACCGGCAATTTTGAAGGCCATTTCGTTCGAATCAACGTCATGATAGGAGCCGTCGTACAGAGCAACCTTGACGTCGACGACAGGATAGCCGGCGATTACGCCATTCTGCATCTGCTCCTGAATGCCTTTATTGACCGACTGGATGTACTCACGGGGCACAGCGCCACCAACAACCTCATCCAGGAACTCATAGCCTCCGCCAGCCTCCATGGGCTCAATGCGCAGGTACACGTGGCCATACTGTCCACGACCACCTGACTGGCGAACAAACTTGCCTTCAACCTCAGTGCTTTCGCGGATAGTCTCCCGATAAGCCACCCGGGGCTTGCCGACATTGGCCTCGACGTTAAATTCCCGACGCATGCGATCAACCAGGATATCCAGGTGTAATTCACCCATGCCGGAAATGATGGTCTGGCCGGATTCTTCGTCCGTCTCAACCCGGAACGACGGATCTTCTTTCGCCAGCTTCTGCAGCGCGATACCCATCTTTTCCTGGTCGCTCTTGGTCTTCGGCTCCACGGCGACGGAAATAACCGGCTCCGGAAACTCCATCCGTTCCAGGGTAATGACGTTTTTCAGATCGACCAGGCTGTCGCCAGTCGTCACGTCTTTAAGGCCCACAGCGGCAGCAATGTCGCCAGCGCGAACTTCCTTGATCTCTTCCCGATCGTTGGAATGCATCTGGAGCAAACGACCAACGCGCTCTTTCTTCCCTTTGACCGAGTTATAGATGGTGTCACCGGAATTCAGGACACCGGAGTAGACCCGGAAGAAGGTCAGATTACCGACGAAGGGATCAGTGGCGATTTTGAAGGCCAAGGCCGCAAAGGGCTCGGAATCATCTGAATTTCTTACACCCTCGCTTTCATCTTCCAGGATGCCGTTGATGGGGGGCACATCGATCGGCGAAGGCATGAATTCAATGACCGCATCCAGCATGGCCTGAACACCTTTATTCTTAAAGGCAGAACCACACATTGCGATAACAATTTCATTACTCAGCGTACGAGCGCGCAAGCCACGGCGAATTTCTTCTTCAGACAGTTCGGCTGTCTCGAGGTACTTCTCAAGCAAGGCCTCATCACCCTCGGCCGCAGCTTCCACCATCTTCTCGCGCCATTCTTCGGCGGTGGCCTGAAGATCTTCGGGAATATCCACGAGCTCGAAGCTCATGCCCTGGTTATCGCTGTCCCACTGGATTGCCTTCATCGTAATGAGGTCAACCACGCCTTCAAAATTGTCTTCGGCACCAATGGGGATCTGAATCGGTACGGCATTGCCGCCCAGTCGATCCTTAATCTGGCCAATTACGCGAAAAAAGTCCGCACCGGCCCGATCCATTTTATTAATGAAGGCCATCCGCGGAACGCCGTATTTGTTCGCCTGGCGCCAGACTGTTTCTGATTGGGGCTCGACACCACCAACAGAGCAAAAGACTGCTACCGCGCTATCCAGGACCCGCAGGGAACGCTCCACCTCAATGGTGAAGTCAACGTGTCCCGGGGTATCAATAATATTGATGCGATGCTCGGGGAACTGCTGATCCATGCCCTTCCAGAAACAGGTAGTAGCAGCGGAGGTAATCGTAATGCCGCGCTCCTGCTCCTGCTCCATCCAGTCCATGACAGCTGCACCGTCATGCACTTCGCCGAGCTTATGAGAAACACCGGTATAGAAAAGGATGCGCTCAGTCGTCGTCGTTTTACCGGCGTCAATATGGGCCATGATGCCAATATTCCGATAGCGCTCAATAGGGGTTGTCCGTGCCACGATATGCGTCCTTGTCTGGATCGATGCTGCAGAACCAGCTGGTAACTACCAGCGGTAGTGCGAAAAAGCCTTGTTGGCATCAGCCATGCGATGCGTGTCTTCACGCTTCTTGACTGCTGCGCCACGGTTTTCCGAAGCATCCATCAGTTCATTGGCGAGGCGCTGGGCCATGGATTTCTCATTACGCTTACGCGCAGCGTCAATCACCCAGCGCATGGCGAGGGTCTGGCGACGAGTCAGGCGAACTTCAACGGGCACCTGATAGGTAGCACCACCAACACGACGCGACTTCACTTCAACCACAGGCTTCACGTTGTCCAGGGCCACTTCCAGCGTTTCCAGAGCCTGCTCTTCAGATTGACCACTGCGAGTGGACATCTGTTCCAGCGCACCATAGACAATGCTCTCGGCGGTGGACTTCTTACCATCGCGCATGATCATGTTAATGAACTTGGCGAGCATCAGATTCTGATGCTTGGGATCCGGAAGGATTACTCGCTTGGGGGCTTGGGAACGTC
>JBPCXH010000194.1:0-7518 GCA_051008735.1 Gammaproteobacteria bacterium | reverse complement strand
TCGAGTTACCGATGGTGCCGTTTGCCGAGGGTCGGGTGATTGATTCCTGGGGCGCCCTGGATCTTCAGGCCGTACCCAAGCGTCTGGGTGTCATCGGTGCCGGCGTGATTGGCCTGGAGCTGGGCAGTGTCTGGAGTCGGCTGGGTGCCGACGTCACGGTACTGGAGGCCATGGATGATTTTCTGTACATGGCGGATGCGCAGGTGGCACGCGAAGCACTGCGGCAATTCAAGAAGCAGGGGCTGGATATTCGGCTCGGGGCCAAAGTTTCGGCCAGCGAAGTGACTGCTGATGGCGTACAACTCAGCTACGACGATAAGCAGGGTGGCCATGATATCCAGGTGGATCAGGTCATCGTGGCCGTGGGGCGCCGACCTTACACGGCTGAATTACTCGACTCCCTGGCCGGTGTTGATGTGGATGAGCGGGGCTTTATTGCCGTGGACGATGTCTGCCGCACCACCGCATTAAATGTCTGGGCCGTTGGCGATTGCGTCCGTGGCCCCATGCTGGCGCACAAAGGCTCCGAAGAAGGGGTCGTGGTTGCGGATCTGATCGCCGGAAAAAGCGCGGAAATGAATTACGACGTGATCCCTTCAGTGATCTACACAGCCCCTGAGATAGCCTGGGTGGGTCGCAATGAGCAGGAATTGCAGGCCGCCGGCGTGAACTACAAATCGGGTGCCTTCAGTTTTGCTGCCAGCGGCCGGGCCAAGGCCATGGATCATGATGCGGGTATGGTGAAAATGCTCGCTGATGCCGACACGGACCGGGTGCTGGGTGTGCATATTGTCGGCCCCCTGGCCGGTGAACTGATCGGGGAGGCTGTCGTGGCCATGGAATTCCAGGCCAGCACTGAGGACCTGCAGCGCACCATTCATGCCCATCCCACCCTGACCGAAGCGGTTCATGAGGCCGCCCTGGCCGTGGACGGTCGGGCCGTGCACGCTATTAACCGCTAAACGAAAGGCGCTGCCTCGGGTATTATTCCGCCTGTTGTTGTTGATGTAGCGGAGTACAGGAATGCGAGGACTTCTGATCCTTGGCGCTGCGCTGTTGGCCAGCCCCGTCGCCCTGGCGGATGAGCTGAATCTCAGCCTGAATACGGATTCCGTGCGGGTCGAATACGCACGTCCCATCGCCAGCCGACCCCTGGAATGGGATGTAGGCTGGCTGCACCACACCGACAACGGCGATGCACTTCACGGCAGCCTGCATGTGGTGGGCAAGTTAAAAGAGGGC
The DNA here is from genome assembly GCA_051008735.1 of Gammaproteobacteria bacterium. GTDB lineage: Bacteria > Pseudomonadota > Gammaproteobacteria > Steroidobacterales > J054. The sequence goes on along the minus strand of JBPCXH010000194.1, from coordinate 6,276 downwards.
ACGGCGCCCGTCAGAGGCGGGCTTGGCCTGCGGCTGGCCTATACCAACGGTGATCAGTCTAACCAGACCGGCATGGCGCTGGCCCTGGGTGGTTTTGGCCGCTATGTGTTCCCGAATTATGATCGGCTGTCGATCCGGGCACACGCCTATTATGCGCCGTCGATTCTTTCGGGTAGCGACATGGATGAGTATCAGGACTACGCCGTGCAGTTTGCGTACAACGTGCTTAAAGAAGCCGATGCCTACGTCGGGCTGCGGTATGTCAGTGCTGACTATGATGATGCCGGGTCGGCAAATTTCAGCACCTGGTTACATGCCGGCCTTGCCTTTCGCTTCTGATAGTAACCGGGCACAGAAAGAGGACGAAGAGAAGTCATGGCAGGTCACAGTAAATGGGCGAATATCCAGCACCGCAAAGGCGCTCAGGATAAAAAGCGCGGCAAACTTTTTTCCAAGCTCAATCGGGAAATCATGGTGGCGGCCAAAATGGGCGATGCAGACCCGGCCTCCAATCCGCGCCTGCGCCTGGCCGTGGACAAGGCACGCGCGCAAAGCATGCCCAAGGATAATATTGAGCGGGCAATTAAGAAGGGCGCGGGCCAGCTTGATAGTTCTAATTACGAGGAAACCACCTACGAAGGCTATGGTCCCGCTGGTGTGGCCGTCCTTGTGCGTTGCCTGACTGACAATCGTAATCGCACGGTGGCTGAAGTCCGCCACGCCTTTTCCAAATTCGGCGGGAACCTCGGCGCCGATGGTTCGGTCGGCTACCTGTTCAATGAAGTTGGCCTGATCAGTTTTGCAGCGGGGGCCGACGAAGACCAGATCATGGAGGCTGCGCTGGAAGTGGGCGCCGAAGACGTACTCAGTCATGATGACGGGTCCATCGATGTGCTGTGTGCTCCGGCTGACTTTCCGCGAGTCCGGGACGGCCTGGCGGCAACCGGGTCAGAGCCGGAAGTGGCTGAAGTCACGTTGCGGGCCTCGCTGAATGCGGACCTGGGTGAGAAGGAGGCAGCCAGCATGATCAAAATGCTGGAGATGCTGGAAGACCTGGACGATGTCCAGAACGTTTACTCTAATGCTGAAATTTCCGAGGAAATCCTGGCCAATCTCTGAGCCTGTGTTGTGAGCGCCACCATCCGCATTCTTGGCATTGATCCCGGTTCCCGGGTCACGGGCTTTGGAATCGTTGACAGTGACGGGATTCGGACCCGCCATGTGGGCAGCGGCTGTATCAAAGCGACAGGCGAGGAGTTTCCCGAACGTCTGGCGAGTATTTTTCGCGGCTTGCGCGATGTCGTGGCCGAGTATCAGCCTGGCCAGATTGCCGTTGAGCGAGTTTTTATGAGTCGTAATGCGGACAGCGCCCTGAAGCTTGGGCAGGCGCGCGGTGCGGCAATCTGCGCCACCCTTGAATCCGGTGCCGAGTTGTTCGAGTACGCGGCGCGGGCGGTCAAACAATCCGTCGTGGGTCGCGGGGGCGCCGACAAAAGTCAGGTGCAGCATATGGTGAAAGCCTTGCTCTCCCTGCCGACGATGCCCAAAGAAGATGAAGCCGACGCCCTGGCGGTGGCCCTGTGTCACGCGCATCACTGGCCCCTGGCGCAGCGAGTCCGCGCCGCTGGCGGAGCAGGCCAATGATCGGTTACTTACGCGGCCGCCTGGCCGGCAAACAGCCGCCGTCCTTGTTGGTGGATGTAAACGGCGTGGGTTATGAAGTCGAGGCGCCCATGTCGACCATCTTCGGCTTGCCCGAGATCGGCGCCGAGGTGCAGCTGCACACGCACTTTGTGGTCCGGCAGGATCAGCAGACTTTGTACGGTTTTGCCACGGAAGCCGAACGTTCCCTGTTTCGTGAAGTGACAAAGGTGAGTGGCGTCGGCGCGAAAATGGGCCTGACCATCTTGTCCGGTATCAGCGTGGACGGCTTTGCCAGTTGTGTGCAGGCTGAGGATAAAGCGGCTCTGACGCGCTTGCCGGGTATTGGTCGCAAGACAGCCGAACGCCTGATTGTTGAGATGCGTGACCGGCTGTCCGGGGATGCCGGCGTGAGTCTGACGGGTGTCAGCCTGGCGCCGGCCGCCGCCGATGCACCCCGGGCGGAAGCCTTCCATGCTTTGGTATCCCTGGGTTACAAGCCGGCGGAGGCGAATCGTATGCTTGATGGGGTGAAGTCTGCCGAGGGCAGCACCGAAGATATTCTGCGGCAGGTGCTGCGGTCTGCTGCCACATGACTGATTCGGATCGCCTGGTCACCCTGGAATCCCGCCCGGAGGATTCGGCTGTCGAGCAAGCCATTCGGCCTCGCCGGCTGGCTGACTACGTCGGGCAGGCCCCCGTTAAGCGGCAGATGGAAATTTTCATCACCGCGGCCGCACGTCGCAGTGAGGCCCTGGATCATGTGCTTATTTTTGGTCCGCCCGGGCTGGGCAAGACGACGCTGGCGAATATCGTGGCCCATGAGCTGGGCGTGAACCTGCGCCACACGGCCGGCCCGGTCCTGGAGCGGCCCGGTGATCTGGCAGCCATGCTGACCAATCTCGAACCGCGGGATGTGCTGTTCGTGGATGAAATCCACCGTCTGAGTCCGGTGGTGGAAGAAGTTCTCTACCCGGCCATGGAAGATTTCCAGCTGGATATCGTCATCGGTGAAGGCCCGAACGCCCGCTCCATCAAGCTGGATCTGCCGCCCTTTACCCTGGTGGGGGCGACCACGCGGGCCGGTTTGCTCACCTCGCCGTTGCGGGATCGTTTCGGCATCGTGCAGCGGCTCGAGTTCTATAGCACCGAGGAATTGCACGCCATTGTGGCCCGGGCTGCCGAAATCCTGGCGGTGCCTATCGATGAAGCGGGCGCCGGGCAAATTGCCGCGCGGGCGCGGGGCACACCGCGCATCGCCAACCGATTGCTGCGGCGCGTGCGGGATTTTGCCCAGGTGGAAGCCGACGGCCGTATCACGGCCGAGGTGGCGGCTGCTGCAATGGATCTGCTGGAAGTGGATCCCCACGGCTTTGATGTGATGGATCGCCGCCTGCTGCTGACCATTATCGAGCGCTTCGACGGCGGACCCGTCGGTATTGATTCCCTCGCGGCAGCGGTCAGCGAAGAGCGGGGGACCCTGGAGGACGTGATTGAGCCCTTCCTGATCCAGCAGGGCTTTTTGCAGCGCACCGCGCGCGGCCGGATCGCCACCCGCCTGGCCTACGAGCACTTTGGCCTGCCCCAGCCCAGCCCGGGCGCCGGGCCCACGGGCTCTCTGTTCGAGGGCTAGGGGCCGCGATTCTGCATCTGGCCCGCTTGGCGAGGCTCCTTTACACTCGGCGCGTTGTTGTTGCGGTCCTGTCCGCCGGCGGTGCGCACGTACCCGCCCTGTATACCTATGCATGAATGGCATGAATGGCCGGTGCGCGTGTATTACGAAGATACCGATGCCGAAGGTGTCGTGTATTTCGCGAACTACCTGAAATTCATGGAGCGCGGCCGGACGGAATGGCTGCGTCTTCATGGGATTGAGCAGGATGTGCTGCGCCGGGAAGAGGACCTGTGTTTTGTGGTGACCGAAACGGATCTGCGTTTTCGTCGACCGGCGCAATTCAATGATCAGCTGGTCGTGCGAACCCGCCTGACTCAGTGCGGCCACGCGCGTTTCGAGCTGGATCAGAACGTGCACCGCCTGGCAGACCCGAAAGCGCTGGTGACCAGTCGTTGTGTGGCGGCCTGTGTGTCCGCTGATGAATTCAAGCCGCGACGCATGCCAGCCCGGCTGCGTTCGGCCTTGTCCAGGGATAAGAAATAATGAGCGATAATCTGTCGTTTTTGGAACTCATCTGGTCGGCCAGTTTTGTCGTGCAGATGGTCATGCTGCTGTTGCTGGCTGCCTCGGTTTTTTCCTGGGCGATAATTTTGCGCAAGCGGGGCATCCTGCAGCAGGCGGTGGCCGGGTCCAACAAGTTTGAGAAGAATTTCTGGTCCGGCGGTGACCTGACGGAGATTTATCAGGAAATTACTCGCGGCGGCGAGGCGCCGGCGGATATGGCCGGTGTGTTTGAGGCGGGTTTTCGATCCTTTCGCCGGTTGACCCAGCAAAGCGGTGTCTCGCCCGGCCAGGTCGTGGAGGGCGCCCAGCGGGCCATGCGGGTGGCCCAGACCCGGGAAATGGACCGGCTGGAAGAAAACCTCGCCACCCTGGCCACGATCGGTTCCACCAGTCCCTACGTGGGTTTGTTCGGCACTGTCTGGGGCATCATGAATTCCTTCACGGCCCTGGGTAACGTGCAATCGGCGACCCTGGCCATGGTGGCGCCGGGCATTGCCGAAGCTCTGATCGCGACAGCCATGGGTTTGTTCGCCGCTATCCCCGCCGTCATTGCGTACAACCGCTACGCCGATAAGGTCACCCGACTGGAAGTGCGCTACGACACCTTCGCCGAAGAATTTGCGACCATCCTTGAACGTCATGCCCGCACCCGGGTTAGTGCGGGAGCCGGCTGATGGCCTCCCGGAGCAAACGGCGCTTAATGGGCGAGATCAACGTGGTTCCCTACATCGATGTGATGCTGGTGTTGTTGATTATTTTCATGGTGACGGCACCCTTGCTGACGCAGGGCATCGAAGTCGAATTGCCCAAGGCGGCCGCCGAGCCTTTGGATTCGGATCTGATGCAGGACTCCGAACCCCTGATTCTGTCCGTGGATGCCCAGGGTCAGTTCTATCTGAATGTGGGCGACGACGAAGAATCGCCCCAGGCAGCCGGGCGCATTCTCAGTCTCGCTGCTGCCGTGATTCGTCAGCAGCCCCAGACTCCGGTGCTGGTGAAAGCGGATCAGGCCGTGCCGTATGGGCGCGTGGTCACGGCCATGGTGCTGTTACAGCAGGCGGGCGCCGCCAAAGTGGGCTTTCTGACTGACCCGGCGGATCTTGATCGTGCGCTGGCCGATGTCGGGGATCCGGAGCCTGTCTGACTCATGCCGGGTACAGCACTCAGGCAAACTCGGGGCCCGGTGTTCTGGTCCGTCATGGGTCATGGGATCGTGGTGCTGCTGATGGTGGTTAATCTGCCCAGCTTGCGGACCGGGACGAACCAGCCCGTCCAGCTGGCGATTGAGGCGGCCGTGGTGACCGACGTGCAGGCCGTGCGCGAGCGGGAACGTGATGCCGAGACCCGGCGCCGCCTGGAGCGTGAGAAGGCAGCCGCGGCTCGCCAGGAGCAAGAGCGACGCCAGCAGGAGCTCGACCGTCAGAAGGCCGCACAGCAGCGCCAGGCGGAGGCTGAAAAGCAGCGTGTGGAGGCCGAGCGAATCGCCGTGAAACGGCGCGAGGAAGCCGAGCAGAAGCGCCGCGACGAAGCCAGGCAAAAGGCCGCGGAAGAGAAGCAACGCCAGGCCGCCGCAGAAAAGCAGCGGCAGGCCGCTGAGGCCAGGCGCCGTGAAGCAGAGCGGCAGCAGCAACAAAGGGAGGCGCAGCTGGCGGCTCAACTGGCGGCTGAACAGCAACGCGAGGATGCGGTCCGCGGCGGCCTGCTGGATCAGTGGGTGGAGGTCATTCGCCAGAAGGTGCAGCGTAACTGGGTCAATCCCCCCAGCGCCGGGACAGGCATCGAGTGCGAGGTCCGGGTGACGCAGATTCCAGGCGGTGAAGTCGTGAATGTGCGTATCAGCAGCTGCAACGCCGATGCGGCAGTCGTGCGCTCCATCGAAAATGCGGTCTATAAAGCCTCGCCGCTGCCACCGCCGCCGGACGCTTCTTTATTCGAGCGAAATATTATATTTAACTTTAAACCTGTTGATTAATAAGTAATAAAATTTGATGTGTAATCTAATTCAAGGCCCCAGAGGCTGGCTCCTGTTGCTAGTGATGTTGCTGGGGGCAAACAACGCCTCAGCCGAGCTGCGTATCGAAATCCGGCAGGGCGTGGAGAAGGCCGTGCCCGTGGCCGTCGTGCCCTTCGGCTGGGAGGGCAGCGGAACCGCGCCCTTTGATATTGCCGAGGTGGTCGCGGCGGATCTGGCCCGGTCGGGCCGTTATGCGCCCATAGCCCGGGCAGACATGCTGTCCAGGCCGACCGAGGGCAAGCAGGTGGATTTCGGCGACTGGCGTTTGCTGGGCACGGATATCGTGGTTATCGGTCGTCTGATTCCCGAGGGCGCTGATGCCTTCATGATCGAGTTTCAGGTCTTCGATGTGCTGCGGGGCGAGCAGTTACTGGGGTACCGTCAGCCGGCCAGCGCCCGTAACCTGCGCAGCGCGGCCCATCGCGTGGCTGACCTGGTCTAC
>JBPCXH010000193.1:0-20092 GCA_051008735.1 Gammaproteobacteria bacterium | reverse complement strand
TGGGTATGCTGAGGCAGCAGGTTGGGATACAGGGCCGCACTGCGTGCCTTGTCGAGGGAGCGTGAGAAACGCACACGATCTTCAGCTTCCTCCCACTGCTCGATGATGACAAAGTGGACACCGGGAGGATGCGGGGGCTCATTGGCAGCCGCCAATTCTTCCTCGGAAATATAGTTCTTCACAATGTCGAACATGCGTCCAGGCTGCGCCTGGAACATCTGCCGACTGATAAAACCTTTAGCCCCTTTTAGCTGATCTTCCATACCCTGGTAGAAACTGGCTACGTCTTCCTCGGCGCCGTGCTTGGCGAACAGGGTTGCTATATACATTTGCATGAACCGGTCTCCTTGCTTTAATCGGGGCTCAATCAGAAACTGACACTACATGGCGTAAGTCTTGTCGCCAAGTCCTGACATCCACCCGGCGCGGGGCCTCGAAAACTCTACTCTATGAGCACGCAAGCAATTATCGTCTGGATTCGCCGGGATCTGAGGCTGACAGATAACCCCGCCCTGGCTAACGCGCTGCGCAGCGGTCGCCCGGTCATACCGGTCTTTGTGCTCGATGACACCAAGGGGCGCACCCCCGGCGGAGCCAGCCGCTGGTGGCTGCACCAGAGTCTGGCTCAGTTCGGCGAGTCAGTGCAGGCGCTGGGTGGGCAACTGATCCTGCGGCGCGGCGAAACCATTCACTCTCTTGGCCGCCTGATCGACGAGACCAACGCGTCGGCACTGTATTTTTCCCGCCACCACGGGCCGGACGATGTCGCGACGGAGGCGGCTCTGCAAAAAGATCTGGGTGACGCGCTGGAACTTCGCCGCTTCGGCGGGCGACTGTTGTATGAGCCGGAACACGTTCTGAAAAGTGACGGCACGCCCTATAAAGTTTTCACGCCCTTCTGGAAAGCCTGCCAGGCCCTGCCTGAACATTCACCCAGTTTGGCAGCGCCTGACCAATGGACCGGCCGAGTACCAAATCTGACGTCGGATAGTTTAGCCGACTGGGGGCTGCTGCCCCGGTCGCCGGACTGGGCCGGCGGGTTTAGGACAGCCTGGCAACCCGGCGAAGCCGGCGCGCTTAGCGCAATGGATGATTTTCTCAACACTCGTGCCGCTCAGTACAAGATTGCCCGTGACTTTCCGGACCGGCCTGGCAGCTCCCGACTGTCTGCGCATTTGCACTTTGGGGAGATAAGCCCCCGACTGCTGTGGCATGCCGCCAAAGCAGCGGCGGTACAGCAAGCCGAAGAAACCGGTATCGAAGCGTTCCTGCGCCAGCTGATCTGGCGCGAGTTCTCGTATCATTTGCTGTTCCATCACCCGCAAATGGCCCATGAACCCTTGCGCCAAGAGTTCCGGCTATTTCCGTGGCGTGATGATGCGCAACAGCTCGAGCGCTGGCAGCAGGGTCGCACCGGTTATCCAATCGTTGATGCCGGCATGCGTGAACTCTGGGCAACAGGCTGGATGCATAATCGGGTTCGCATGATTGTGGCGTCCTTTTTGATCAAGGATCTGATGATTCCCTGGCAGTCAGGCGAGGAGTGGTTCTGGGACACCCTGGTGGATGCGGATCCGGCTAACAATGCAGCAAGTTGGCAATGGGTAGCAGGCTGCGGCACAGATTCGGCGCCCTACTTTCGAATCTTTAATCCCAGTCTGCAGGCCAAAAAGTTTGATCCGGAAGGCCGCTACGTGCGGCAGTGGCTGCCGGAGCTGAAAGAATGTCCGGACAAGTGGCTCCAAACACCGTGGCTGTCACCTGATGGCGCCGGCATTGATCCGGCGTATCCTAAACCTATCGTGGATCACGGCACCGCCCGCGACCGTGCCTTGCGCGCCTATAAAGATATGCGCTCCCAGGCCGCCTGAATCGGCGACCGGGATCACCGATTAGTCAGCCCGTACCGATAAGACCGGGCAACTGGCATGCCTTAGCACTGCTTCCGTCGTGCTGCCCAAAATCACATGCTTCACGCCGCTGTGGCCATGAGTTGTCATCACGATCATGTCAGCCTTGACTTCATTGGCGTAATTAGCAATTTCCTCAGCCGGACGCCCGGTTAATACCCGCGCGTGTACCGGGTGCTCAAGGCCCTTTACTTGATCGGCAACAAAAGCTTGCAGCCGGGACTCAGCTGATGCCGCCAGCTCTTCAGCCGTGGGAATGGCCACCGGACCCATATCAAGAGTCGCGTAAATATGCGGCTCTTCAACGGCATAAACGCAATGCAACTCTGCATCCAGAACGGCCGCCATGCGACGAGCCAGGGGCAAAGCCTTTAGCGACAGATCCGAAAAGTCCGTGGGAAAAACGACAGTACTTTTAGCCATGATCAAACGCCTTTTAATAAATGTATGGATATATTACATAGGTGCCAATGGCATTCGGACAAGCGTGGATAACCCCTATCTCTAGCCTCAGGATGAAGGTGACCTGCCCATTTCGGCAATCAGACGATCTGCCACCCGCAGCCCCCCCGCATAAGCTGAGGCAACAGGCGCACACTGGCCGACCCGGAAGGTTGTGTCCAGGGCCTGATCACGCTCCTGTTCCAGCATGGCCAGGGAATAGGCGGCCAGCAGCTGGACGGACTCGTCCTGGCGAAGCCATTGACCCAGGCCAGCCACCAGGCCAGCGAGATAGTCTCGTCGCTCGGGACCCAGGCGAGGCAGGGCCAGCCCCTCACCCTCTTCCCGACGCAACCACAGGGAGGCAGCCCGAGCCAGTCGGTCGGCGGCGGACAAGACCTCCAGAGAGGCAGCAAAGGCTTTTTGGGCAGGCATCCCGACACACTACGCGCCGACCCCGTTTCCGGCTTATCATTTCGTGTCTGCCCACGGTCATGAAAGGTCAACATAGGGTTAGCTGGCACAATGCTTGAAAATACAAATCTGGCGACGGGTGCGCAGATCCTGGCTGAAACCCTGCGCCAGGACTACGATATTGATCCAACCGACGTTTTCGCTGCGGCCGATCTGGACATGTCACGCCTGAATGTCCCGGGCGCCCGATATCCCTGGCCCAATTTGCGCAAACTTTGGGAGGCCGCCACCCGCTTCTCAGGCGATCCCTGCTTCGGCCTGCAAGCCGGCAAGCGAGCACGCGTGAGCAGTTATCATGCGATCGGTTTTTCCTGGGTTTCCAGCGCCTCCCTGCGAGAAGCTCTGGAACGCTTGTGCCGTTATCGTCGGGTTTTGTCGACCATCGACATTGAGGTGCTTCTGGAAGAGGAAGAACCAGACCTGCTGACTTTGTCCCTGCGTTTTCCCGACCCGGACTTAATGCCCGGTGCCGCCAACGTCGATGCGTTTCTCTGCGGCATGACCAGGCTAATGCAGGCGGCGACCAGACCGGATTTTTTCCCCGAAGTCGTCATGATCCCGCATGATGATCAGGGCCTGCGGCAACGCTACATTGATACGCTCGGGCCGGGCGTCCAGTTCGATTCATCCCGGGCAGGTTTCAGCCTGCGCATGGCAGATGCCGAGGCCCATCTGCCTGGAGATAATCCGGAACTGGCCAACGCCAATGATCAGGTCGCAGAACGCTACCTGGCCAGCCTGGACCCTGAACGTGTCGCCAGCGCCGTCCGTGAAATTCTGGTTGAAATAATGCCCTCGGGCACTGTCCGCCAGGACGATGTAGCTCAGCGTATGAATCGGAGTCTAAGCACACTTCAACGTCAGCTTAGCGCCGAAGGAATCAGCTTTCAGAAATTGCGGGATGAAACGCGCCGGCGTCTGGCGGAGGAATATATTCGGGCTCAGGAAATGTCCTTAAGCCAGATTGCTTACCTGCTTGGATTTTCAGACCAAAGCAATTTTTCCCGCGCCTTCAAACGCTGGACAGGCCTGTCGCCGCGCGAGTATCGCGGCTAAGGACCTCCGCTTAGATCATCAGCCCCAAGACAATTACCAGCCAGATCGCAGCACCGACAGCACAGGCAGTCACAATGCCGTGAAAGGCTTTAATTTCGCGATAGTTCTGCACACATACTCCTACGCAGCACTGCTCCAGAACAGCCGCTGCACCAACGCCACCGCCCAGGTGGCCGCGACAACAGGACACCCCTGCCCTGAGTAGCCCGAGTCTCGCGTTAGACATAATCTGGGTCAAGTCTGAAAATCTGCGTTTTCCCTGGCCTCCGCCACAGGCCGGATGGACAGGCAAAAGCGGCCGCCAGCCGCTGACCAACATCTGTCAGTGCCTCAATGGTGTAGCCGCGATCCTTTATGTGCTGGGCGAATCTGTTGAAAGCTTCAGGCTGAGGCAGCCTGTCTATTTCAGTCGTCGGGCAAGCTCCTCTGACTTGCCCAATTCCGCAGGGAAGGCACGGAAAGTTGCCAGTGGCCCGGCCCGGTTAAGACGCCTCCCCGAGCTGGCAGCGGCAAATCAGAAAGCCATCGCTTGACGCGAGCTATAGAGAGACCAATTGGGCCTGCTAGGGAGAAGTGGCAGGACTCAGGCGCACCCGCTACTTGAGCGACTGGCTGAGACCGCAGCTTAAACGGAAGTCAGGGGGGTGCGGGACTGGCCCGGCTTGTGATTTCCACCGTCGGAACCATAAAGATCAGGCTGATCACCCCGGCCTCTCACCAAAGACAGGGTGTTCTCCACCCGCCGCTGCTGGCGGATGACGCGCGAGTTTTCTTCGCTCTGATCCCGGCAGGCCCGGGTCAGATCAAGGAGCTTAGCCCAGCGTTCCCCGACTGCGGGAGCCTCAGCCAGACTGTCCATGGTGGCAGGATCCGGCGCCAGTTCACGCCGGTGTTGCTCAAAGCTTGCCGCAGCAGCCAGCCGTTCCTGCTTATCGGCTGTGATCCGCTCGAGGCGCTCAACATCCCGATCGCGCAGCGCATCGCGCTCTCGAGCCAGAACATCCATGACCGCTTCAAGAGCGCTCAGCTGGCGATCCAGGAGGTCGGTTAGTTCTGTAGCGATAGCCTGACTCATGCGAGACCCTGCTCCAGCGCGAACTGAGCCACAGTCTTAGCGACTCCTTCGCCTTTATCGACATTCCGGCGCCGCGCCTGATTTATGTCAAAGCGGGCCCGGTCATATGCGCTCATTTTGTCTGCCATATCTGTTTTCTCTCGCGGACAAAAGCAGTTTCGCGCCTAACTCTCAGCAGATAGGCGGGTTTCCTTGGTGGCTAATACTGGCTTTTTCACTGGAGTAATACGTCGACGGACTTCGCAGACCCGACAATGCCTTTCCCGGCTCGACCCGGCACGAATTAGTGCATTGCAGCAATCTGGCCGTGGATACTGCCGCACCTGGAACCGGCGCGCCTCGATGAAGTCAGCAGGCGACTGCACCTGGCATGACTGCGGAATCTAGTGGTGCTTGATATCGTCTACGATTGCCCGCGTTTCACGCGACGGGGCAATTCCGAAACCTTCCTGCAAACTCCGCCTGCATCGCTCATAAGTCAAAAGCGCATCCGCTCGCTGACCAATGCGCTCGTAACAAACCATTAAACGACGATAAATAAGCTCGGACATTGAATCGATTTCTAGCACGCGCTCGTAGACTTCGATCGCATCACGCCACTCCTCCTGACGCTCGAGGACATGCCCGAGCTCGCCACCCAATGCGCGCAGCTTTGCATGAGCAGCTTCGCGGGGATTGAACAACCAGGCTTCGTCATCATCAGCAGCCATATAGGCACCGTCGAAAAGCTTAAGCGCAGCCCGTAGATCACTTGTCCGTCGGCGGCCATTGGCAGCACGCATATGCCGCTCCAGCTCCCATGTATCGAGCCAGCAGAGCCGTGGATTCAGACTTACGTGAGCATTACTCACTTGCACAGCCTCTGCATGACCAAGAAGCTTACGCAATCGGTGGATAGACGTTTTCAGGTTGTTATAAGCGTCGTCTGCTTCTGCATCAGGCCACAAAGCTTCCAGCAGGCTTGCAATACTGACCTCCTTCGCGCCAAAGGCCACAATGGCTTTAAGAAGCTTCAGAACCTTCGCCTGGCCATGTGGACCGACCAAGACAGGGATGCCATCGCGCTTGACCTGAAACCTTCCCAGGCTGCGTATACGGATTCGCCACGGCCAACGGCCCAGCCCGACACTGCCACTGGGCGGCTCGAGACGGACTGCAGCAATCAGGGTCCGCACTGACGTCGGTTCTATATCGGCTTCCAGAGCGAGGGCGCATAGCCGGGCAATTGCCGCCGGGTCCCACCAGTCAGTGGTGAGCAGGCCATGGGCGGCGCCAATTCGCAGCGCAGCCCGCAGGTGCTCCAGACCGGCATCGGCATCACCTTTCGCCTCTGCGCACTGCGCCTGAATTAATAAACCATGGTACTCCAGGGTTGCACTACCAACTCGACGGGCAATCTGCAGCGCTTCGCCAAGATAGCCTTGCGCGTCAATCGGCCGGTCAAGGGCAAGCAGCACTGTGGCTTGAGCCAGGCAATTCTTGGCGTAGGGAAAAACAGGCTCGCCGACTTGCTGCAGCATGCCGGCTGCATCTGCAAGGCGCGCCAAGGCTTCGGGCAGCTTGCCCTCCGCCCAATCAATCCAAGCCAGTAACCACTGAATCTGGAAAGCCATAACGCCTTCAACAAGCGCTGGAGCTTCGAGGGCCTCATTAGCAAGACAGCGGGCAGCCCGAGTATTGCCCCGGCCAAGGCTTGCCATGCAGGCTGCTGTTCGCAGCTTGTGTTGCCAGACGAATAATCCACTGTCGGCACTGAGCTGTATGCCTTGTTTGGCCAATTTCGCAGCTCCGTCGACATCGCCGCAAGCGATGGCAAATCCGGCTTGCGCAGCTAACCAGCTGATCTGCTGCGCCTCCGTCAGCGTCAGTTGCTGCAGCCGAGATTGCATGGCATCCAGCAACACGCGACCTGCAGGCAGGTCGCCCATCCAGGCATAGTAGTGAAGCAATAGATTAATGGCCGTGAGCTGGCGGCCAATATCTTTCAGATGAAGAGCATCACGCGCCGTTTGCTTCATTATGGCGGGTAGATTCAGGTCATCCGGACGTACGCAAAAGAGCGCGAAGCTGTACGCGCTCATAAAGGCAGCACGCTTATCGTAAGGTACGTGCTCGAGGTCTTCTGCCAGCAGCGCACCGCCTCGAGGCAACCAGGCAGCCAGCAGGCGGAAATCCGACCACGCTATCAGCGTTGCGTTGACCATGCCTGACCAGGCCAGCAACTCGACCTCGACGTCCCCCTGCTCTCTGGCGTAGGCGCATGCTGCCTCCAAATCCTGTCTCGCGGCAGGCGGATCGCTGAACATACGCGCCGAACCCAACCAGTAGGCAAGTTCCGGCAGTCGCTGCGCCGTTGGAATCGATAGAATCCAGTCCTCCAGAGTCTTGGATAGACCGGCGGCCAGCAAAGCCGCTGCGCAATTCAAAATAACACGCCCGGCCGACTCGCAATTCCCGGCTGATAGATACAACTCAAATGCTGCTCGATACTGATTCTCATCTTCTGCAACAACAGCCGCACGGCTCTGCAATGCAATCCGCTCCTCTTTCGTCAGCACCTCTTCCAGCTGGGTCAGAAGGAACTCGCGAAACAGCGGATGAAAGCTATAAAAACGCCGCCCCTCTTCGTGACGACATTCAGTAAAACAGTTCTGCTGATGGAGCCATGACAAAATGCGATCAGCTTCGACCATCCCGGTAAGGGCTTTAGCCGCCTCCGGCGTGAAATCAGGAAGCAATGCAACGCAAACGAGGAAGTCTTTGTGCTCTTGCGTCTGTTTTCCGAATACTTCGTTGGCAAAATAGCCCAGCAGCAATTCAGGACTGCCATCCGGCAGCTCGTCAATGGAATCGAGACTGCCGTCCCTCAGTTTACGAAGGAATAATGTAGTGCCTACTGCCCATCCCTGGGTACGTTCTGCGATGAGTTCCAGCAATTCGTCGCCCAGCCTGGCAACATCAAGTTTGCTCGCGAGTTGGCGAATCTCGTCGAGGCTTAGCCTGAGGCTCGCTGGCGCCGGGACGCGAAGATTGCCGCTGGCGACCACGCGACTAAAAACCAGTGGTGGCGGCTGCCTACTGATGATCCACAACTGAACAGTCTCGGGTAGGGTTTCGAGCAGTTCCAGGACAACTTGATGTAGCTCAGATTCCTCGCCCAGTTGTTCATAGTTATCCAGTACTACGGCGAATGGCGGCTCTACCTGAGCCAATAAGCGCGAGAAAAAATGCCGAGAGAAAGCACGAGGGTCGCCCAGCACACCGAGCTCCGAAACAGGTAAGGAAAGCTCATGAACATCCATGCTTCTTTCCACCCCTGCACCCAAATGATGAAAAAACCGGGCGCAATCATTGTCGCCTTCGTCAATGCGATACCAGACAAAGGGTAATTCGGGAGTGGCCTTCAGATAGCTACGAATAAGCGTGGTTTTCCCGGCCCCGGGGGGACCATGGAGCCACGTCGCCAAAGTTTCATTGTCGGGTTCCAGGCGCGCAAAGAGATTTGGCCGCGGCAGAACACGAAACAGACGTGGCGGCGTTGTCTTGGCAGGGAAAGCCGAGATTCTTTTCATTAGCGAGAACTACCCCAAGACGTTATGTATAACACAATAGTTCCGTTTACGCTATGGTTGGCATTATTGGGCCCTTTTTTGGGACTGATTCAGCCCCTCTCCACACAACAAATGGGTCGGAATTGTTACCCGGCCGTTACTTCCCTGTGACCTGGAGTGCGCCTGAGGACAATCGCCCTGCCGCCACCAGAGCGAGGGATAGCAAGGGGCCGCTGCAAAATAGTCTGAAAATCGTTACCCGTGGGTTACCGCACCAGGCTTAAGTTGTCTGCTATTGGAAATGGCGACTTGAGTACCGGGAGAACAACAATGAGCGCGCACACTTGGTTACATGATGATCTGCACCTGCCCCACTGGCATTTGCCCAAGATTGGCCACGAAAACCTGATCGGCCTGGGTGTGGCTGCGGGCTTGGTGGGCCTGTGGCTTGCTGCCGGTCAACCGTGGCCCCTGGCCCTTCACAGTCAGGGCGCCGGAGGCCTCACGGCCCCTCTGCCAGCTGAAATTGAACCCACGCCCCTGCGAATTCAGGACTCACTCCAATGGCAGGGCCAGGATCCCATCGCTTTGCCCAAAGAGCCATCCATCCTGGATCCACTCCCGGCGAATGCCTGATGCCCGCTAATACAGGAACTTAAGAAACCCAAGAATGGACCCAAATCAATGAAAACCCTTTCAACAAAACTACTGTCAACCCTGCTCGCCCACGCCCTAGCCGCCGCTATGCTGGCCACCTTATTCCTCGGATTCTTTGGCGTAGCCCTCGCGGGGGAACCCTTTAGCCTGCAAACCCACAAGACCGAGGTCTATGGCACGCGCGATCTCGAATCGGGTGACTATGACCAAGCGATCTCCAAACTCGAGCGCTGGCACCGGTGGGCCAGAAATTCGCAGCTGCTGCGCGGCCCCGTATTGATCAATCTGTGTGTGGCCTATACGGCCAAACGGGAGTTTGCTGCGGCCGAGGAGTTCTGTGATGCCGCTGTGGAGAACGGGCGAAGCCTGGCCGTTGCCTATAACAATCGAGGTGTGATGAACGCCGCGCGCGGCGATTATCTGGCCGCGGTCATGGACTTCGAATCTGCGCGGAATCGCGGTGGGCAGCGCATCGCCCGCGACAACCTGTTGCTGGCGCAAACTCGGCTCCGGAGCACCAGTGACGGTGCCATGCTGGCAAGCATTGACCCTGGCCCTGCGCAGCAGTGAGCGCAGCCCGCGTCACAGCGCCAGGGATGGGCGACTGTCCCGGAACCCTGAGTGGAGGGGCCCGGTGACGGACGTTCGTCAGCTGGCGCTGTGATAAACCAATACCGGCAGCTTGGTGCGCATGAGCATATGGTCTGTGACGCCGCCAAAAATCTGCTCACGCAGCCGATGGCGACTATAAGCTCCCATAAGCAGTAAATCCGCCCCCGCTTCCCGGTATGCCACCTCCAGTTCTCTGGCCGGATTCTTGCCCTGACTGGTCGTCACCTTGGCATCAATCCCGTGATGGCGAAGATACTGAAGCAGGTGTTTGGCCTTTGGACCCGGCGCCGATTCCTGACCGGCAACGGCAATGGTCACACTGTCGGCTCGCTCCAGCAGCGGCATACCGGCCGCCACGGCACGACTGGCTTCCGGGCTCTGATTCCAGCCGATCAGAATATTGCGCCCCGGCTCGCGCATCCGCCGCTGGGGCAGCAGCAGCACAGGCCGACACGCATGCAGCAGGGACTCCATCATAAACAGATGGGCCAACTTGCCGCCTTTGGGCCCGGGCCTGGACAGAACCAGCAAATCGGACATCGGACCGATAATTGGTATGACATTAGCCGGGGCGCCGACCCGCTCCTGCCAAATACCAACACCGCGACTCTGAACACCGGCACGTTGAGCAACCCGGTAATCAACCCCCTCAGCGACCTGGCCGAATAGCGTCCGGGCATCGCGGCTGAGCTTATCCGGGTTCTTCCCCTTGTGGGCGCTGACCCACTCCTGGGCTGCTATAGATTTCAAGCCAGGCATGTTTACCCGGCTCTGTCGATGAGGACGGATATGACAGCCCACGACGTTGGCATCGAAGCGGGCAGCGAGCCTGAAGGCCGCCTCCAGTGCATGGGCACACTCGGGACGATCAGCCACCGGAACCAGGATGACCCTCATTTGCATCTCCTCCATTGGTCGTGACTTGCATCATAACAACTGCCTTGGCCTGAACTGGCCCGACGGTCAGACAGTCCAGATGTTGCAGCCTGTTCGACACCTGACGGGCCGGCATGGCACAGTCAGCAGCACTCCGCAGACAGGATTGCGCGTGACCCGCACGACCAGCAAATTGCCCGATGTCGGCACCACAATTTTTACCGTTATGTCGACGATGGCCGCCGACTGCGGCGCCATTAACCTGTCCCAGGGTTTTCCCGACTTTGATGCACCTGAAGGTCTGCTGGATCGGGTCAATCATCATCTGCGCGCAGCCCATAACCAATACGCACCCATGGCTGGGCTGCCGGCCTTGCGCGAAGCCATAGCGGAAAAAACCCTCGCTTGCTATTCACGCCAAGCGGATCCGGAGCAGGAAATCACCGTAACCTCCGGCGCTACCGAAGCCCTGTTCAGCGCTATAGAGGCCTTCGTGCACACCGGTGATGAGGTTATCGTTTTTGACCCGGCTTACGATTCCTACGATCCGGCTATTCGCCTTGCCGGGGGTCGCCCCATTCACGTACCCCTGAACAGCTCGGATTTCTCACTCGATTTTTTGGCCTTGGAGGCGGCTATCGGCCCGCGCACGCGCATGCTGATTCTCAATACGCCTCACAACCCCACTGGTGCCGTTCTCTCAGGCGCCGATATTCAGCGCCTCGCAGATCTGGTGCGCAATACCGATATTCTGCTGCTGGGTGATGAAGTTTATGAACACATGGTTTACGGCAATGTCAGGCACGAGAGCCTGCTGCGCTATCCTGAACTGGCTGAACGCAGCCTCGCCGTGTTTTCTTTTGGCAAGACGTATCACGTAACCGGCTGGAAGATTGGCTATGTTGTGGCCTCTCCGGCCCTGACCCGCGAATTCCGCCGCGTGCATCAGTTCGTCCAATTTTGCGTTGCCACGCCGCTGCAGCATGCTCTGGCCGACTTTTTGGCATCAGACCCAGAGCACTATCGTGAGTTACCGGCTTTCTATGCCCGCAAACGCGACTACTTCTGCGAGTTGCTGACCAACTCAAGATTGCAGCTGCAAGCCTCGGCCGGAACCTACTTTCAGTTGGCAGATTACGGTGAAATCAGCGACGAGACAGATACGCTATTCGCCGAACGCCTGACTCGGGAATCCGGTGTGGCCTGCATTCCAATATCGGTTTTCTATGCCAGGCCGCCGGCGGAGCAACGGCTGGTGCGCTTCTGTTTTGCCAAGGACGATCAGACCCTGGAACGGGCGGCGGAGATTTTATGCGCAATCTGACAGTCAGCCTGTTGCAGGCCGATTTGCACTGGCAGGATCCGGAAAAAAATCAGGCTCTATTCGCAAAGCTGGCCAAGCAGGTGCCTGCCCAGACTCAATTGCTGGTCCTGCCTGAAATGTTTAATACCGGTTTCACCATGGATACGCGTGCCGTTGCACAGCCCATGGACGGGCCAAGCATTGAGTGGATGCGCGAGCTTGCCCGCCAGCATCAGCTAACCGTCACCGGCAGCCTGGTAATCGAAGACGGTGGTCGGTTCTTCAATCGGCTCATCTGGGTGCCTCCATCCGGCGATATATCCAGCTACGACAAACGTCATCTGTTCAGGATGGCAGGCGAACAAGAACATTTTTCCGCAGGCTCGCATCGGCAAATTTTTTATCTGGACGACTGGCGCATTTGCCCCATGGTCTGCTACGACCTGAGATTTCCCGTCTGGAGCCGAGGGATTAATGAGTTTGATCTTCTACTGTACGTAGCGAACTGGCCCGCCGCCCGCCGCTCAGCCTGGCAGAGCCTGCTGCCCGCCCGCGCTGTAGAAAATCTTTGTTACTGCGCCGGGCTGAATCGCGTCGGCACAGATGGCAAAGGCATTGAATATGCGGGCGACAGCGGCGCATGGGACTACCTGGGCAATGCCATAGCCGACGGTGGCAGCAAACCGGAGGTAATCACTGTGGAGTTTAATGGCGCCAGGCTGACTCGCTATCGGGAGAAATTTCCGGCCCACCTGGACGCGGACAGCTTCTCGCTGCGTACCGACGAAGCCGAAATCTAGACCACAGCCGGCTCAGTGCCAGCTGCCCAGGATGCCGCCCATAATGGCGAAACTCACCAAGTGGTACGAGCCGTGAATCAGGACATGGGAAAAAGGCCGGCGCTCAAAAATACTGGTAATACCCACGCCCGTACCGACGAAAAACAGGCCAACCAACAAGCCGACGTTAATTCCCATCGCAAGATCGGAGTTCGGACCCAGAATCGCGGCGAGCAATGACGCGGCAGCCCATTGCATCACGAAAGCCGTGACAAAAAGCAGCTCGATGCGACGCGCCGGACCCCCTCGGGTTTCAGCATCCTCTGCCAGCACGCCAAAGCGACCAAACAGGCCGGGTGAATACCAGGCGCCACCCAGCAGGAAGCTGATTACGGTAGCGACTAATACGGCATACCAGTTAATCACGTCAAAGGCGAGAGTCAGTTCCATGCGTCAGAATCCTTGGCATTCAGGTGATGAAGCAGGATTATAGATTGGCAGACCGCTAAGCGAAATGAATCATCTCAAATCGGTTGGCCATGCGTTGACAAGGCGGCAGGCTCTCGGGGATGGTTGCGACTGGTTTAGAGGAGAAAGTCGAATGCGTCGGCTCCTGGTCTGTCAGCACGTAGCCCATGAGATCCTCGGGATCCTGGACCCGTTGCTCCGCACAGCCGGTTTTCGCATCCGCTACGTCAATTTTGGCCGTCAGCCCGATGCCCGACCGGACATGGCGCGCTACGACGGCCTGATCCTGCTCGGCGGCCCTATGAATTGCGACCAGGTCGAGCGCTACCCCCACCTGGCCACAGAGGTCGATCTGGCCCAGGCCGCAATTCAGCAAGGCAAACCTGTGCTGGGAATCTGCCTGGGCTCGCAGATACTGGCCCGGGCCCTGGGCGCGCGCGTGCACCGCAATCCGGTGAAGGAAATCGGCTGGTACCCGCTACAACCAACGGCGGCCGCCGAAACCGACCCTCTGTTCCGATTGCTGGCCGACAGCCAGCCCATCTTTCAGTGGCATGGGGATACGTTTGAAATTCCGGAGCATGCGGTCCATCTGGCCAGTTCACCCGATTGTCCCCATCAGGCCTTTCGCTACGGCGATAATGTGTACGGTCTGCAGTTTCACCTGGAAGTCGATGAAGCCATGATTGATCGCTGGCTGCATGCGCCGGTGAACATGCGTGAACTGGACGCCATGGGCGATGGCGAAACCCGCGTGGCCAGCATCAAAGCGGCAACACCGGAGCTGATTCAGCAATCCGTTACTCTCGGCCGCCGCTTGTTTGGCGAGTATCTGCGCCTGTTTCACGCCCGGTCCCGTCGCCTGACCCTGCCATCACGCTAGGCAGGCTTGGATTAGGGTCGGAAAGGCCCCAAATCTACCTGTCGGCCCAATTCATGATGCTGCTTTGCGGTATTAACGGCGCCGCCGCTAGACTCTTGTAAAGACCTGGAACGCCGCTTTTTCTTATGAGTGCAGAAGGACAAAATTCAGCCGTCGCCGCTGAGCTGGCACATGCCGAGCTCCCGGTGCAGGGCATGACCTGCGGCGCCTGTGCCGTCCGCCTGGAAAAAGCCCTCAATCGGGCCACGGGCATTGGTCAGGCCAGCGTGAACTTCGCCCTGGAACGCGCGGCCATCGATTTTGCGCCGGCCCAGACCAATATCACGACAATCAGCGATGTCATCGGCAAAGCCGGCTTTAGCGTGAGTCGCAACCAGTACGCCATCCCGGTCAGTGGCATGACCTGCAGCGCCTGTGCCGGGCGCGTGGAAAAAGCCCTGAACAAAGTACCCGGGGTCGTAGACGCCACTGTTAACCTTGCCCTGGAGCGGGCCGATATCACAACGATCGACGGCGGCGTCAGCCTTGAGCAACTCGCAGAGGCCGTGAGTAAAGCCGGCTATCGGCTGTTGATCAGCGGTGCCGGCGAAGATGAGGCCCGCGCAGAGGAACGGCATCGCGCCGAGGCCGAAGCCCAACTCACGCGCGATCGCCGTTGGCTGATTTTTTCCATTGTTCTAACTACCCCGCTCGTAGGACAGATGCTCGCCACGTATCTGGGCTTTGATTTCCACTTGATGCCTTTTCTGGAGGTGTTGCTAGCCACGCCGGTTCAGTTTTTGATTGGGGCACGCTTTTATCGTGCCGCCTACAACGCGGTGCGCGCAGGCTCAAGCAACATGGACGTGCTCGTTGTCATGGGCACGACGGCTGCCTATCTGTATAGCTGGTATTTAATCGGCACCCTGGGAACGGATGCCAAAGGGCAACTCTATTTCGAGGCATCAGCTGTCATCATCACCCTGGTGCTACTGGGAAAATTCATGGAAGCCCGGGCCAAGCGAGGCACCACAGCAGCCATCCGACAACTCATGGATCTTCGCCCCCAGACCGCGCGCGTACGGCAGGAAGACGGCAGTGAGGTGGAATTACCCGTGGCGAGTATTCGCACCGACGCGCGGGTCATCGTAAAACCCGGCGAACGCATTCCCGTCGACGGTGAGGTGATAAGCGGGCAAAGTGAGCTGGATGAGTCACTGATCACCGGGGAAAGCCTGCCAGTAGTAAAAAGCGCCGGCGCTAAAGTCACTGGTGGCGCCATCAACGGCACAGGCCTGCTGGAGATTCGCGCGACCACCGTGGGCGAAGACTCGACCCTGTCACGCATCATTCGCCTGGTTGAAAGTGCCCAGGCCGGCAAAGCCCCGGTACAGCGCCTCGTTGACAGCATCTCGGCCGTATTTGTACCCACGGTCATTGTCATTGCGGCGATAACATTTCTGGCCTGGTACTTCACAGCCGGCAGCTTCGAATCGGCCCTGATTGCCGCCGTCTCAGTGCTGGTTATCGCCTGCCCCTGCGCACTGGGCCTGGCGACCCCCACCGCCATCATGACGGGTACCGGCGCCGCGGCCAGGGCGGGCATTTTGATCAAGGATGTCGCGTCACTGGAACGAGCCCATCGAATCAGTGCCGTTATTTTTGACAAGACAGGCACCCTGACAGAAGGGCGTCCCAAGGTGACTGATCTACATACCCTGCGAGGCGATGAGGCCACCCTGATCGGACTGGCGGCATCGGCGCAGCAGGGCAGTGAGCACCCGCTGGCCAAAGCCCTGCTGACGCTGGCGGAAGATCGCGGCATTGCATTGCAAGCTATCAGTGAATTTCAGAGCTACACGGGTCAGGGGCTGGTTAGCCGCGTGGGCGCGCAGCAAATCGTGATCGGAAACGAGAAACTTCTCGCGGAACACAAACTGGACCCGTCTGCCGAACTGGAGCGCGCACGCGCCTGGGAAGGAGAAGCCAAGACTGTCATCTGGGTTGCTGACGAGGCCGGTCTGCTGGGTATTTTTGCCATTGCCGATCCTCTCAAGACTGAGGCTGCGGAGGCCATCGAGGCGCTGCGAGAGCAAAGCATTCGCACTTTGATGCTCTCGGGGGATGCGCCGCTGGTCGCTGAAGCGATCGGTCGTCAGGCCAATATCGACGAAGCCCGGGGCGGCATGCGGCCCGATGAAAAAGCCAGGGCGGTAGAGCAACTCGTGGCGGAAGGCTATGCCGTGGGCATGATCGGTGACGGGATTAATGACGCGCCGGCACTGGCAGCCGCCGATGTGGGAATTGCCATGGGGACGGGCACCGATATTGCCATGGAAACCGCCGGCATCACCCTTATGCGACCGGATCCACGCCTGGTCAGCGGTGCTATTTCAGCCAGCCGTGCCACCTTTAGAAAGATTAAGCAGAATCTTTTCTGGGCGTTTATCTATAACGTGGTGGGCATCCCTCTGGCAGCAGCCGGCATGCTGAGCCCTGCTCTGGCGGGTCTGGCCATGGCGCTGAGCAGCGTCAGCGTGGTCACCAACTCTCTCCTGCTGCGGGGCTGGAAACCGCAGCTGGATCATTCAAGCAAGCAATAAGCTGAGGCTATTGAGCATGGAAAAAATTGAACTGACAGTAGAAGGCATGACCTGCGGCGGCTGCGTCAAAAGCGTACAGAACGCCCTGCAGGCCCACGACGGCGTGAACGAAGCCAAGGCAGACCTGGAAGCCAAGCGGGTGAGCATTGCCTTTGACCCCGCCGTGATTCAGCGCGCGGGCCTGGTGCAGGCAATCGAGGACGCCGGTTTCGACGTGCCAGCCTGAGGGCAGGTTCTCCGCCAAGCTGGGGCGGCATACGAATTCGCGTGCAGTCGCGGGAAGCGCTCAGGTCTTCACGGGAATTGGGCCCGGTGCTTTGATACGCACATAGATCGCAAAGAGCATCACGCAGGCATTCAGGAATCCAATCAGCACGAAAGGTGCAGACGGTGCAATCGAATCGAACAATCGACCGCCAAGACCACCGGCCACCAGGATGCCTATGGCACCGCAGGTGTTGAAGGCACCCACCACCGCGCCGCGACTGAGCTTCGGTGCTTCCTGGCTAATTAATGTAGTGGCGCCGAAGAAGGCACTGATCTGCCCCACGCCCAGCAGGAGGAACAAGGGTATGGATTCGCGGGCCAGCGGATCTTCCACGAAGAGCATGGAGCTGTAACCAATCGCGGCCATGCCCATACAGAAAACTGTGCCGGTCACCCGGTTGAATCGATCCAGGAAAACGCCGAGCACGCATAACCAGAGCAAAGCGCCGCCCTGGGAGATACCAAACACGCCGGCGCCGCGGGCAGCCGCCAACGCCGGGTCCATGCCCTGGCTGACACCAGCCACGGTACCCCACAGCACCGTGAAAGTGCCGAGAATCACCAGGTCACTGCGGGCTACGAAGGCCGCCGCATAGGACAGACCAATGCGCGGGTTGCGCACGGCTTCTGCATAGCCGCTGACCACAAGCTCTTTAAAGGGCAGGCGCTCCTCGCTTTTGCCCGGCGTGCCCTTTTTAAGGCCCAGCATATATATCACCGCGGACACGGCGCAGGCCGTAAATACGACGAAGTGCACGATCTTGGTGGTCTGCATCGCGTCATAGCCCATCTCAATCAACGCGGGCGGCGCGAGCCGGCCGAAAACCACGGTGACCACCAGTACACCGATACCGTTGAAGAAGCCGGCCAGCGCCACGAACTTGCCGCGGGACCGGTCCTGCGGATAGTCGGCCAGGATCGTGCCCAGCATGCCAGTGGAGGCACCCAGACCCAGCGCATAGATACCACGATAGATCAAAAGTTCCGGTACGGACCCGGCAAAGGGATATAGCAGGTAGCCCAGGCCCATGATGAAGATACCGGCGGCAAACAGTTCACGCCGACCGATGCGATCAGAGATCACGCCCACCACGCCAAATACCAGTATCTGGACGATCTCAGTTATCAGCACCAAGTCGCCGCTGACGGTACCCTGTTCATTGGCGGGCAACCCGAAATTGGCATTGAGCACCAGCGCGGTGCCGGGGGAAACAAAGGTCAGCAGACCAATGGTGGCGAATGCCGAATACAGGAAGAACATGGCATTGAGCCCGGTGATACCTGGCTGCAACCAGATAAACAGAAACTTGCGACCCGAATCTTCCGGTCCAGCCTTGGCGCTTTCGGTATTCAATCCATATTCTCCAGTCTTGTAATCTGCCGATGCGTCGAATGCGGCCCTGCGAGCCTACGCCCTCGCCGCATGAGAGCCTGTAACAATTTGTAACCCTCGAAGCAGCGGTACAGAAAAAACGACCAGCAAAGACCAGACCGCCACCGCTGGCCGTCAACACTTAAAGCATGATGTGGACCGACTTCGACTGGGTATAACTCATCAACTCCTCCAGGCACTCTTCCCGCCCCAGGCCACTGTTCTTCCAGCCACTGAAACCGGTGCCCAGAAAATGCCGACCCCCGCCATTAATCCAGACCAGGCCCGTCTCCAGTTCGCGCGCCATACCCATAGCGGTGCCGATGTCATTGGTCCAGACACCAGCGGTCAGTCCAAACTCCGTGGCATTCGCCATGGCGAGCACTTCGTCTCTTTCACGCCACTTGAGCACAGAAAGCACCGGACCGAAGACTTCTTCGCGCCCGATACGCATGTCCATGGTGACGTCTCCAAATACCGTGGGCCGCACCCAATAGCCTTTGGCAAAACTTTCGCCGGCCGGCCGTTCGCCGCCCGTTAGCAATGTGGCGCCATCCGCCTTGCCAGCGGCGATCATGTTAGTGACATGCTGATAGTGACCTGCCGAGTTAACCGGACCCATTTCCGAGGCAGGATCACGAGGATCACCGAGCTTGATCGCACCAACATGCTCAACGATACCGCTGACAACTTCATCGTAGATTGACTCGTGCAGCATCAGACGACTGGTTGACCCGCAGGACTGGCCCGACCAGGCGAAATTCATGCCGGCCACAGCCGCCTTCGTGATTGCCGCCGGGTCCGCATCCGGGAAAGCAATCAGGGGATTTTTACCCCCCAGTTCCAGGCTCAGGTGCTTGATACTCACTTCAGCCGCCGAGCGCTGAATACGCATGCCGGTGGGTACAGAACCGGTAAAGCCGATGCGCGGCACCCGGGGATGGCGAACAATGGCATCACCTGCCACCGGACCGTGTCCGGAGACGATATTGATAACCCCCGGCGGTAATACGTCACGACAGATTTCACCCATCACGCTGCCGGACAAGGGACTTTGGTCGGGAGACTTCAGCACGACGGCATTACCTGCCATCAGCGGTGCAGCCAGATGCGCACCGGCAAACAGGAAGGGATGATTAAAGGGCACAATCCGCCCGACCACCCCATAGGGCTGGCGCAGGGTGAAATGAATATTCTGGCCCGTGGCCGGCACCGTCTCGCCTTTCAGCTCGATACCCAGGCCCGCCATCATGTCGATATAACCGGCGGCCAAGGTAATGTCATTACCCAGACTGGCGATGGTATTGCCGGTATCCGCCGACTCCAGGGGCAGCACCTGGTCGGCACGTGCCCGGATTTCTGCCGCCAGCGCCCGCAATAAATTGCCGCGTTCAAATACGGACTTGGCCGCCCACTCGGGCTGCGCCGCCGCGGCTGCCTTCACCGCACGATCAATATCCGCCGGCGATGCTGCCGGAACCCGTCCATGGACCTCTTCGGTGGCCGGATTAACCGAATCCATCCATTCGCCCGTTTCGGCAGCGACAAATTCGCCGCCCACATACATCAGGCGATCGCCAAACTCTAAACTCACTGGAAAACCTGCTAATAGCTATTCAGCAGACGATTCTGAGGATGCGGACAAAGAGCGGAAAGACCGGTGGCGTCAGCGTTCACCTGACGGCACTGCCAGGGCAAAGAAACCCTGGAATTGAAGACCTGAGGCGGGGGGAAGGAAAAAAAAAAAGAACCCCCACAAAAGAACGAAACACCTCCCACAAACAAA
>JBPCXH010000192.1:0-4350 GCA_051008735.1 Gammaproteobacteria bacterium | reverse complement strand
CCCAGCGGTTGTAGAAATCTTTACGTGCGGTTACCAGGAAATCGACCCATTGCTTCTTCTGGCCAGCATCCATCCGTGCGTCACTCTCAATAGAGTCCTTCAGCGCGAGCAGCATTTCCATGCTGGTCAGGCTTTTGGCATCGCTGCGCGTGATTGCATTAGAGATGGCATTGATCACAAAGCGTGGGCTGACACCCGTCAGACCTTCTTCCGGCGCTTCCGCTCGCAGCTTTGGTACATCCGACTGAGAAAAGCCTTCGGCGTCCTCACCGGCATACAGGCGCAGTTTCTTAGCCAGATCCAGGCCTTCCCGTTCCGAGTCTTCCAGGCGAG
This sequence comes from Gammaproteobacteria bacterium, assembly GCA_051008735.1. Lineage (GTDB taxonomy): Bacteria > Pseudomonadota > Gammaproteobacteria > Steroidobacterales > J054. Next base: position 4,017 of record JBPCXH010000192.1, on the reverse strand, counting down.
TCAGGATGGAAAAAGCCGAGGCAAGCTTCAGAACATGGGGATCCAGGTGGACCTCGCGAAATGCGGGTGCATGCGATACCAGTTTGCGGTAGATGCGCGACTCATCGAGATAACACAGAGTGTAGGGAACGCGGATGATAACCATGCGATCCAGGAGGGCTTCATTTTCCTTTTCCTGAACAAACTTCTGAAACTCGGCCAGGTTGGTATGGGCGACGATAGTTTCATCCAGGTGGATCAATGGAAAGCGGGAGACCTTAACGTTCTTTTCCTGAGTCAGGGTCAACAGCAGATAAAGAAACTCACGCTTGACCTTAAGGACTTCAATCATCTCCAGCACGCCCCGGCTGGCAGCGTAGACGGCGCCAGACCATGACCATGCTCGTGGATCCCCTTCGTCCCCGATTTCTGCCACTTTGGACAGGTCCACGGAGCCGACGAGGTCCGCAATGTCTGCCGTGGTGGGGTCATGGGGTGCGTAGGTGCCGATGCCGACGCGGGAGGCTTCGGACAGAAAGATTCGTTCTACGGGGAACTGCATAAAGTCGCCGTTGAATTCGTCATCCAGCCGTGCCTGGCTGTGTGGGCTCAGTTCACCCTGAATGTCAACGCCATAAGTTTCGCGGAACTTCGGGCGCAGGCTCGCTGGAATCAGGTTCAGTGGTGACTCATGTAAGGGTGAACCCTGCAGGGCGTACAAGGCGCCGGCGTCGGTATGGCTGTACTCTTCAAGCGCGCGCTTGAGGAGGATGATCATCGATGACTTGCCCCCTGAAGGCGGGCCAAGCAACAGGAGCAGGCGGCGGCCAACATCAGAACCGGCGCTGGCGGCCTTGAAGTACTCAACGACACGGGCCAGGGCTGAATTTATGCCGTAGAGATCTTCGGTAAAAAGGTCGGTGGGTGTATTAGCTGACAGGTCGTCAGGTGTCTTTGAATCTTTTTGATACCAGCACAACATGTCGTAAACATACTGGTGGCTGCTTCGAGTGAAGCGCTGTGGGTGGTCAGGAACTATTTCGTCGAGAAACTCGCCGAAAGTACCTTGCCAACGTGCGGCCTGGTGATGTGACGCAAAATTCGCCAGATCACTAATGAATTCACTGCTGCTACTGCTGCCTGTTTCCTTTTTCGAATCAGGTACGATCATCATCGTTTCGCTCCCGTGTTTTCGGAGGCACTCGTACCGCTATCGTTTTTGTTGTCTTTATCTTGCTCGAGTTCTCCTGGCGTCCTCCTGATAATTAAAGCTTCTGCTTTGCCCGCGCTAGTTTGCTTAACGCTCGGATTTAGAGTCGTCTTTTGACGTAATCCAGTCTGTGAGGCGGGTCACAATCCTCTAAGTTTTATTACATAAGCCGCGCGCGGACAACTCCTACTTGGGGTGCTGGTGGGAGGTTGCTGTGCAAGCTGCGCTGGCGCTCTGTCGCAATGCACCAAAGGCTTTGCGCTCGTCGACCCACGCATAGAAAATGCCCGGCGGTAGCCATGCCGGTCTGTTCTGTCGGCATTATGCAGTGTCGGGTCTAGCTGACTGCCTTGAGTGAGTCAGCGGCCTTGCCGGGCAGCAAAGGCACGGTCTTATGCACCCAGTTTTTGGGGTCCGCTTTATGGTCCGGGCAGGGGATAACCCGGATATGGGTGTCTTGCAATTCGCGCCAGGCTCGCAGGTCTATCCGCCCGACCTTGTTGCCGTAGTCCACTGTCAGCGTGCGAACCTGTGCCAGGGTGCGGTCCGTTTCCACCAGCAGTTCTTCGGTTGTTGGCGCGGCCTGCCGCGGACGGGTTGTTTTCAGTACCGCGTAGTCTTCATCCATAACGACATCACGGGTCATGTCCACCAGCATTTTTTGCTCATCGGCGGTGGAGCCGCGGACCCTGCTGCCGTCCAGCGCCGTGGTCTCGTTTTTAGGCGACAGGATAATCATGTGGATTTGTGTATTGCCCTCGTCGATTGGAGTGACGTAGGCCGTCACGATCTGGGGCGGGTAGTCAGTTTGATAGTTGGTGTTTCGCGACACACAGCTGATCACGTTGTATTCCATCATCAGGCCGCGGCTATCGCCAAACTCACCCTTGGAGTTCCAGGCGGCATGCCAGGCCTTGACATACGTGTCCGTGAGCTCGTGATCCACGATGGTGACACCCTTCGGGAGCCATTTGGCGAACTCGTGGATGTAATGAACATGGCAGGGATCGTTGTAGTTTTCCGCCATGCGCAGGTAATTGATGTCTTTGTGCCGGGTAATAACGCCCTTGTGCCATTCGCCGCTATTCCACTCGGGCATGATGTCCGGGACCTTGGGCCGCTCCGCTTCATCTTGGTCCCCGAGGAAAACGAAAATCAGGCCGTATTTTTCAGTCACGGGGTAGGCGGGTACCCGGGCGCGCTTCGGCGGTTCTGTGGGGGTTTTGGTGCCGGCTGGAATCAAGGTGCAACGACCGGTGCCGCTGAACTCCCAGCCATGCTGCGGGCAGGCAATGCCCCCGTTTTTGCATTCGCCAACGGATAAAGATGCGCCGCGATGAACACACTGGTCGCTGAGGCAGTGGATCGAATCCGCGTCGTCCCTGAACAAGACGAGATCTGCTCCGAGAATTCGAACGCGCCTGGGTTTTTCGGCCAGCTCGTCGGCAATGCCGGCAACATACCAGTTGTTGATAAACATTCTGCGCTTACCTCAATCCCACTAGGCCATTACATACGGGCTGGCTCAAACTTCTATTATATATAAGAGTCCGCGCCGACAGGCGCCGCTTGCTCAAGTGTTCTGTCCGGGCCGTGGATAGGCCTGCGTAAACCTCCCGGTCGGGCGGCCGCTTCCATCACGCGACCTGGAGGATTTCTCCGATGACGCGTTCTGCTGATGCCATGGCGGACTCCATGCCGAACTCGCGCCGCCGCGTGTGTTCGCCAGCGAAATGGATTCGGCCCTCGGGGTCCGGTAGTGATGCCGCAAAGCGACTGACCTGGCCGGCCGAGTAGCTCAGCCCGCAGCCACCGATAAAGGGCGTCTGCCCCCATGAATGATGGCCCATGACTTCCAGTTGCCCGCGTGAAGCGGGTCTGATTTCACCCAGCAAATTAAGCACTCTCTGCGTCGCCGTTGCCGGATCGAACTGATCAATACGGCGGCTGCCTTGACCCGTCATCCAGACAATCAAGGTGTGCACTTCATCATTGGCGTCTGTCATGGCAAACACGCGTTCCAGTTGGGCGTCTGACCACATGGTCGGTTCAAAGCCGTCCGCTTCCCAGAAGCGGGTCTTGGGGCGCAGATAGAATTTAGTCACAGCGTAGTAGGGCAGTTCGGCCGTTGCTGCGGCCTTAAGCGGCGACAGAGTCGGTGTGATTTCAATGCGGCGCAGGGCGGAGAAGGGAATGGCCGCTACCAGGAAATCGCCGCGGTAGCGCGTCCCGTCTATGCAGTTCAGTTCCACGCCCCCGGCATCCTGCCTGATACTGGCGGCGGCTTTGCCGAAGTGGATCTCCGTGTTCAGGCTGGCTGCCATTGCTTCAGGCAGCCGCTGCATACCGCCAGCTATCTGGCTCAGGGGGGCCACAGTCTGCCCTTGCTCTTTCATGGCCATGAAGGCACGAATCCCGAACTGGGTGCGGGTGGTATCCCGGAATTGGGCAAGGGCGGAGGTCCGGTTCATGCCGATACCATTGTAAGTATGGCCAAACAGGCGAATCGCTTCCTCGGAGACATTTTTGCCGCGCAAAAACTCTCCGATGGGAATATCCAGTGACGCATGGTCCGGGGATAACCAGTCATCAAGTTCCTTGAGCGGATTGTATTGATTCAGGAGCGTAGATTGCAGGCGAGCCGGTTCAATGGCTCGTTCCTCGCCGACCGTGCGGTTTACTTCTGCAGAAGCCCAGTCCTGAGCGCTGACCAGTTGTCCACCGACGTGGTAGCTGAAAGGCCGCACGCGTATGGAGCTGGGGATACGTTCGAGGTTGAGCCGACGCATCATGTCCAGCACCCGGGCATACATGACCCCGATATCGCT
>JBPCXH010000191.1:0-11580 GCA_051008735.1 Gammaproteobacteria bacterium | reverse complement strand
GGGCCGATGGGGCCCATGCGTGGCTGCTTGCGTACCTCGTCCGGAATTTCATCGGTGCGCGTGAGGCGCAGAAGCATGGGTGTCTGAGAAATGGGCACGATCAGTCTTGAACTTTGCGGGTCGAACGCTGCCCCGCCCCAGTTAAAAATAGAGGCACCCGGTAAATAGGCCGTGCCCTGAATACTGGGGGGCTCGTACAGGCCGCCCGTGCGAAAGCGGGCAATCTTCTGGCGGCAGGCAATCCGGTCAAAGGCGGTAAAACCCCAGGCGTCGTCGGGCGTTAATCCCACCCGCCCCATGGGCTCCGGCTTGACTGGAAAGGGTTGCGTTTCGGACAGCACTTCACCCGGCACGCCGTCGGTCGGTACCGGCCGCTCTTCCACCGGGAACACGGGTTTGCCGGTCTCTCGATGCAAAACAAAAATCAACCCCTGCTTGGTGAGCTGGATGACCACAGGAATGCTTTTGCCGTCTCGTTTTAAATCGACAAGGATCGGTTGGGACGGCAGATCCAGGTCCCAGACATCGTGATGCACCACCTGGAAGTGCCAGGCGACACTGCCGTCAGCGGCATTCAGTGCAACCACCGAATTAGCGTAACGATTATCACCCGGTCGATTGCCGCCGAAATTGTTCGGCCCGGCGGTGGCAGTCGGCAGGAACACCAGGCCACGTTCCGGGTCAGCTGACATCATTGACCACACGTTTGCTCCGCCGGTCTTCTGCATGGCTTGCGGTGTCCAGTCCCGGGCAGCCGGGTCATCGGCGTTGCGAGGGATGGGTTCGAAGCGCCAGCGTTCCTCGCCGGTGCGGGCATCGAAGGCGCGCACGGCACCGCTGGGATTATCGGCCCGCCAGAACTTGGTGTTATCGGCCGAGCCGATAATGACCACGTCATTGACGACCGTGGGTGGTGCGGAGAACTGCACATCGTTCTCCTCCATGTTCGGCACGTCATCGAAAATATCCGGGCGGACGTTTACGGTGCCGTTCGTCCCGAACCCGCTGCACGGCTCCCCGGTGAGAGCGTCCAGTGCCATCAGGCGCATGTCTTTGGTCGCGGTGAAGATACGATGCGCGCAGGCCTGAGTGTCAGTTGCCGTATCTTCCCAGTAGGCCACGCCCCGGCAGAGAAATTTGCTGTCCATCGGGCCCAGGGGTATCTCCGGGTCAAAAACCCAACGCTCCTGACCCGTCACCGGGTTCAGGGCGATCACCCGGTTCATGGCTGAGCAGAGCACCAGTGAATGACCTGCGCTTTCGGGCAACAGAATTGGCGTGACATTCAGTGCCGACATGGCGCGCCGCTCGGGGTGACGCTCGATATCGCCGGTGCGATAGGTCCAGGCGGACTGCAGTTCGCCGACGTTATCTTTATTGATCTGTGTCAGTGGCGAGAAATGCGAGCCCCCGGCATCGCCCCCATAGTGTTGCCAGTCTGAAGCACTGGTTGCGCAGGTTGCCAGGAGCAATGCGAGGGCGAATGATTGATAGCGTCTTGTCATCAAGAAAATCTTGCAGGAATCTGATGGCTCACCATTGATTCTAACGCTGCAGGCTGTGAATTGAGACGCCGGAGTTTCAATCGGGTGGCTTGTGGATTCAGTCGGTGTATCACCCGCCCGCCGGGTGATGGGGGTCGACCCAGCGAACCTCTTCCGGGTCTCCTACAGCGTCGATTTCCAGGTTGATGACGATAGGATCCTGGTCATTGCGCACCAGAACACACTGCAAGGGCTCTTCTGCACTGGCGTTCATTTCCTGGTGAGGCACAAAGGGCGGGACAAAGATAAAGTCGCCCGGCCCGGCCTCGGCGGTGAACTCCAGCTGTTCGCCCCAGCGCATGCGGGCTTTGCCGCTGACCACATAGATAATGCTTTCCAGTTCGCCGTGATGGTGAGCACCCGTCTTGGCCGCCGGATCAATGGCCACGGTGCCGGCCCAGATTTTTTGTGCATTGGCGGACGCGGCAGTGATGGCTGCCATGCGTTGCATGCCAGGGGTCTGGGCCGTGTTGCTATCCAGCTGGTCGTGGCGCACGACTCTCACACCGTCTGATTTCCAGTCCGTACTTCTAGTGGTCATGGTGGCGGCTGTCGTTTAGCGCAGCTTCAGTCGGCGCGCGGGCTTATAAAGACTTCACCGCCTGAATCAGTTCCGAAGCCATGGCCTGGCCATCGCCATACAACATCCGCGTGTTGTCCAGGAAAAACAGAGCGTTCTGAATGCCTGAGAAGCCGGCACCCTGGCCACGTTTTACAACAATACAGTTACGGGCCTTGTCGGCATTAAGAATGGGCATCCCAAAGATCGGGCTGGCCGGGTCAGTTCGGGCCACCGGGTTCACCACGTCATTCGCGCCAATCACCAGCGCCACGTCTGTGGTTTCAAACTCGGCATTGATCTCGTCTTCATCATAGATGAGGTCGTAAGGTACACCGGCTTCGGCCAGCAGCACGTTCATGTGCCCCGGCATGCGACCGGCAACCGGGTGAATGGCGAATTTCACTTTCACGCCGCGATCGATCAGCAGCTGACACAGCTCCCAGACCTTGTGCTGGGCTTGCGCCACGGCCATGCCATAGCCAGGCACGATAAGCACTTTCTCGGCGAAGGCCATCATGATGCCCACGTCGTTCGCATCGATGGGCTTCATCACGCCCTGGTCACCTTCGGCGGCCACGGCTTCCGTGTCACCAAAGCCACTGAACAGCACATTGCCCAGGGAACGATTCATAGCCTTGGCCATCAGTTGGGTGAGCAGCGAACCGGCGGAACCCACCACCGTACCGGCGATGATCATCGCCGCGTTGTTCAGCACAAAGCCTTCGAAGGCGACGGCGAGACCGGTCAATGCGTTATATAAGGAGATGACAACGGGCATGTCCGCGCCGCCGATGGGCACGGTCATGGTCACACCGAGCACCAATGCGAGGACGAAGAGCAGTAACACGCTGAAGCCACCGCCGCTTCCGGCGACGATCAGCAGGCCCAGCAGGCCAAGCACCGCGAGCATCGCGATATTCACCAGGTTCTGTCCGCTGAAACGGAAGGAACCCTTGATCAGACCTTGCAGCTTGCCGAAGGCAATCAGGCTGCCCGAGAAAGACACCGAGCCGATGATGCCGCCGAGCACAGCCAGGGTGGTGATCACCGGGCCGTGATTTACGCTGCTGGCCAGTTCCACTGCCGAGATGGCCGCTGCGGAGCCGCCACCCATGCCGTTGTACAGGGCGATCATCTGCGGCATGTCGGTCATCGCGACTTTTTTGCCGGTCCACCAGGCCAGCACGCCACCGATGAAAATGGCCGTGGTCATCAAAAAGTAGTTGTGCAGGTCCGGGTAGGCGAAGGTGATGACGGTGGCCACCACCATGCCGGCGCCGGCCCACTTGATGCCGCTGGCCGCGGTGACCGGGGAGCTCATGCGTTTGAGCCCCATGATGAACAGGAACGCCGCCGCGTAGTAGCTAACTTGGATCAGCAGGTCCATCAGTTCTTGTCCCCGCTGGCCTTGAACATTTCCAGCATGCGTTCGGTCACCACGTAACCGCCCACCGCATTACCCGCGCCAAGAATCACACCGATGAAGCCGACGAGCTGGGTCAGAAAAGTGTCGGCGTGGCCCAGGGCCACCATGGCACCCACCACCACGATGCCGTGCACGAAGTTCGAACCGGACATCAACGGTGTGTGCAGGATGGCCGGAACCTTGGCGATGACTTCATAACCGGTGAACGCGGCCAGCATAAAAATGTATAGAGCAGCGAATCCGCTGAGTTCGATCATGATGCAGCTCCTTCCAAAGCTGTGCGCGTGGGCTCGTGAGCGATGTTGCCCTCGCGCGTCAACACGCAGCCGGCAAAGACTTCGTCATCCCAGTCAATGGCGAAGCCTTCCTCACCAAATGCTGATTGCAGTAAATTGAACAGGTTCCGGGCGTACATTTCGCTGGCATGCCGGGGCACGGTGGCCGGGAGGTTCAGCGGGCCGAAAATCTTCACGCCGTTGTGCTCTGCCGTTTCGCCGGGCTGGGTCAGTTCGCAATTGCCGCCGCCCTCGGCGGCGAGGTCCACAATAACCGCGCCGGGCCGCATCCGAGCCACGGCGGCTGCGCTGATAATTTTTGGCGAGGGACGGCCGGGCACAGCCGCCGTCGTGATCAGTAAATCAGCTTTCGCGATATGGTCATCCAGGGTCGCCTGCTGCTGCGCACGCTCTTCCGCTGTGAGTTCGCGGGCATACCCGCCTTCGCCTTCCGCCGACACACCGGTGTCAATGAACTTGGCACCCAGGGATTCCACTTGTTCGCGAGTGGCGCTGCGCACGTCAAAACCTTCGACAACCGCACCGAGTCGGCGCGCAGTCGCAATCGCCTGCAGCCCCGCGACACCCGCGCCGATTACCAGGGCCTGGGCCGGGCGGATGGTGCCCGCGGCGGTGGTCAGCATGGGCAGAAATTTATCCAGCATGGACGCGCCATTGAGCACTGCCTTATAGCCTGCTACCGAGGCCTGTGAAGACAGGGCATCCATGGACTGAGCGCGGGAAATACGCGGCACGAGTTCCATGGCCAGGCTGGTGACATTGCTGTCGCAAAGGGCGCGGATCATGGGCTCCTGACGATGCGGCTGCATATAGCCCACCACCGTGGCGCCGGCCGGCAGGGCCTGTATTTCATCGGGAGTGGGCGGCTGCACTTTCAGCAGGATATCCGCGGACGCCAGCACCGTGGCGGCATCCGGAACAATCTCGGCACCCTCAAACTGGGCATCCGGTATCTGGGCCGCCGTGCCGGCACCCGCCTGCACCCTGACTTGCGCCCCGGCGGCGATAAACTTCTTGAGCACTTCGGGGACCAGCGCCACCCGTGTCTCCCCCGGGCTGGTCTCGGTCACTACGCCGATAGTCACTGCCATTGCTTACTCCGCCTGGCCTGCGGGGCCAGTCGGCCCCTCAAATTGGGACAAGCGCCCTTGGAAAGCGCCTGTTGCGCTGCGATCATGACATAAGGTTAGGGACCGGTAAATTTGCGTTTGCCTTTCGGTTTGGCTTATACGAGAGTCTGACCAAGTGAACAAAATGACGGATCCAGTCACACATGTGCATGATCTGTCCCAGCAGGTACTTCGGACCGACGTGTCCGGTATGCCGCTGGAATGGATCGACTACCGCGAAGCGGTGCGCCTGTACCACACGGAACAGGTGGCTTACACCTGCGGGACACCCTTGTTCCGGATTCTGGGCGGCATTTGCGCCGCCAGCGGCCTGCGCAGTTCAGTAGAGGTCAATTCAATTATTGCTACGGTGGGCCGGACTCACGGCATCGCCGAGTTACGGGCGCGCTATACCCCGCCGCTAAACAACAAGACCCTGTTCCGCCGGGATGGCTATTTGTGCCTCTACTGTGGCCAGCATTTCATGCTGCGGGACCTTACCCGCGACCATATCCAGCCCCTGAGTCAGGGCGGCCAGGACCTCTGGCAAAACGTGATCACCGCCTGCCGGCGCTGCAACAATCACAAGGGCGGTCGCACTCCCGAGCAGGCCGGCATGCAATTACTGGCGGTGCCCTTTACGCCCACCTATGCCGAGTACATCTATCTGAAGGGTCGCCGGGTGCTGGCCGACCAGATGGAATTCCTGCTGGCGCATATTCCGCGCTCAAGCCCGCTGCGAGAGCGCCTGACTATCAGCCTGCGCACCGGCCACACCTGATTCGTCTGCCCCGGCTGCTGTTTTGCAGCACGCAAATTATTTCGCCTGACTTTTAACCCCGTTTGGCGGCGCCCGGCGTTTACACCTCCAAGCCAATAAGGAGGTGAACCTCATGTCTTTACAAAAACCAACCGGGCCGGCTGCACTGGCCCTCGCCTTGTCTATATCCCTGTTTGCCTGCGCGGCCCCGGAGGATGTGCCGCAGGCCGTCGATGAACCCGGGCCCGTGCCGGTAGCACCTGTTAATGAGTTGGAAGATGCACAGGCAAACTCGGGGCCGCAGACCGTTCCGCCCGAGGCTGATGTTGCGGGGGAGATCAAGTACGCGCGTCGCAGGGACGAACTGGCCGCGGCGTCAAAGGTCGCTTCAGGAAGATTGGAGGCAATTGTCACGACCTCTCGCGCGCGCGCCGTCGGCGATCTGAGCATGGCGGAACTGCGTATGCCCAGTGAGTTGCTGGACCGGGAAAACTATGCGGAACTCCAAGGCAATCCCCTGCGCCTGGCCAGCGAGTACCCCGTTTCAACCTTCAGTATCGATGTCGATACAGGGGCCTACTCAAATGTCCGCCGCATGCTCAATGAAGGCCGTTTGCCGCCACAGAATGCTGTGCGAATAGAAGAACTCATTAACTACTTCAGCTACGCCTATGCCACGCCCGAAGACTTGCGCCAGCCCTTCGCTATCAACACGGAACTGGCCGCTGCGCCCTGGGATGCGGAACGTCTGCTCATGCAGATTGGTATCAAGGGTTATGAGGTGCCTGATGAAGAGCGGCCCGCCGCGAATCTGGTGTTTCTGATCGACGTATCGGGCTCCATGCACGACCCGCGCAAGCTGCCGCTACTGCGCCAGTCCATGAAGCTCCTGACTCGACAGATGACCTCGGCCGATCGGGTTTCCCTGGTGGTCTATGCCGGTGCCGCGGGTGTCGTGCTGGAACCCACGCCGGGTGACCAGCAGGCGAAGATACTTGCTGCCCTGGATCAGTTGCAGGCCGGCGGCTCGACCAACGGTGCCGGCGGAATTCGCGCCGCTTACCAGATGGCACGGCAGGGCTACATTGCCGACGGCATCAATCGCATCATGCTGGCGACGGACGGTGACTTTAACGTTGGCACCGTGGACTTCGACACCCTCGTCGACCTGGTGGAGCGTGAACGCGAAGCCGGCGTGTCACTGACCACACTGGGTTTTGGCGCCGGCAACTACAACGATCACCTGATGGAGCAACTGGCTGACGCAGGCAATGGCAATCACGCTTACATCGATAACCTGAACGAAGCGCGCAAGGTGCTGGTGGAACAAATGGGCTCAACCCTGCAAACCATCGCCAAGGACGTGAAGATCCAGGTTGAATTCAATCCCGACGTGGTCGCGGAGTATCGATTGCTTGGGTATGAAAATCGCATGCTGCGTCGTGAGGATTTTAATAACGACAAAATCGATGCCGGTGAAATCGGCGCTGGCCACACGGTCACGGCTCTGTACGAACTTACCCTGGTGGACAGCAATGCGCGCCTGAACGACCCGTTGCGTTACTCGGACGCGCCGACAAAATCTCGCGTCAAGAGCGAGGAGGCCGCTTTCGTTCGCCTTCGCTATAAAGCCCCCAAGGGCAGCAAGAGCAAATTGATCGAACGGCCGGTGCGGGTGGATGATGCCAGTGACTCGGCGGACGGCGAGTTGGGCTTCGCCGCCGCGGTGGCGGCCTTCGGCCAGATATTGCGCGGCAGTCAATACCTGGGCGACTACCAGTACGCCGATGTGCTGCAGCTTGCCGCCCGGACCAAAGGCAACGATCCGCAAGGCTATCGCGGCGAGTTCATTGGCCTGGTGCGCCTGGCCGATACCCTGGCCACCGTTTCGCCGGCCGGGCAGCAGGCCCAGCGATGAGCTAAAGGTTTTCCCGCCTGGCCCGCTGCCCTATGCTGCGGGCCATGGCGGAAGAGCCTGATGATCGTGAATTGATGCTGCGATACCGGGAAGGTGACGGCGCTGCCTTTGCGCAGCTCTATGAGCGCCATAAGGGGCCGCTGTATCGTTATTTCCTGCGCCAGTCGCCCGATGCGCAGACTGCCGCCGACCTCTTCCAGGAGGCATGGACTAAAATTATCGCGTCGCGCCGGCGCTACCAGCCCAGCGCCCGCTTCAACACTTATATGTACAAGCTTGCGCACAATTGCCTGGTTGATCACTGGCGCAAGCTGGGCCGCACCCCTGCGGCTGATGCCAGCCTCCGCGATGATCCGGAGCAGACGACCGGCCTTGCAGACACCGAGGCGGCTGTCGAGCAGGCACAACAAACCGAGCGCTTTACCCGGGCCCTCGGGGGCTTACCCGAAGAACAGCGCAGTGCTTTTCTGTTGCATGAAGAGGGCGGCCTGAGCCTTGCAGATATTGCTACGGTCACGGGTGTCCCGGAAGAAACTGCCAAGAGTCGTTTGCGCTACGCGGTAAAGAAATTGCGTGGCGCCCTGAACGAAGGGACGAAGCCGTGATCGATCCCCGCGAAGAACGTGAGTTAGAGGCTTACCTGGCCGGTGAATCGCCCGTCTCGAAGCGCTATGCCCAGGGTTCGGCAGACATGCCGCCTCCGGAACTGGATGCGGCCATCCTCGCTGCCGCCGAAACGGAACTGAAAGTTGTGCCCTTGCAGCGCAAATGGCGCCGCTGGGGTCAAGCCGTTGGGATTGCGGCCAGTATTCTTCTCGCTGTCACGCTGGTCCTGCAGATGACTATTCAGCCGGGGAGTGTGCCGGAGGTCTCGACACCTGAGATGTTTGATCAATTGCAGGTCGATTCGGAGACGGGATCTGAATCAAAAGCGGCTGGCGATTTCTCCCGGTCAGAACAAAGTTCCGCGGATCCGGGTGTGCGGATGACTGAAGAGTTGCGTGGCTCGCCCGCACTGGAAGTCGAGCAGATGGGCCGGGCTGATGTCGCGAAACAATCGGACCGGCGTGTTGGCACGCAGGGGCCCAAGTTATCGGGGCTTCCGGAATCAGCACCCGACATTGCAGCCCCCGATGAGGAAGCGCTTATCGTGCAAATGCGCCGCCCGGAGGTCAATCCTCAGGATGAACCGGCGGCGGTTGCCACCTATTCTGACGAAGACGCCGACCTTAGGCCCCTGCCCGCCGAGGATTCCGTGAAGGCGGCTTTACCGGCTGCAAGCATGGCCGCATCCCCTGAGGCCGACAAGAGTGAAGCCGATGGGAGTGTTGATTTGACTGCCGCCGTGGCCATGATTCGTGAGTATCAGGCACGGGGCCGCCTGGCAGCAGTTCGCGAGGATCAACACGCCTGGGCAAAAGAAGAAAGACAGGCCCCCGACGGCGGGGCGCCCAATTTGAACCTGGAAGAGGTGGTGGTGACTTCGCGTAAACGCGTTGACCCGGATGCAGCCGTTACACGCAGCAATGTGGAAGGACAGCAATTCCCCCTTGATCCGGAGCAGCAACTGGCAGAGATTCTGCGTCAGTATGATGCGGGGGACCTGACGGCAGCCGACCGGCTATTGAGTGATTTTCGCCGCCAGTATCCGGCACATGCCGTGAGTGTTAGCCTCGCTGACGAAAGGAACTAGCAGTCATGCCAACCTACCTCATCGATTCCAGCATTTATATTTTCCGGGCCTGGTTCACCATCCCGGACGATATGGTTGATCCGGACAACAACCCCGTGAATGCCGTTTATGGCTTCACCCGTTTTCTGGGCGACTTTCTGGAACGGGAAAATCCCCGCCATGTGGCTGCTGCTTTTGATGTCAGCCTGACTTCCTCATTTAGAAATGACCTGTATCCGGACTACAAAGCCAACCGGGACCCGGCGCCGCCGGAATTGAAACGGCAGTTCCAATTGTGTCGGGATATATCAGCCGCCCTGGGTGTACGCAGTTGCGCCGACAGTCGCTACGAGGCCGATGATCTTATCGGGACTCTGGCGGCCGGCAGCCGGCGCGCCGGACAGAACGTCACCATTGTCAGTCGTGACAAAGATTTGCTGCAGCTGCTAAGCGACGGTGATATGTGCTGGGATATCGCGGGCGGCAAGCGGACCCGCTACGCTGACGTGGGTGAGTTTCTCGGGGTACGCGCCGAGCAGGTGGTCGATTATCTTGGCCTGGCCGGCGATAGCGTGGACAACATTCCGGGCGTACCCGGTGTCGGGCCGAAGACCGCGTCGCGCCTGCTGGCGCATTTCGATTCCATCGATCATCTTTATGGCGACCTGGATCGCGTGGCCGAATTACCTCTGCGCGGTGCGTCCAAACTGGGGGCCAAGCTGGCCGCGCATCGCGAACAGGCAGAAATGAGTCGCAAGTTGGCAACCATTTGCTGCGAAGTGCCGATGGATGATCATATCGGCAGCCTGGAGCGTGCCGCCCCGGCTCTGGATGAACTCAACAGTCTGTATGACGCGGCGGGATTCGGTCCGGGTATTCGTAAGCAAGCTGAGCGAATCGCCGCCCAGTTCTGACGATGGGGCGGGCAAGGCGGTGATCTCAGCAAGCCTGCTCGATGAACTGGGACGGCATGTTGGTCCCCTCGATCCTGAGTTTGCCGAGCGCGTCAGCGGCGGTGATATCAATGACAGCTTCACGGTGCGAACCCAGACCGGCCAGAGCTATTTTTTGAAATGCCATGCCCCGCAGCACGAGGCAATGTTCATCGCCGAGGCAGCGGGGCTCGCTGCGCTGGCAGCGGCGGGTGCCGTGCGAGTGCCGTGTGTGGTTGCCGCAGGGACTGCTGCGGATTGCGCCTATCTGCTCATGGAGCATCTTCAGCTTCGGCAGGGCACACCGGCCGCTGCAGCAGCTCTTGGACGGGACCTGGCCACGCAGCATCGGGTCAGCGCAGATCAATTTGGCTGGGAGCAGGACAACACCATTGGCAGTACGCCACAGCTGAATTGCGCCCGATCTTCGTGGCTGGATTTTTTTCACGATGCTCGCCTTTCTTATCAGTTAGATCTGGCGAAGAAAAACGATTGCGCGCCTCGGCTGTGTCAATTGGGTGCTCAAGTGTGCGAGGCATTGCCGGACTTGCTGTTGGGGCATCAGCCTGCACCGGCACTTTTACACGGTGACTTATGGGGCGGTAACTGGGGCCAGCTGCCCGATGGCGAGGCGGTGATCTTTGATCCGGCCGTCTATTTTGGTGATCGCGAAGCGGATCTGGCGATGACCCGCCTGTTTGGCGGCTTTCCGGCCGAGTTTTATGCAGCCTATGAAGCGGCCTGGCCATTGCCGCAAGGTCATGCGGACCGAGTTGCCCTGTACAACCTGTACCATGTGCTTAACCATCTGAACTTGTTCGGGGGAGCCTATGCCGCGCAGGCGGAGGGGATGATGGAGCGATTGCTGGGCTGAAGCCACAGCCTGGTCTGACCGCAAAAATCGGGGGGAAATCCATGAGCGATATTGCAACAGCAGAACGTATTCCTGGGCTTGCTGCGAACAAGGAGGATTTCAGCTTCAGCGGTTCAGCGAGTGACTATTTCAGGATCTGGATCGTCAATCTTTGTTTAACCATTGTGACCCTGGGTATCTATTCACCCTGGGCCAAGGTTCGGCGCAACAAGTATCTTTACGGTCATTCTCACCTGGCCGGTGCATCCTTTGACTACCATGCCCGGCCCGCCGCGATCCTCAAGGGCCGCCTGATTGCAATCGCTATGCTGGCAGTTTACCTGGTGACATCAGCCGTCGCGCCTCTATTCAGCCTGGTAATTGGTTTGCTGATTGCCCTGGCGGTGCCGTGGTTGCTCGTTCGATCCCGCATGTTCGCAATGCACAATACGTCGTACAGGAACGTGCGGTTTCGATTTCCACCGATCTATAAGCAAGCCTACAAAGT
>JBPCXH010000190.1:0-2993 GCA_051008735.1 Gammaproteobacteria bacterium | reverse complement strand
ATGCCATCCAGTTCATTGACGGCGCCGGGGCTCTGCTCATTCACACGGCCGCGAATCACCTTCAACCGGGGCTCACCGGCTGCATCATAGATGTGACGACCAACCCACTTGGACTGCCATTCCGGATCATCAATATCGGCAAGCCCGGGGGTTTCGCCGTGCTCGTAAAAATTCACGGCGGCAACGGTATCGAAGTCACTCTCCAGGGCAATGAAGGCATACAGGGTCGACCACAATCCGCGACCGCGAATGGGCATCACCAATCGACTGATCTTTTCACCGTCGCGAACGATGTAAACACGGATGTAGCGTTCACGCCGATCGATACCTGCGATGTCGGCATCTTCTCCCAGCTCGTCACTGAGAACCGGATCCCGTCTTGCCCTGACCGGGTCGAAGGTCATTGCATCAATGTTGTTGGCAAATTCACCGGTTTCCAGATCAACAATCTGCGCTTCCATCTGTGAGAATAACTGAGCCACATTGGCATCTTCGTCATCTGCATCCAGCAAACCGGCTGTAATCAGCACATTGCGCCGCAGACTCTCCTGCTTCTCGGCCGCCTGAATCGGCGCCAGTAGAACCGCTGCAGTTGACACCATCAACGAACAAACCAGACATAGCGTGACGGCCACAAAGATGATCTTGCGGGAATCGTCATTAGGAAGATTGAGTAAGCCGCGAATCATTAGCCCACCTGCTCGAAGCGCCGACGTCTACGGCGGAGATTGAGTTGCACAACGACGTAGTCAATAACCGGAGCGAACAGGTTGGCAAACAAAATCGCCAGCATGATGCCCTCGGGAAAAGCCGGGTTCACGACGCGAATCAGCACAGTCATGATGCCAATCAGGGCACCGAAGGCCCAGCGTCCGGGGTTGGTCATGGCGGCACTGACCGGATCGGTGGCCATAAACACCATACCAAAGGCAAAACCACCCAGCGCCAGGTGCCACTGCCAGTTCAGGGCAAACTGAGGGTTGGTATCACTGCCAATCACGTTGAACAAAGTCGCGGTCGCGACCATGCCCAGAAAAACACCGGCGATAATGCGCCACGACGCAACACGCGTATAGATCAGGAACAGGCCGCCCAGCAGGCAGGCCAGCGCCGACGTTGAACCTACCGCACCCTGAATATTGCCGAGAAACGCATCCTGTAAAGACACGCCAGCGGCCAGCAAGCCGTCTAGGCCACTGCTCGCAGCAATCGACAGGGGCGTCGCGCCGCTGAAGCCATCAACGGCTGTCCAGATACTGTCGCCGCTCAAGGTCGCGGGATAGGCGAAAAACAGGAAAGCCCGGCCGGCCAGTGCCGGATTGAGAAAGTTCTTGCCGGTCCCGCCAAAGCACTCCTTGGCAATCACGACACCGAAACTGATACCCAGTGCCACCTGCCACAAGGGGATCGTAGGCGGCAAAATCAGGGCGAATAAGGCCGAGGTAACAAAGAAGCCCTCGTTCACCTCGTGATTGCGAACAGCCGCAAATAACACTTCCCACAGGCCACCGACGACCAGCGTGACGAAGTAAATGGGCACGTAGTACATAAAGCCATGCCAGAAGCACGCCAGGATGCTCTGCGGGTCATAGCCAATGCCAAACCACGCCAGTACCCCACCACGCCAGCCGGGAGCAGCAGCAACACCCATGGCCTCCATCGCCAGATTGGCCTGATAGCCGGTATTCCACAGGCCCACCAGGGTCGCGGGTATGGTCGCGATCACCACATAGATCATGATGCGCTTCAGATCGATACCGTCACGTACGTGCGGCGCCGTGCGCGTGACATCCGGCGGCGAATAAAACACCGTATCAACCATTTCGTAGATGACATGGTATTGCTCGTAACGTCCGCCCTTGGTGAACAGGGGCTCAAGACGGTCCAGCCAGCGTCTCAACCGCGACATCAGCCTTCCTTCTCTATGATTTCGAGGTTGGAACGCAGTGCCGGGCCGTAGTCGTACTTCCCGGGACAGACAAAAGAACACAGGGCCAGATCTTCTTCATCCAGCTCCAGACAACCGAGTTTTTGCGCCGTGTCCGTATCCTGCACCAGCAAGGCGCGCAGCAGCTGCGTGGGCAGTAAATCCTGCGGCATCATGGATTCGTAAATACCGATGGGCACCATGGCGCGCGCGCTGCCATTGGTGGAGGTGTTTAGTCCGAAGCGGCGCTTGGCACCGGCCAGGTAAGAGACAAAAACCCGCGTGGCAGAAAATTTGTGACTACCGGGCCGCAGCCAGCTGAACAATTCCCGCTCTCGCCCCTCTGCCAGGACCGACAACTGATTGTGATAGCGCCCCAGATAGGCCGCCCAGCCCGAGGCCCGGCGACCGGACAGGGGTGAGCCGGAAATAACCCGGCATTCAATCTGCGGCAGCTCGTCCCCCAGCAAATCGTCCACACAGGCACCCACACGGGTGCGGAGCAGCCGGGGATTTTCGATCATGGGACCGCCCAGCGCGATTACCCGCTCCGTCCACAGAACCCCGTCCCGGAATAGCTTGCCGATGGCGATGACGTCCTGGTAGCCAATGGTCCACACAGACCGCTCCGGGCCCACAGGCTCGAGAAAATGGATATGTGTGCCCGGCAAACCGGCCGGATGGGGTCCGGAAAATGCGGTCGTCAGAACATGCGAATGTTCCGGCACAGGTAAATCAGCCGCCGGACTCTGGCAAACATGGACCTTGCCGTTGGTGAGAGTGCTGAGAATCTGCAAGCCATCGCGAAAACTGTCTGCCTGCTCATGGATCACCAGGCTGGGGTCGGCCGCCAGGGGATTGGAATCCATCGCGGCAACAAAGATAGCCGCAGGCTCAGCATCAGCGGCGGGTAACTTGCTGTAAGGACGAGTCCGAAACGACGTCCACAAACCGGATTGAAGCAGACGGTCCACGACCGCGCCACGATCCAGGGCATCCAGGCTATGGCCGCCCAGGGACGGGAACTCTCCCGCAGGCTCATCATGACCATCCAGCCGGATGACCA
>JBPCXH010000189.1:0-7733 GCA_051008735.1 Gammaproteobacteria bacterium | reverse complement strand
CCTGCATTTCGTCAGCCAGAGGTTTGAGCCGGCGCGCGTATTCCATGGCCGCATCCACGTCATGAATAGAACAGGGGCCGACAACGACGAACAGGCGCGGATCCCGCCCGTCCATAATTTCGCGAAGTACTCGGCGACTATTCAGGACCGTCGCCTCGGCGCCTGCCGACAGGGGCAACTCAGCCTTTATTTCGGCCGGCGACGGCAGCACCTGCTTGGATGCCACATTGACGTTGTAGAGCTGGTTTTCCATAACTGACTCAAATCCAAACCGGCTGAGCGCGAGGCCATCAGCCTTTTTCAAGGGGGCGCAAGGATACCAGCAGATTGCGAGAAAAACGCCCACTGGCAGCTAATCCTGCGATTGCTCACTGCCCCTGCTTGCCACCGGGCCCGCCGCCGGGCACCCGAATCAGGCAGTCTGCCGGGCCCGGCCGGCGGGAAGTACTGCTGCGATGCGAAAGGAGGGGAATGGCTCTAGAATGAGGGCTGCAGTCAGTTTCAGGATTCATCAGGGTGTCGATAAGAAAAATGCCGCGGGCACGCCAGACCCTCGGCAAATACCGGATTGAGGGACGCATTGCCGTTGGGCCACGGGCAACCGTCCTGCGGGCCTATGACACCATTCATGGCGTCCGCGTCGCGCTGAAAATTGCTGATCCGGCACTGGTATCAGAGGAATTTCTGGAGGATTTCCGGCGCGAAGCCCGGCTGTCAGTGAAAATGGAGCACCCAAATGTGCTACCAATCCAGAATGCCAGCTTCATTGATGATCTATTCGTCATCGCCATGCCACTGGGGGATGAAACCCTGGCTGAGCGGATGACCCGACGCATGTCGACTCGTCTGGCGCTGGACCTCACGCGGCAGGCCCTGGCGGCGGTAGCCCATGCTCACAGTCGCAACATCATTCACTGCGATGTCAAACCGGAAAATTTCATCATTTTCGGTGACAACCGCCTCAAGCTCACGGACTTCGGTTTTTCCAAACTGTTTGTGCGCGCAGGCCAGAAAGGTTCCGGCTCGGGCACCGTTGGCTATCTGGCGCCAGAGCAGGCCCTCGGCCGGCCCATGTTCCAGTCAGATGTATTCGCGCTATCCCTGGTCATCTATCAAATTTTCAGTGGTCAGTTGCCCGAATGGCCCTACCAGTGGCCGCCACCGGGCTATGCGCGCATCCGGAGCAAACTGAGGCCCAAAATGCTCCGCTGGCTGCGCAAGGGACTGGAGCTCAAGCCACAGGCGCGCTACAGAAACGCGGTGGCCATGCAACGGGCTTTCGACGAGATTCACGCCAAGCAGGTGCAGCGTGGCTAAGGCAGCCCGCAAACCGGACGCGAGCCCGAAACAGCTGTCGGGTCCGCAGCTCTATTTGGGCAACAAGGACGCCGAACGAGGCTATTTCGCCGTCGCCGCAGGAGAAGCTGCGGTTACCAGCATCGGCGACTCTGAGAAAAAGCGCCCCAACGAAGATTCGGCCGCGATCATCCCGGTTAATGAGACCCACGTTGTTCTGGCCGTCGCTGATGGCGTCGGCGGTCTTGCCGGTGCCCGCAAAGCGTCCAATGCGACGGTTGAGTCACTGCGCAAGTCGCTGCGGCAGGCTGCAACGAACCCCGGCCAGAGCCTCAGGACAGCTATTCTGGACGGCATTGAATCAGCCAACCGAAGCGTGATGGATTCCGGCACGGGGGGTGCCAGCACCCTGGCCCTGGCTGAAATAGGGCCAGACTATATTCGTTCATATCATGTCGGTGACTCCATCGTCCTGATTTGTGGCCAGCGCGGCAAACTAAAACTGTTTACTACACCCCATTCACCGGTCGGCTTCGCAATGGAGGCCGGCCTGCTGAACGAGAAGGAAGCCCTTGCCCACAAGGAACTGAACCTGATTTTCAACGTAATCGGCTCGGCCGACATGCGGATTGAGGTGGGCTCAGAACTGCCATTGGCGCCGCGGGACACCATACTGCTTGCCAGTGATGGCCTGACGGATAATGTGCTGCAAGAAGAAATGATCGACGCAGTGCGCGTCGGCCCACTGGACAAGGCCATCGAGAGAGTCACGGAACTGGCGTTGCGACGCATGCGCGGCGAACAGCTCGGAAAACCCTCCAAGCCTGATGATTTAACGACGCTGCTCTACCGGCGTCATCCCTGAAGTAAATTTGCGGGCAGCTGGCCCGGCCGGAGAACAATGATGACCCAGGAATCAACCCTCAAGCCCTTCGCCGTCGGCGATATTTTTGCGGGCTCAACCCTGCTGAACAACCCCAAAGATGATCACGCCGGACCGGGCCGAATCATCCAGTACGACAGCGAACTCAATGAGAAAGGCGTGCTGTGGACCGAAGGCACGACCCACCTGGTTGGCGGACTGAACTTTGGCCCCGATGGCAATTTGTGGGCTTTTGACAGCAACGCTCACGCCGTTCTGCGCATCAGCCCCGATGGCAAGCAATTACCTGACCTCAAGTTTGCCGACCGCTCCTTTTCGCATTGTAATTTTGCTCCGGACGGCACAGTTTTGATGGGCGAGCATTTGGTAGGCGACGGGAGCGGGTTCCCGAAGTTCATGGGCGAACTCGCAGATATGGGCACCACCCTCACCAAACTTCCGGGCGAAGACGTTTTTGGTTACGGCCACATCTTTCGCTTCAGCATGGATGGTGAACTGATTAAAGAGTATGAAAATGAAGTTCATGGGGGCATGACGAGCTTCCTGGGCTGCACGACGGCAAGCCTGGCAGCGGACGGCAAGACACTGGTTTACAGCTCTGAGACAGGGCCGCGGATCATGCGCTATGACCTGGAGGCGGACAAGCAATTACCTGACCTGATAACACTCTCGCCTGAGAGTCGGCAGATGGTTCTGGTCGCGAAACACCGGCCAGATGGCACCCTGCTGATGTTCAAAGCGGTTTCTCGAACTGATTTCGTCCTGGTGCACATCACGGCCGAAGGCGAGGAATTGAGAACTTACGAAATACCCGGTGCCGGTTGGGCGATCATCGAACCCTCACTGGACGACAATGTGATACTGATTGGTAACTTCTTTGCCGGAATAATTGCCAAGTTTGACCTGGACAGCGGCCAGATCACGGCCCAGGCGGAAGTGGGAGTCGAACGCTCACTCGCCGGCATCGCTCAGTATCCGGGCTAAGCACTCGCCGGGCTAAAGGTGCCGGCCGTCGTCTTCCGGTCGGCGCCTTTTCGCCAGACACTGGAAAGGTTTGCGTCGCAAAGAGGCAAAAAAATGGCCGGCAAAAGCCGGCCATTTAATTCGCAAGTGTCAGAAACTGCCAATCGCCTTTAACTGGCTGCCTTGAGTTTAGCTCTTGCAGTTTCGCCGCTGACCAATGGAATGGAGTCAAGCACCCAGCCTTTCTGCTGATGTCGGGCCGGGCTCGGCACCGCATAGGCAACCTTCGCTCTATTTTTCTCCACGACATCCATATCAATACGCCAGCCCTTGGCATCCCATTCCTTGAGCTTGTCACGGTACATGAGAATGCACTTGTCAGCCGGCAGCATGAATTCCTTGGTCGAGGTTTCAGGCGTCAGTACGGGACGCAGATCCTCGATGACAACCTTGTCCTGATTGGCGACGTATTGATTGCGCTCAATCATATAAGCATCGTTCTTTTCCTCGAGGAAGCCGTTACGCATACAGAGCAGATAGAGATGAATGTTTTCTTCATCTATCGGACGCTCGAACAAGTATTGGTGAAACCACATGGTTTCGCTGGCATGGATAAAAGTCCAAACCTGATTTGGCCCGTGATGACCGGTGCCAACCTCCAGATCACCCGCCTGTGTGCGACCTTCTTTCATCTGCCCTTCCGGCAGAGGTGGCGCATCAAACGTGTGCCAGAAGCCATTGCCCCAGGATGCCCAGCTCGGCTCTGACTCGATCCGCATTTCGCCGACCTTATATTCCTCTTCCTTCTCACCGCTGAAGCCGTGCGTGTCATGGACATATTCGTTATGCGCAGGATCAATACCGTTCTCAATGGAACGCTCGTAGTTACCCACGATCGAATAGTCCTGCAAAGTCGGGCGCCAGCCCTCCTTGTCGTATTCAGGCACTTCCATTAACGGCGGACGCTCGCCTTCTGCCAGATCACCCAGAAAAGCGAAAATCATTCCGTACTTTTCCTCAACGGGATACGCATCAATCCGCGTGCGCGCCGGAATACTCGCCTTTGTGCCAAGGGATGGAATGCGTTTTACATTACCTTCACTGTCAAACTGCCAGCCGTGATACGGGCATTGGACGCAGTCACCGCGAATCTTGCCACCGGACAACGAACCGCCCCGGTGGGTGCAGGTGTTGCTCAGACAGGCCGCCTTGCCCTCGGAATCCCGAAAAACAACGAAATCCTGCCCCAGGGCGCGGACCTTTAATGGCTGGTCCGGCACCAGTTCTTCGCTGGTTGCCATTGGGTACCAGAAATTGATGTACATGGAGATCTCCCCTTCTAATCAGGCGGCCGGCAGGCCGCTGCCAGTCAATGGAATCAAGTGTAGAACGGTTCGCCTTCGCGGCCAACATGGATTCCCGCTGTCCCAATGACAGCAGGCTCTCCAGGGCACTGGCAGGGACAAAGGCTTTTCGCTGCGATGCAATATCGCGCGTTGGCACAGCGGGTTCAGGCAGCGTTTTCCGCTCGCTGCTTCTTCTCCCGGGCCCGCACGGAGGCCACCAGGAACAGGGCCGGCACCATCACCATTGCGCCCATGATCAAAGGGCTGTTTACACCCAGGGCCCCGAACAGCAACCCGGCAATCGGTGGGCCGACAGAGCGCCCCATCCAGCTGCCGGACTGATAAACGCCCATCACCAGGCCGCGTTCCTGCTCTCCGGCCTGATGAGAGACCAGGCTGGACATGGTGGTTATGAACAAGGCGCCACCGCCTGCGGTGAACGTTATACCCACCATCATGACCAGCCAGGTGGGCGAAAAAACCATAATCAGCAAACCAATGGGATAACAAATCAACCCAAAGCTCACCAACGGCCCTTCGCCGAAGCGTGGGACCAGCCGACCGACGAGGACACCCTGCACCGTGCCGACCAGCAAACCCAGATAGGTGAAAATAAAGCCTACTTCACGAGGACCCCAGTCAAAGCGGGCACCGGCCCAGAGGGGGAAAATCGTTTCGAAGAGAGCCATGCCCAGATAAACGATAAAACCCACTATCACCATGCGGGCGAGCACCGGGCGACGAAAAACGCGGCGGGCCGCCTGCAGACCGCTTTCCTTGGGGCCTTCACCGGCATGACTGCGCTTCTCAGGCGGCAAACTCTCGCGCAGAAAAATCAGTCCGGCCAAGCCGGTGAGCAAAGATACGGCTGTGGCAACAATGCCAGGCAGAAACAGACTGGCTGACTCGGCATCCGCGCCGCCCAGGACGCCGCCCAGCGCGGGCCCGACGATGAAGCCCAAACTGATGGCACCGCCGATCAGACCCATGCCCTGCGCGCGTTTTTCTATGGGTGTCACATCGGTGACATAGGCCATGGCGACGGACAAATTGCCTGACATCAACCCATTGAGGGATCGCGCGACCGCCATCATCCAGAGATTGTCGGCAAACGCCAGCAGTGCATAGCTCAGGGCCTGGCCAATCAGGCTAATCACGAGGACAGGCTTGCGGCCGAAGCGATCGCTCAGCCGGCCCCAGATGGGCGTGGCGATGAATTGTCCGATCGCAAAAGTGCCGATGATTGTGGTTGCGACCAGCGGCGTGGCGCCCAGGTTTTCAGCAAAGAATAAAAAGCTGGGCAGGACCAGGCCGAAGCCAAGCCCCGATAGCAAAATGGTGGTCAGCAGGATCGGCATCGAAGAATCAGCCCGGTTGGCGCACCAGCGAGGGGGGCTGGCGCGGAGCGGCGTACTATCCGGCATCCCCGGCAGACTGTAAAGGCATCCGGGGCGCGGGCAGGGTCCAGATCCGCGGTTGCAGCCTGACCCGGACTCGCTGGAAACTGGGGATCGGACCACCAGCCTGGAGCCCGCGCGCATGCGTTACCGTCACGACCCTGAAGGCAGTCGCCTGCCGATCAAAGTAGACACGACCACAAACGGCGAATTTGCCCCACGGCCACTGGAAAAACCAAGCCGAGCTGCCAATGAGTTGGCCATGGAGCATGCCCACGAGAATGCCAAACGCAGCAGCGTGAGCCGACGCAGTTTTCTGACCTCCACCTGCGGAGCAGCCACGACTCTGCTGGCTTTCAATGAAGCACACGCCGCCTTTGGCAATACCGGTGGCTTTTTCCAGATTCCAGCCGCCGCTGCGATGGAACCGGCTGCTGCCGATGAAGCACTGGCCGGTCGCGAGTTTGTCTTCGATATTCAGGGACACCATGTAAACCCCCTGGATCGCTGGCGGGCCCCCAACAAACTGACCGCGACGGGCTTGAAGTTCATGCCCCAGGCCAAGTGCGATTACATCGATCCAGACAGCCCCCTGGGGCACGTCAACTGCTTCACCGGTCAGGCCTTCGTTAAAGAGATGTTCCTGGACAGTGATACGGATATCGCGGTTCTGACCTTTACCCCAACGTCCTATGAGGATATGCCCCTCACGGATGACGAGGCGGCGGCCACCCGGGAAATCGTGGATGCGATGGACGGCAATCATCGACTTCTGGTCCACGGCCGTGTCGTCCCCAATATTGACGGGGATATCAGTCGGATGCCTGAACTCAAAGAGAAATGGGACGTTTCGGCATGGAAAACCTATACCCAGGCCAGCGTGGATGGCTCCGACGGCTGGCGGCTGGATGATGAGGAATACGGTGCGCCCTTAATTGCCATGGCCCGGGATACCGGTGTCAAAGTCATCTGCATTCACAAAGGGCTTCCCCTGCCGACATCCTTTATGACCAGGGACAATAGACTCTACGGCGGTTGCCGTGATGTCGGCAAAGCGGCCAAAGACAACCCGGATATCGACCTGATCGTTTATCACTCGGGGTATGACATCAAGGACAAGGATGTTGCCTTCAAGCCAGGCGACCATCAAATTGGCGTCGACTCACTGATCCAGTCATTGATAGAAAATGACATCCCCCCTAACAGCAACGTTTACGCGGAACTGGGAACAACCTGGCGATATCTCATGCGCGACCCTGAGGAAGCTGCCCATGTCATGGGCAAACTACTCAAATACGTGGGTGAAGATCGAATCGTCTGGGGTACTGATTCAATCTGGTACGGCTCACCGCAGGATCAGATTCAGGCATTCCGGACGTTTCAGATCGCGCCCGAGTTCAGGGAACGCTTTGGTTACCCTGAGATCACACCGCAAATCCGCGCCAAGATTTTCGGCCTCAACGCCGCCAAGCCTTATCAGATCGGCGAAGCTGAGATCCGCAAGCAACTGGGAGGCGATACGGTAGCCCAGGCGCGCGCCAATTATCAAAATGCGCCGGATCCCACCTTTGTCACCTATGGCCCGCAAACCCGGCGCGAGTTTCTCGACCTGCTGCGCTTCAAAGGCGGCGCCTGAGACAAAAAAAAGGAGGGCTTTCGCCCTCCTTTCTTCTGCAGCCAGAAACTGAAGCCTAGCGCTTGCCAGCGCGAGACTTTTTCTTGGCCGTCTTTTTCTTCGCTGCCGGCTGCCTCGTGTTAGGCGCATTTTCATGCAGGTGGCGAACCTGGGCATCGTCCTGGTACTCAGGATACTGAAAGTCCGGCGGACCATGAGGATGATTGTGGCCG
>JBPCXH010000188.1:0-3821 GCA_051008735.1 Gammaproteobacteria bacterium | reverse complement strand
CTACTACTACGGTGTCACGGAGGAGGAGGCCCGGGACGATCTGCCGGTGTACCGCCCTGGCTCGGCCGTCACCGGGCGCATCGGCATCAACACCACGTACCGCTGGTCCAAGCGCATGCGCCTGTTCGTCAACCTGTCGCTGGACAAACTTGACGAGGAGGTTAGTGATAGTCCGCTGGTGGACGAAGACCTGATCCCGATGGCCATGGTGGGCTTGGGCTACGTATTCGGCAACGTGCTGGACGAGTCCCAGTCCGGGCGCCGCGACCCGGAACGGGGCGGTGAGTGGAGCTGGCGCGTGAACTACGGCTACACCGCGGAGGAGACCTTCCACAAGGTGCACCGCGGCGATGTGCAGCGCAGTGACGATGTACATACCTACCTTGCTGGACTGACTCTCGGCAAGCTCGCCCTGGACAGGCGGCGCGTGGACGTATGGGGCAAGGTGTCCATTAATCGGCGCCTCGAGAAGGACTACCAGGCGGATTTCTGGGAGATCAATCCCTACGTCATGATAAAGGGCACCGGCTACTCTCCCTGGAGCAACCGCGAGGTATTCCGCTACGGTTTCGGCTTCGGTTTCTCTTATGCAGATGAGGTGCCTATCGTGGAGCAGGAAAAGCAGGAAAAGAAGGGCCGCAATACCTCACAGTTCCTCAACTACCTGGAGGCCCAGGTGGACTTTCCCCTGCGCAACCTGTTCGGCAACCGCAGCTGGTGGAAGAACTGCTACGCCGGCCTGACCCTGGTGCACCGCTCCGGTATCTTCGGGCGGGTGGATATTATCGGCAACGTGTCGGGTGGGTCCGACGTGCTCACAGGGCACATGGAGTGTGTGCGATGAGACTACTTCTACTGCTCTCGCTTTTTACACTGTCTGCTTGCGTCTGGCAGCCCGCGGTTTATGACGATGAGACCGCCGCGGGGGTGGAAGCTGCCCGCGTCTCTTTCGCAGCGCACGAGGAGCTTGGGCCCTTTTTCGATGAGGCTATTGCCTATGCCGTGTTTCCCGCCCCATGGCGTGCCGGTACGGGCTTCGGCGGCGCCTTTGGTACCGGCTGGCTGTTCGAGGAAGGTGCGGTCATTGGCCGCGCGGTAATGGTGGAAGCCTTCGTGGGTGTCAACCTGGGGCTTCAGACCTACCGCAAGATTCTGTTCTTTCGCAGCGAAGACTCCCTGGATCAGTTCAAGCGCGGTCGTTTCGAGTTCACCGGCCAGGCTAATATGGCCCACGTGGTGGGAGGCAAAGCCGCCACGCCGGGCTATCACCCGGATGTGGCGATGTTCGTGGAAGTGAAGGGGGGGCTGCTGCTGGAAGCCAGTGTAGGCACACAGCGCTACGATTATTTGCCCGTTCCTGATTGATCGAGGCCGCCGCTAGCTGCCGATACCAAGCTGCGCATAGACAGATTCTTTGATAACGGGTTTCATCAGCTTTTTAGATGGATTGCGCGGTAATGGCGTGTCGCTGAAGATTACCTGGGTAGGTACTTTGTATGGCGCAAGCCTCGATTTAGCAAATGCGATCAAACCCTCTTCTGTCAAATGGGCCTGCAAGTGCACTACCACCGCCACTTGTTCTCCGAGTCGATCATCTGGCACGCCGATCGCAGCGACCTCCTTAACCGCGGGATGCTCGATCAATTCATTCTCAATCTCCGCCGGGTAGATGTTCTCGCCCCCGCGGATGATCATATCCTTGGCGCGGTCGGAGAGGTATAGAAGGCCCTCTTCGTTCAGGTAACCAATGTCCCCCGTATTCAGCCAGCCGTCCCGGAAGCTCACCGCATTGGCTTCGGGGCGGTTCCAGTACTCGCGAATGTTGGACACGCTGTTTATCCAAATTTCTCCGCTCTCACCAGCTGGCAGTTCGTTGCCGTCCTCTGCCAGGATTTTTAATTTGATGATGGGATGAGGAAATCCGGAACTGCCGGGTCTGCTGGCAAAGGCGCCGGCGGTGAGCGACGCTCCCTGAGCGTTAGACTCGGTCAGGCCGTAACCCGCGCCAGCAAAATTTTGCTGTACTTTCTTTTGCATCAGCTTGGCCAACTTGGGTGGAGTTGCCGCGCCGCCGATGCCCAGGGCGTACAGGCTGTCAATATCGGTGTCGTCGAAATTTGGGGAAGAGAGCAGGTCCAGGTACATGGAGGGGGCAGCATTAAATTGAGTAATTCGCTCCTGCTCAATGTACTCTAGCGCTTTGTCCACGTCCCACTTGTACATGATCACAATACGCCCGCCACGACGCAAGCTGGCCAGAAATTGAGCATAGCAACCGCTCACGTGGAATAGCGGCACAGCCAACAAATGGGTGGGCCTGTATCCCTTCTCCATTTGTGTTGCGAGTATCTGCTGGTTACCCATAGCACCCACTGTGCCGGCGCACTCCATGTTGAACAGCGCCTGGCTAATGGCGCGGTGAGTTGAAACGGCGCCTTTGGGTTTGCCTGACGTGCCGGAGGTGTACATGATCATCGCCAGATCGTCGGGGGCGATATCTACTGGCTGTGGGTGCTGACCACAAAAATCAGCGACAAACGTACTCAAACTCTGTGGGTGTGCATCGTCTACCGGGCGAGCAATAACAGGCTCGATACCTTTTTCCTGGAATATCCCGGCGCAGCCGTCATAGCGCTGCTGGTCGCAGAATACAAGTTTGGCGCCGGAGTCTACTACCGTGTAGGCAATGTCAGCCGGTTGCCCCCAACTGTTAACCGGTACGATTACCGCGCCGATGTTTACCACCGCGATAAATATCACCATCCATTCCGGATAATTGCGCATGGCGCAGGCGACCCGATCTCCAGGGCGGATTCCGTGTGCTTGCAGGGCGGTGGATAGTTCATCCGCCGCATTCATCACATCGTTGAAACTGAAGCGTTCGCCTTCATACACCAGAAATTCGGCGTTGCCGTGAGAGCGCCCGACCGCGATGGCTTCAGCCAGGTTCGCTGGCGCGTTTTTGTAATAGGGCTGCGTGTCGCTCACCAATTCAAAATGGGCGCCCGGCGAGGTTAATTCGGCTATGAGTGCATCGTATTCTTGACTTAACTCAGACATCAGCCTGCTCCAGATCGTGCGCCTGGTCCACAGGTTTGTCAGGTGCATCCCAGCCAAAATCTTCGTAGAATTCTGCCAGCTTTTCGTGCATGTCATTTTTGTCCAGGCGGAACTCACCAAGACTGTACTCAAACTTGCTATGGTGTTTTTTCTCGCGTTCTGCCTGCTGCTGTAGCCAGGTGTCGAACTCTTCGGTGATTTCAAGGCCCAGGGCCTCATACACTGCCAGTACGGTTTCGCGCGGCTCGCTGGTGAGTTTCCTGTAATCGACAACAATATGCGGGGTGTCGGTTCGCTGTGCCAGCACCGCTTTCGGATGGTGGAAGGTCTCGTAGGCAATTCCCTCGAGGA
The DNA here is from genome assembly GCA_051008735.1 of Gammaproteobacteria bacterium. Classification (GTDB taxonomy): domain Bacteria; phylum Pseudomonadota; class Gammaproteobacteria; order Steroidobacterales; genus J054. Next base: position 410 of record JBPCXH010000188.1, on the reverse strand, counting down.
TATTCAGGGAAACCTCACATTCTTCTTTGCTCCAACCCTTGCCCCGCCAACTAGACAGAACGAGCTTCAGGCAACTGGGTATACACTCCTCTGGATTGCGCATCATGACTACGATGCGGGCGCCTGGGAATGTCTCGATCAGCGAATCGACCCAGCCACTCATCATCGGATTCTTGGACAGGTGGATCTTTTGGGGGCCGTTAAGCAGGGTTTGTCGTTTCAGTAACTCGCGGTAGTGGTGCATCCAGCGCTTGCGCTTGGCGGGCATCTGGTCGACGTGGAAGAAGTCGACCACGTCCATCATCGGGATATCCAGCGATAGTTGTTGCGACGCGAACGCACCCTCCATGGCGAAGGCATCTTCCTCGGCGGTCCACAGGCTCATATTATGCATGTGGCGATAGGGGCCA
>JBPCXH010000187.1:0-7845 GCA_051008735.1 Gammaproteobacteria bacterium | reverse complement strand
TTGACCCAGCGCTCTGCGCGTTGACGTTGGCGTTTGTTCGCTAAGGGCATTGCAAGCGCAGGCGTATCAGGGCGTTAGCTGGATGGACTCAAGATAGTCCACCAGGGCTGTCAGGCGCTCGGTGACCTGCGCTTCAGAGAACTGCCCGGTGCCGGCGTCTATCCAGAACTCGTAACCCCAGACCGGCATCTGCTGCGACCCGTGGGCGTCGATGCGGTCTCGGCCGTCTATCTGCCGTATCAGCTCTTCGCGGGGAAACACACCGGCGTTGCGTGTCCTGATCCCGGTCAGGTCGGGCACGGGCTTGCTCAGCACCTGGGCGACGGGCCCTTCACCCTGGCCGGTCGGGCCGTGGCAAGCAGCGCAGAGCTGCTGATAATCCTCGGCACCCGTGAAGGTGACCACTTCCGTGGCATGAGTCATGCCCGTGGCGAGCAGCAGCAATAGGCCGAATAGCTTGTCCGTGATGCTGCCTGCTCCTCGAATAGCGGTGGGTACAAAGTTCATAGTCGGACTCGATGGCAAAGAAAAAAGTTCAGGTGGCGCTCGCTGAAGTCGTGGGCAGGTAATCAGCCGTCAGTTCTTCGCTGACCTGCCAGAGTCGCGCAGCCATCTCACGATCTTCGGTAAAGCCACCGGCGATGATGGGATTGCAGTCCTCGAAGAAATAGCCGCTGGTTTGTGCCAGGGCAGGGGCCGTCCCAACGTACACCTGGGTGGCGGCGCCTTCGCCGAGCGTCTTGGTGAATGCACCCCCTAGGGTTTTCAGGACAAACGGTTTCCAGGCCGGCATATGCCGGCCCAGATTGGTCGGTATCACGCCAGGCCGAATGGCATTGGTGGTGGCGGTCTGGCCCTGCAGCCTTTGCGATAGTTCCAGGGAGCACAGGGCATTGGCCAGTTTCGATTGACCGTAGCCCTGGGCTGGTGTGTAACCCTGTTCGCCGGACAGATTGTCGAACTGAATGCCCTCCGGCGGCGCATTGCGTGTTGCCTGGCCACTGCTGACCATCACGATGCGTCCCTGCGGTGCGGCCATCACCTGGGGCAGCAATTGATTGACCAGGATGAAGTGGCCGAGGTGATTGACGACGAACTGCCGTTCAATCCCATAGACCTGCTCCAGTTCCGGCAGCTCCATGATGCCCGCATTACAAATGAGCATATCGATGTGAGTACCGGTTGCCCGGATTATCCCGGCGGCGGTGACGATGCTGCCCCAGTCAGACAGATCGAATGCGGACGGCGTGGTGTTTGCACCCAGCTGCTCGCAAGTTGCCTCAGCCTTTTCGGCTGTCCGTGCGGCGCAGATGACCGTCGCGCCGCGCAGGGCCAGTACCCGGGCGGTTTCCATGCCAAGACCGGAGTTGGCGCCCGTGACCAGGGCGGTTTTTCCGCCCAGGTCCATGCCCCTGGTGACATCTTCCGCAGTGGAGTCCCGTCCGAAAGGACCCACGGGCACCCCGGCCGGACGGGCTGGTGGTTCACGGCCGCATGCCGCCACAGCGGTTGTTGCTGCGGCAGCAAGCCCGGCGTTCTGGATGAATTGACGTCGATTCATGCGTGGTTTCCCCGGTGTTGGGTGCTGTACGGGCAGCCAGATTCGTCTGTAGTTGGATTCTAGCGCGGCAGAGCCCTAGGTATCTCTCCTGATTGTGCCCTAAGGGCATGCGTCGGCAGCATCGTGAATACAACTTGGGAAGAGTCGGGGTGTTACGGATGGCCGCAACAAGCAGCAGGGCCAAAAGCCAGACCGGGCTGGAGGACTTCGTCTCCATCGCGCCCGTGGATAATTTTTATCAGACCTGTGCCTTTATTCCCATGTCCTTTGCCCTGGTCACCACCGTGCACGACAACGGGGAGACGGGCATCGGTCCCCATGCCCTGGTCTATCCCTTCAGTGTGACCAAGCCGTACTCCATGCTTTTGATCAGTCGCAGCAACAGTGGCACGGCGGTGAATATTCGGCGCACGGGAAAATGCGCCCTGAATTACGTGCCCTTCGATCGTGAGCGTTTGAATGGCGTGGCGAATATGGGTTATCCGGGCATGCCCCTGGCTGACAAGCAGCGTGCCAATCCCTACACCCTGGTGGATTCCCCCACCGCTGATCTGGCCGGGGACCCGGAATTTCCTCAGCTGGTTGCCGAGTCGGTGCAAATCATGGAATGCACCTGGAATGACTCCTTCGGATTGCATTCACATCGTGATGCATTTGATCGTCCTTATGAGAGCCACTTCACCCTGTCCGTGGATCGCATCCTGATGGACCCGGCCGTTGAGCCGGGTATTGAACAGGGCAGCGTGTTCCCTGAATTGCCGATTTTCTATGGTTTCCGGGCCAATCGCGGTTTCTGGTTTGCCGAACATGCCGAGCCATTCAGCGTCGCCTTGCCTAAGGCCAAAGGCATGGAGTATCAAAGTATTTATTATCAGGCGAATCGGGTTGACTCGACGGTTCGCTTTACCAAGGCGGCCTGCAAGCAGCTCACGGCCATACCTGAACCCTTCATGAAGGATGCCCTGCAACAACTGGTGGATACCGCACTGGCGGCGGGTGTGTCGGAGGTAGACGAGGCCTTCCTGAAGCAGGTCAACGAGCAGCGCAGCAAGTCCTAGTCTGTGGGTGAATTCCAGCGTGCTCCGATGCATCTGGGCTGCGGCGACAGGGCTACAGCCGGATTCTGGCTCAGGCGATATCCCGCAGCAGTTCGTCTGATTCGGTAACGGCTGACACCCGCAGCGGTATGTACTCCACTTCTGGTTCGCAATCATAGCCCTGAGGCGAGTAGCGAATATTCAGGCCGGCGCGACGCATCTTGGACGCGTTGGGTCCGCTGCCATGAAGCAGCCATGAGTGGAAGATATAAAACTCGCCTGGCTTCAAGGCGAAGGGAACCGCGCGGGCCAGATCTTCCTGGGTCAGTACACCCTTCTCAACAAGTTCTGCCCGGATGCGCTTTTTAAAATCTCCCACCAGGTCAAGATGACTGCGCGGAATGATCTTCATGGCACCGTTGGCCTCGGTGACCTCATCAAAAGCCATCCACACAGTGACAGTTGGCACGGGCAGGCCGTCGGCGGTAAAGCCGCCATTGTTCTCGCCCGCATCCTGGTGCCATGCGATCTCACCCGGGGTGTTGGGAAGCTTCACGACGAAGCGGCTCTTGAATAAAGACAGGTGCGGTTGCCGCATGGCCTGAGCCACGCGGTGAACGATGGACGGATGGGCGCACACATCGAAAACAGCCGGTTCGCGCAGGTGCAGGTTCCGCCCCTTTTTGATGGGCACGATGATGTCCTGCCAGTTGGCATCACAACGGAAGGGACCGATATAGCCGTCTGCATCAAAGCGCTGCAGTTCGGCGGGGCTGAGCCGGTAGGTATCACTGATCTCAGTATCCGTACGCTCGGCAGCCGCTGCGCGCCGCGTATGCCAGGTTGCTGGTCGGTTCCAGAACTGATCATCCCGGCCGCCGTAGTATTCGGCCAGACTTGCATCCAGGAACTCTGAGGTTCGCAGGGCTTCACGTCCATTGCCGACGTTCTGGCCTGTTGCCAGCTGACTGACAATTTTCTCCACCAGGTCTCTGTGGGGCAGTTCGACCTTGCCAAAGCGATGAGTCTGGCGCGGCGTGAGCTTGAGCTTCTGCCGGACTTGCTGCCATGCGCGCGCCGGCATGCTGCTGGCCAGTCTGATTGCCGCCTCGGGGCTTAATTCAACATGCACGGCACCATCCACCGATGTACCGCGCATACGAATACGGCCGCGCAGTCCCTGTATGACCAGTTCGTCGACGGAGGCCGGTGCGGAAAAATTCCAGGCGGCGGAGCCCACGACATCAGTGCCTGCCGTGAATGAAAGGGAGACGGCATCTTCCGTGGTATTGCCCGGAATGACGTTGGCAACCGAGGCGCCATTGAGTTTGATCGGGCCAAACCAGTCATCGAACAGATCAAACATGTGGCCGGCCAGGTCATAGAAACGGCCACCACCGTTAGTGGCTCGATTCCAGCGATCCTGTTTGAAGTGCGCCTGTTTTGACATACGGTACTCAATGGAGACCAGGGCACCGAGCTGACCACTGTCGATTATTTCTTTCACCGCGCGATATCGCGGCAGGTCGCGGCGATAGTAGGAAATCCACAAGGGCACGCCGGCCGCCTCAAAGGCTTCGACCATTTGCCGACATTCAGTAGCCGATCGCCCCGCCGGTTTTTCGACCAGGCAGGCCTTGCCGGCCCGGGCGACGGCCAGGGCGTATTCCAGATGATGCTCGGGCGGGGTAGCGATATAGACCGCGGTGACATCGGGGTGATCAATGACGGCCTGCGCATCGGTGGTCCACTCGGGCACCTGGTGGCGCTCGGCGAAGTCGCGCACCGCCGCTTCCGTGCGCCGCATGACTGTGACCAGTCGGCTGCCGGGGACTTGTTTGAAGGCCGGCCCCGACTTGCGTTCGACCACGTCGCCGCAGCCAATGATGCCCCAGCCAACGGGGGCTCTGGATGGGGTTTCAGGCGGGTTTGGGGGCGTCAATGCTGCGTCCTTCCGTTAAGGTGGATTTCACCCAATATATTAGCTTGCGACTGCCGTTGGCGCAGCGTGTTCTAAGGAGTTTCCGCAGTTGACTCGTCACTGAGAGACTGAGCCCGGCGCAGCAGTTCGGCCGCGGCTGCCGCATAGGCAGCATAGCCAGACTCCAGGGGGTGCCCGTCGCGCAGGGTCGGGTAAAAGGGCTGGCCCCGCTGGATGGAGCCATCCAGGGCTGCCACCACAAAGGGCAGAGCATTCAGGTGGGGTACCTTCAATTCATCCAGGAACTCGCCGTAGGCTCTGGCCAGTGATTCTTCGCCCGCAATGAGGGGGGCTATCTCAGGAGACAGTTTGCCACCATTGGCTTTCGCCCAGGCCGCCAGTACCCGACCTCGCGTGGGAATCAGGAGGACGGAAAAGCGCCGGTTCTGAGCGTTGAGGCGATCACGGAATTGCTCAAGTATCAGCCGGCTGTTGCCATAGCTTTGTTCCACCCCTTCCGTATCGAAAGAAGTTGCCTTGGCAAAACCGCGCAGGGTCTTTTTGGCAATACGCTGGTCCCGGCCAAACTCGAAGGCGGGCGCGGCCTCCTTGTCGGGTTTCAGGGGCTCGACCACCAGGATGTCGACGGCGCTGATCAGGGCGCTGTTGCGCTTTATCCAGCTGCGTTCTCGTTCAAGCTCTTCGTCCGGGGAGCAAAAGGGTGCCTGGATGCCCGTCTGGGCGGCAAATTCTTTCCAGTAGGGCAGGGTAGTGACGCTGCAGTGACTGACCAGGTCGTTGCCCAGATACAGGGCCATCAATACATCCGATGCCCCTGCCTGTGCTACCTCATCTAGCAGAGCCAGATAGTGGTAGATGCCATAGCTGCCTATACCGAGGTTATAAACCGGCTGTTTCCTTAGCCGGCTGAGCACTGCCGGGAAGCTGTCTTCGGCTGATACATTATTACCGTAGGTATGTGAATCACCGATAACAATGATGTCTGCCGCGGACAGGGTCGTGGCACTGTTCCTGAAGCCCGCCGCATCAATCTCTGGCAGGTTGCTGTCAATGACATAGCCTAACCGGGGATGCATCCGCTTGTTGGATCCCTGGGTGATGGGGTACGGCGTGAACAGGTGCAGGGCCAATTCCACAATGAGCAGAGACGCCAGCGTAGAAGCCAGAACCAGGACGAGGCTGCCGAGCCAGCCCGGCGACTGTTGGCTAGTCGTGTTCAATCAGAGCCTTCCCGATTTAGTACTTCGACCATTGCGCTCTAGTCCTCTGCACTGAGGCTGGCAGCACACTTACATTTATGGGCGCTAGCCTGACCAGGATAAGATTTACGATTAAGCCGTCCGGTTTCATGCCAGCTTGCCCTTATTTTACTGGTGCGGATCTTAGCGTCTCTGTTGAGCGCCTGCCCAAAGCTGAAGAAATACATCGGGACCATTCTCGCGATGCCGGCACGACAGCACAATTCTTCGCCAGGAAGATCGGCTCATTCAGGCAGAGATTTCAGAGGACGCTGTGAGCGTCTATGCGCCATCATTCCTCAATGGGAATTTCGCGCCACTCGCCTGCCTTCTGCAGTTTGCGGCGCAATCCATTGAGCGGGTAATTTTGGCTATAAGCAATGTGGGCATGTTCAAGAGCCAGGCCGTACTCGCCGGTGTTCGCATAGAGAAGGCCCAGGTTGTAATGAGGCTCGGGGGAGTTGGGAAGGAGAGTGATGGCCTCTTGGTATTTTTCAGCCGCTTCATTCGTTGCACCCTTTTTGGCGAGGTAAATCCCGTAAACCATCCGCACAACCCCATCATCAGGTTTGAAGCGCATAGCTCGATCAAACCAGCAGTCAACGGTATAACGGGAGCCGGGCGGCGGTGATTTTCTGGTTTGGAATTCATAACGGGCGATGGCATTAAGGGCGGCATGATGATTGGGTATTGCTCGAAGCGTGTAATCGATATCACCGCCGATGGTGCCTGTCTGGCCTCGCGTAAGGGATTGAACATGGGCTGGGAAATGCATCCCGACCACGATTGGAATATCGTCGCGCCGATGAGTCGGATTGGTGTAGTCGAAGGGACCGTAGGCATTTTCCAGGGAGCCGCAGCCGAATTCCCCGACACCCTGTGCCTGAACTGCAGATATTCCCAAAAGTGCAGTAACTGCAAAGGCAACTAAAGGTGGCAGGTCAGTCGGCATTTTTTGGGGGTTCCTGAGGGTATAACCCGGTTGTTTGTGCGCGAGTTTCTGGCGGACAAATGCGCAATTGCTCAACTACTTATTCTGAGACATTCATATTCTGCTTGCAATAAATATCCGCGTGCCCTGTGCCTGCCCGCGCGGGCTTAACTTAATTTCTGGCAGCACTCCGGGTTAAGCGGTGAGCCGTCCAGGTGCCTTGTGCGCTGCGGCAGTTGGTGGGTTCCATGGCGCGATGGCATAAAATTGCAGTGTTGTTCGCGTTCAATTGTCCGGGACTCGTTGGCTTGCGATGAGCAACGCGATTTCGGCGCTGGGCTCCACCTGCTTTCTCATTCTTATGCCGCGGCGCAATCGCCCGAAGCGATCGGCAGGCCATGCTGGTAGGCTTGCGCCCATGTTGCGTAAACCATTCCTCGGCCTGATTGTGCTGGCCATTGCCCTGAGTGGCCAGCCCCTGGCCCGGGCGATAAACCGGGTCATTCTTGATGCCGCCGGTGAGTGGGCCTTCTGGGGTTTTGTCCTGATGGGCCTGGCGGGAGTGGTCCTCGTTGCTGCGGCCCTGCGCTGGTCCGAACTGTCCGCATCCATCGGCGGCTATGCCGGCGGTATGCTGATCTGGCATGGCTTATCGGAGGGCTGCCTGCGCTGGTTTGCCGATCGCTTCCAGGTCCCTGCTATCGATTACGGTGGCTTTCCCCTGGACGGGCGATACGCCTTGCTCATGTCCACGACCACCATCTTGCTCGGCTTGTTCTGTATTTACGGGCTGCTTAATTCCGAGACGCGGTGTAATTTCATGCGCTGGATTCTGCGTCGTTTGCACTGGTCGCCGGGTGATCCTACCGCCGGCGTGCGACGAAGCTACGCGCGAATCACCGCCATGGAGACCATGCTGGTGCAATGGTTCATCTTTATTTTGTTTCTGTTTCTTGGCGGTTCCCTTGGGACAGGCTTTTATCTGGCCATGCTGGTGTGGTGTGTCTACTTGCTCTGGCAGTTATTTCGCATCCCGCGTCCGGGTTTGGCCTTCCGCTATGCCGTGCCCGTGGCTATCGTGTTGTTCTCCCTTGCTGAGGTGGGTGCCTTTTTCGGGGTGTATCCGGAATACTGGA
>JBPCXH010000186.1:0-11923 GCA_051008735.1 Gammaproteobacteria bacterium | reverse complement strand
TCTGTCGGGAGAGCGAACGCAAGCAGACAACCTCGAAATTCTTAGAAGATCCCGTCACAGCCGGCTGCCATTCTCGCGAACCAATGAGCTCGATCAGGTTTCCAGTATCGTGCTCGCGAAGGAATTGTTCTTTCAGCTTGAGGAGCATCCCAATCAGCCGATCGACTGGGAGGCTCTGCTGCGAGAGCCATTGATCGTCCCGGAGAGTAAGCATCTCAATAGCCTGCTGAAGGATTTTAAGAGGCACAAGAGACACATGGCTATCGTGGTCGACGAATATGGGGGTGTCGAAGGCATTGTCACGCTGGAGGATGTTCTCGAAGAGATTGTCGGCGAGATCATGGATGAAAGCGATGTTGAAATTCAGGATCTGTGGCTAAGGCCCGATGGATCCCTGGAAATCGTTGCCTCCATCGAGCTGAGAAAAGTCGGCGAGCAACTGGGGCTTGAATGGTCTTCGTACGGCAATATTTCCAGCGCCGGCGGTCTGGTTTCAGAACTTCTCGGAAGGATTCCCGTCAAGGGTGATGCGGTCGACTGGAATGGTTTTCGATTCGAGGTCGTCTCCGCCACGCAGAGACGGGCTGAGCGCATCAGAATCCGGCCAATTACGTCTCCAGCGGGGGCAGCATCCAAAGACGCGGACAAATAGAGGCTTTTCGCCGAAAGCAAATACCTTGCAACCAACAGGTGGAACAAGCCTGTATGGCCGTGCCATCCGCATGCCTGCTGCTGTATCAGTCTGCTCCTGTCTATGCAGCCCGGATTCTGCCCAAAGTGTCGGCGTAGCCGCTAACCTGTCTGCAAGCATCGGTTCCTGGAATCTGAATGGTCATCGTTTATCGCACTGCGAATGTTGTGGAATGCAGGGAACGAGCTCTCGTCCTCACCGCAATGAGTATTGACCATGCTATCCGTCGCGATTGGTGGGGCTGGTACCTGCAGGTCGATGAGGCGGCAGTAACCCAGGCCAGCCAGCAGATCGACCTGTACGAGCAAGAGAACCAGGCGCCACCCGCCTTAACCGGCATATCGCCTCGGGGCGGTGGCGTTCGGCTGGGTATGCTGGGCTATGCGACGGTCCTGTTATCCGTTTTCGCTTTACAGGGTGGATTTCGCTACGGCATCGACTGGACTTCAGCCGGTCGTGTCGACGTCGCGGCGATCTATGCCGGCGAATACTGGCGGCTAATCACCGCTCTGACACTCCATAGCGATTTGTGGCACCTGCTCGGCAATCTGGGCTTCGGCGCGCTGTTTGCCCTGTTTCTGTCACGTCAGTTGGGCGGGGGCGTCACCTGGCTGGCCATTCTGATAGCCGGTGCTCTGGGTAACGCGATGAATGCCCTGGTGCAGCCGCCTGAGCATCTTGCGGTTGGTGCCTCGACCGCGGTGTTCGCCGCTTTAGGCCTGCTGGCTGCATTCTATTTTTTCTTCGGCCGCCTCCATCGGAACAGCTGGGCCCGTCGGTGGGCTCCCATTATTGGCGGCCTCTGGGTGCTGACCTGGCTGGGGACCGGCGATGAGAACACGGATATCGTTGCGCACCTGACCGGCTTCCTGGCGGGACTTTTGCTTGGCAGCCTGATGGGGAAAATCCCCAAGCCTTCGAAGCATGAGTCCGTTGTACAAGCAGCGGCGGGCCTTTTGGCTGTGTGTGGAATCCTCGGCTCCTGGGTGTTGGCGGTTCGCTAGACCTACCTTTGCCACCTATCGGCTCGCCTTACAGGCTTCCTGACTATCGGCGCTGGTATCGCGGTTAAACTCTGCTTTCAAGCCTAAGCTCTGCAGGAGAGCGGCCATGGAGTCCCGAGTCAGTCATATCCTTTCTGAAATTCGCCGCCTGGAAGAAGAACTGGAAGACGCCATCAGAACTCACGAGGTGAAGTTTTTATACCGCATGGATGGCACCAAGGTCCGCTTCGAAGCAACGGTAAAAAAAGCCCACCAGAAGCTGAAAGTCGGTCTGTACCGTTGGTTGCGTGAGAGCAGTTTCCGAAATTTGATATCGGCGCCGTTTATCTATTCCATGATCTTGCCTTTCATGGCACTTGATCTGTTTATTTCCGCCTATCAGGCCATTTGCTTTCCTTTATACCGGATGCCAAAGGTGAGTCGGCGTAAGTACATTGTGCTGGACAGGCACAAGTTGTCTTATCTGAACGTGATAGAAAAATTTAACTGCATTTACTGCGGTTATGCGAATGGCCTGTTGGCTTATGCGCGGGAAATAGGCGCGCGCACTGAAGAGTACTGGTGTCCGGTCAAGCACGCCGGGAAAGTTCTTGATCCCCACCGACGTTACGCACGCTTCGCTGATTTTGGCGATCCGGAGGCTTATCGCACCCAGATGGCAGATGCGAGACGATAGAAGCCAGTGGGTTCAACCAGCCATGTTATCTGTGCACGTTGGAATAGCTGACGGTTGGTCCCCTGATTCGAATTAGAGGACATCAGTTTGTCGCCAACTTCCGTCGGATCGTAATGAATATCCACTTAACAGTGGCCAGTAAAAGCAGGCCCCAGCCCAGAATCTGGCTCAGGGTTACCAGGGTAAGCTTGCCCATTTTGGCGTAGATCATCGCCGCGGCTGCACCACGCAGCTCCTGCCCGTGGTTAATGATCACCGTGAGCGCAAATATATTCTCCGCCCAGTCAAACACGGCGGGTATCAATAGCAGCCACCAGAGCTTGTGCGTTCCCAGCCATTGGTAGGCCGCCGGCCAGAGGTAGCGCAGGGAGAAAGCGGTAATAGCTGCCAGGAAAAGGCTGGCGAAAAACGGGAAGGCAAAATCGATGGCAGAGAATACGTAATAGAGTTGCCGGGCATCGGCGGAATAGGTGGCCAGTTGCGTATAGACCTGCTCCACGCTGAGCTCGTCCTGCAAATCGTAAGGCACCGCGCCGCCGGTCAGTGCTTCGAAACGCGGCTGTATGACGCCTATGAACAGATAAAGAGACCCGAATGTCACCACGGCCGCCAGCAAAAAAAGCCGCCAGGACCGGGAAAAACGTATAACCAAGTCGCTGAAAAATATCATTATCTTCCCTGTTTTGCTGCGCTGACGCAGTGCTGGCGCCTAGGTTACTATCAATCTGCCACGCACAGTAAAAGGATAAGAAATTTGGCTTTCTGGCTGATGAAATCTGAGCCTGATGTTTACAGCATCGACGATCTGAAGCGCGATCGCCGCGAGTGCTGGGAAGGGGTTCGCAATTACCAGGTCCGTAACATGATGCGTGATGATATGCGCAAAGGTGACCGGGCCTTTTTCTACCACTCCAATTGCAAAGAGCCCGGCATCGTCGGCCTTATGCGGATCGTTAGCCGTGGCTACGAGGACGACACCCAGTCCGATCCCAACTCCAAGTACTACGATGCCAAGAGTGACCCCGAGAATCCTCGCTGGCTGATGGTGGATGTCAGTTACCAGCGAAAACTCAAACGCACGATCAGTCTCACGGAGTTGAAGGCGCAGCCGGCCCTTGAGGATTTTCCACTGGTACGCCGGGGCAATCGATTATCGGTACTGCCCGTGAGCGAAGCCGACTGAGAGTTCATTCTCGGCCTGGAATGATGTAATCAGCTCATGGATCGCACGGAACGTTTTTACAAAATTCATCGCCTGCTAACGCAACGACGTTTCGTATCGCGGGAAGCTTTTCAGGAAGAGCTGGGCGTGTCGCGAGCGACCTTTAAGCGTGATCTTGAGTATCTGCGCGATCGCTTCAATATGCCTGTTGTCTGGGATCGTGATCAGGGCGCGTATCAGCTCGACGAAAACTCGCCCCAGGCTCACCTGTTTCAGTTGCCGGGTCTCTGGTTCAGCGCCGAGGAAGTTCACGCCCTGCTGACGATGGAGCAGCTATTGGAGCGGTTGCAACCCGGTTTGCTGGGTGCCCAGGTGCGCCCCTTGCGCGAGCGCATTCGGAAAATTCTCGATACCGGCGATTTCAATGCTGATGATTTAAGTCGGCGTATCCGCATTCTTCAAATGGGTGTCAGGCCGGTCAACGCCGAGTCCTTCCAGGCCATCTCTTCTGCGCTGTTGTCTCGCCGCCGTTTGCGTATTGATCATTTTCGTCGTGCGGCCAACGAAACTCTCAGCCGCGATGTCTCGCCCCAGCGACTCGTGTTCTATCGGGACAACTGGTATCTGGATGCCTGGTGTCATCTGCGCAAGGGCTTGCGAACCTTTTCCGTCGATGCCATTGCTCAGGCTATTGTGCTGGCCAAACGCGCCCGGGAGATCAAAGACACCACGCTGGATGAACACCTGGGTGCGGGTTTCGGGATTTTCTCCGGTCGTGCCGCCCACACCGCTGTGCTGCGCTTTTCGCCGATGCGGGCGCGCTGGGTTGCCCGGGAAATCTGGCATCCGGAGCAGGACGGGCAGTTCGAACTGGATGGTGCCTACGTATTAAAGGTGCCTTATTCCGATCCCCGTGAGCTGATCATGGATGTGCTGAAGTATGGCCCCGACGTGGAGGTGCTGGCGCCGGCGAAACTGCGAGAACAGATCCGCACGCTGGTGGGCGAGGTGCAGGCGCTCTACAAGACCTGAGTTTATAGCGCGCCTCAGACCTTACGCTGCACGAGATACTTCCCGAAGCCATTGTCCTGCAACAGCTTGGCGGCCTGATCCTGATCTTCCTCCAGCACTTGCAGGTAATAGCCCTGGTCGGCACCGGCGATAGCCACGTGGCCGCCGTAGGCCAGGTCCAGCACGCCGAGGCCTTCACTCTCCAGCAGGGATTTCATGACACCGAAGGTGCCGGCATCGAAGGCAAAGGCTACGCGGGCAATGGACATTGAGGCTTAACCGGAAGTAAACACAAGATCATCATAGGTAAAAGCCCGGCATCAGCCAATCGGGCCCCCGTGTCTGGCTGCTTCAGTAACGAGTTGGTTTGTCCGAATCGGTGTCCTGTTGTCGGGCCCGGCGGTAGTCAATGATGGCGAGCACGACAAACTGCAAAAAACAAAGAAACCCAAGGCCCAGGCTGACCAGAGAAGTGGTGGCGTCGTCGTCCACGACGCTGCGCCACAGCAGGTAGCAGCCGGCCGTGAAAAAGGCCAGTCGATAAGCGGCACCGCCCAGGCGGTGCACAAGGGTGGCAATGGGCCCCAAAATACGTTCTCTTTAGCAGTGGTTAATAAGAGATTCGTTCAGCGACTATAAAGCGGATCTGCTATAGTCCCGGCCCGCTGCCAGCAGGCTGTCAGCCGGCACCGCGCGCCCCTGGCGACTTTCTGAAACTCTTTCGTTGGCACAATAAACAATGAGCGACGCATCCTCACGCGCCCGCCTGATTCTGCTCTTCGGCCTGGTGACCTATGGCATGGGCCAGTCTTTGTTGTACGTCATTTTCGGGCCCCTGGCCCGCGAGATCGGACTGAGCGAATGGCAGTTCGGCGTGCTGATTGCCGCCTCCAATGTCGCCATCGTGATTTGTTCGCCGTACTGGGGTCGCGCCAGTGAGTCCATGGGGCGCAAGACGGTTTATCTGCTTGGGCTGGTGGGTTTCGCCATCGGTTATGCGGCCCTGGCCTTCGGCATTCAGGCAGGCCTGATGGGCTGGCTGGCACCTATGCCCCTGTTCCTTTCTTTGCTGGGCGCGCGTCTGGTCTACGGCGTCATGGCGGCGGCTATTCAACCGGCAGCCACAGCCTATGTGGCTGATACCACCGACGAAGCCACCCGCGGCCAGGGCATGGCGCTGATTGCAGGCGCCGGGGGCATCGGCACTATTCTTGGTCCGGCCTTTGGTGGTTTGCTGGCCCGTTTCGGTGCCTTGCTGCCCATGTATGCCGCTTCGGTTCTGGCCCTGGTTGCTGTTCTGGTGACTGTCCTGCGCCTGGCTGAACCGGCGCGCCATGTGCACAAGAAGGATGTTCAGCGCCTGCGTATATTCGATAAACGCGTGTTTCCCTATCTCTTTGGCTGGTTTGTCGTCTTTATGGTGTTTACCGGCGTGCAGGTAGTGACACCTTTTTATATCGAAGATCGCTTTGGCATCAGCGGTCGCGAGGCAATCACTCAGGTGGCTATGTTCGCGCTGTTATCCATGGGCCTGGTTACGCTGGTGGTGCAGATCGTGGTGATGCAGGTCTGGAAGCTCAGCCCCCGGCTCCTGTTGCGCTATTCCTTCTTCCTGTTCGGCTCTGCCCTGGCCTTGCTCGCCGGCGCTGAGCAGCTCTGGCAGTTATATGCCCTGTTCGCTTTCATGGGTTTATCGGTTGCCCTGGCCACACCCGGGCTGAACGCGGCAGCCAGTCTGAACGTCGAGCCTCATGAACAGGGCGCTGTCGCCGGTCTGCTGGCGGCGGCACCGGCCTTCGGAATGATTTTTGGCCCGGCTCTGGGCGGCATCATCTACAACTTTTCGCCGAGCCTGCCCTTGCTCAGCGGTGCGGTTCTTGCCGCGGGCGTGGGGGTATATTTCTTGTTTATTCCTATTCCTGATCCTGCCACCGACTAAGGCGCTCGGGCTTAGTAGTCGTCCAGCCGGGTCAGCCATTGATCGGGTTCCGTGAGTTCTGCCCCCTCCATATCCAGAGTCTGGAACAGGGCCGCGGCCAGGCACAGGTTGGACGATAAGGCCGGCAGGCCGGTGCTTTCCCGGGCGCCGGCGATGGCTCGCAAGCTGGGCATGCCGGTCCCGCTGAACAGGATGGCATCAATGTCATACAGGTCCAGACTGTGAAGGACATCCAGGGCCTGCTGACTGGTGAGTTCATAGATCCGGTGCAGATTGTCGCCGGGCAGAGTCGTCTGGCCCACGGTGGCGACTTCAAAGCCGCGTCCCTGCCAGTAGTCCACCCCCTTTTTCAGCAGCCAGTCCGGGTAGGGCGAGACCAGCGCGATGCGGCGTGCCCCGAGGGCGGTGAGGCGCTGTTCGATCGCATCCGTCGCCGTCAGTATTGGGTAGCCGAAACGCTGCTCCAGTTTTTCAATGAGTGTTCGCTCTGCCGCGAATCCCCGAATGTAAGTGGAGCCGGTGCAGGCAAAGCCAAAGGCATCCAGCTGCAGGTCATCAAAACGCGTCAGGGTTTCGCCCAGCCCGTCGAGGTAGCCTGCAATGCGCTGTTCCGGATCTTTATCCATGCACAGCAGGCGCACCGCGACGAGATTTACGCCGGCAGGTCTCAGGGCATGGAACTCAGTTTCGACCGTTGGATTCGCCTGCGGGGTGCCGATTCCCAGGATGCCGCGGCGGCCGTATTCTCGCGGGCGAATACTCATCGGGAGCTGAGATAACCTTTGGCTGCCGCCATGCCTTCAGCGACCTGGTCGGCGCCTTCTTCCTGAACATAGTGGCCGGAGTCAGGTACTTTGAGAGTGCGGCTATCGGGCAGTCCGGCTTCCAGTCGGGCCAGTTCCTCCGGCGACTTGCGGCGGTCCTTTTCGCCCCAGACAATCAGGGTCGGTACCCGGACGTCGGCCAGCATGGGCTCTTCGTCTGGTTCTTCGTATTGGCCCATCATGGTCGTTGCCCCAGCCAGATAGCCCTCACTGCGCACCGCGAGTTGCAGGTCATCCATCACTTCATCAGTGATGATGTCCGGGTTAATAAAAGATCCCTTGATCATCGCCTCGCGGAAATCCCGTTTGCCCATTTGCTTCGCAGACAGCCTTTGCAGCGGGAAGAAATAGTATTGGGCGATCCAGGGCACACCCGAATTAATGATGCCCGGATTCATTAATACGAGGCCGCGTACTTCGGGTTCGGTAACTGCTACTCGCAACGCGATGGCGCCCCCTAAAGAGTGTCCGCCGATGATGACCTGGTCCAGGCCCAGGGTCCGCATGAAATCGCCGATGACTTTCGCCTGGTTTTCATTGTCGTAATTAAAGTCCGCCGGTTTGGCCGACAGACCAAAACCCGGCAAGTCGACGGTGATGACGTGATAGTCATTCGTCAGTTGCGGTGCCAGCAATCGAAAAGACTGCAGCGAGTTACCAAAGCCATGGATCAGCACCACGGTGGGCCGGTTCGGGCCGGACGTACCAAATTCCCGGTAGCGCAGCTCCATGCCGTCCACGCTGACAAACTTGTCCTGGGCAGACGCGAGTTCACGGGCGGGTACCTCTTCAATGCCCGAGGGCCAGTAGGCATAGATCGTCATGCCAAGCCAGAGGAAAGCCAGCAGGCCGATGAAGCCCAGTCCTAGTCTGCGCAGTATTTTCATTTGTCAGCTGTCCTGAGAGTCAGTGATCGATTTTAGATCTTCAGCGGCCGGCCCGCATACCCAAGCTTGCCACGGCCATTCTGCAAGAGCCCCTGATGTCTGCCTGCAGGTCGCTCGAATGTGTGCTTTTTCGCCTCGCGCTGAGCCGGCCCACGCCTGGGCCAAATCCGTATCTGACCCGTTCACCGGGGGGTGGTAGGATTCTGAGTGAATTCATCTGAGGAGACTTTCCATGTCGTGGCGCCTGGTCATTGCCGGTTTGCTGGTGAACTTTTTCTGGCTGGCGCCTGCCGGTGCCCAGAGCCTCGCAGACGAATCCGGACGCCAGTTATATCTGCGTTTTTGCGCCAGTTGCCATGGCCCCACGGGCAATGGTGACGGACCTGTGGGTTCACAGCTGGACGTGATGGTGCCCAATCTCACCGGCCTCGCCCACCGTTACGGCGATCGCTTCAATCAGATACAGATGCGCGAGATTATCGACGGACGTGCAGCAGTTGTTGCTCACGGAACTCGGACCATGCCTGTCTGGGGCTATGAATTCTGGGTCGAAGAAGGTGCCGACATGCAGGCCGAGGCGTCGGTGCGCACTATAGTTGACAAGCTGATCGCTTATATCCGGTCAATGCAAGAGTTAAGCCCAGAAAATTAGCGCTGGTACGAACCCGGCGTCACAGTAAGGCTGAGTTAAGAAAGAAGAAGTGTAAGCAGGAGAAAAAAGCAATGTCACTGTTAGAAGAAATCCGCTACAAGGTGCACGCCCATCGGGAACGCGTGGCGCATCATCTTGATGCTCTGGAAGCGCAGCTCGAAGCGACAGGCGACGAAGCCATGCAGCGACTGGAGAGTGCAGCGAAGGCGCTCGTTGAATCGACCGAGGCGCTGGAGCAGCAAATCAAACCGAAGGCCGAGGAACTGCGCAGCGACTTGCAGCAATTGCGGGTGCAGCTGGCTTTGGGGCGGGCGGAGTCAAAAGACGCCTACCAGGCACAGCGAGGCAAGCTGTTGCGGCAGCTGGAGCAAGCCGAGTCCACCATTGATCGAGTGGGTCATGAACTGGCCGGGTCGGCCAAAGAAGAATTGGGACGTTTTATTCTGGTGAGTGAGCGCCTGCGGGCGGAATTGGAAGCGGCCGAACTGCAGTTTTCCCTGGGCCGTTCAGAAGCGCGGGATGCCCTGGCTAAAGGCCGTAAGGAGCTGCAGGAAAAAATAGCCAAGACCCGCGGAGATCTCAAGGATGCGGGTGAGATAGCGAGCGATCGTTTGCAGGCTTTCGAAGTGCGTATGGGCTCGGCGGTGGATGATATTCGCGCAGCCTTTCGTGCCCTGACAGGTCGTTAGCCTGCCGCGGCTGCCTGGGCTTTCTCGACCGCTGCGCGCTCGGCAACCTGTTCACGAAAGGCACGTCGAACGAACCATGCCGGAATCAGGCCAAGCGTCCCGAAAATAACGGGGACCAAGGCCATGGAATATCGGATCGCTTTCTCATCGCCAAAAATGGTGTCAGTGAAGAAGGCCACGGCCGGTGGACCGATGCCTGCACCGATCAGGCTGATGGTCAGGTAGAAAAGAGCGATGGTCTGGCTGCGAATCTGCCCGGGGGCAATGCTGACGATGGCTGCAGGCGCAGCCGCCGTGGCCATGGCTGCACCCACGATGGTGAACAGATAAACAGCGAAGCTTGATATGGCGCTAGGCATCAGCGGGAATGCAATGCCTGTCGGCACCATGATGCCCATGCCGATGAGGAGAACGATAACGGGGCCATCTTCTTTGCCCCGGCCACGCAGCCAGTCCGAAAGCCAGCCACCAAAATTCACTGACAGGGGTCCTACGATCAGCAAACCGATACCGTTATAAAGTGCAAAAGTCGGGACATCCCAGCCCCAGGTGCGCTGGAAGTAAGGCGGCAGCCAGAAGTGCGTGTAGGCCAGCACGGTAATGACTGACATGCAGCCGAAAATGCCGCCGAAACTTTTTATACGACGCAGCAGGTAGCGAAGCGCGGTGATGAAACCAATTCGCTTGCTGCCCATTTCTTTGGTTACTGTCGTACCGGTGCGTTCAGGTTCGCGCACGGTGAACATCAGCGCAGAGATGACCAGCCCCGGCAGACCAACAACCAGAAATACGACCTGCCACGGTTTGACTTCGCCGATGATCGGCCAGATCAATTCAGGTTGTTTCGTGGCCCACTGGATGATCTGCCCACCTAGCAAGTAAGCAATGCCTGAGCCGATTGAGACAGCGCTCGTATAGAAGGCAATAGCCCGGCCGCGTTTGCCGGGCGAAAAATAATCAGTGATCAGAGACAGGGCGCTGGGCCCCAGGGCCGCTTCGCCGATGCCGACCGCGAATCGAGTGACAGCTAATTGACCGAAATTTCTTGCCAGGCCGGCGGCGGCCGTAGCCGCGCACCAAAGGGCGACGCCTACGCCAATTATGGTGCGCCGATTGTAGCGGTCGGCCATCCACCCCAGGGGAATGCCCATACAGGCATAGAACAGGGCGAAAAAGGGGCCCAGCAGCAGGCCCATCTGCGTGTCGCTAAGCCCCAGGTCGGCCTTGACCAGTTCCGTCAGCAGCGACAGTACTTGTCGATCCAGGTAGGACAGAATGTAGGCAAGGGTCAGCAATACCACCACGTACCACGCATAGCGCGGGTCGGGATAGCGATGACTGTCGGCTGATGAAGTGTCCATGCAGGCGGCATAGAGTCGCAGACTGGGAGGCACTTGTCATGGCCACGCAAAATGGCCTTTGCGCCGGTGCTACCATCCCCGCTCGTTTGGGAGTGGTACGAGTTAATGAGTCCGCCTGAGAACGATAGCGGCCTGAGGCTGCAACGGCCGAATCTGGTGGTGGCAGATATGGACCGGGCCCTGGAGCTTTACCGCGATATTCTCGGCTTTCGCCTCGATTTCATGAAGGAGTCCACCCCGGATGGCTATGACTACACCGTGTTCCAGATTCCCTCTGACGCGCGGGTTCGGTTTGCGGTACTTAGTGCTAATGACGAACAGCCCCGGAGCCTGGCACTGACGGAAGTGGTGGGGGCCGAGCTGGCCTCGGTACCCTTGCCGCGACGAAATGCCCTGGTATTAAACGTAAAAGCCTTTGATGAAGTAGTCACAGCAGTTCGGCGTGAGGGGCTCCTGTTGCATCCCGAAGAATTGTTGAAAACCCAGGATGGCCGGACCGGTCGTGAGATTGGTTTCGTGGATCACGACGGCCATCTCGTTGTGATTTACACCATTACCCGGGCGGCCAGAGGCTGACACGCCGATGATCAATCAACAGTGGACGGTGGCCGCCCGACCGAAGGGAGCTCCGGTACTCGAAGATTTTGCCCTGCGTGATCAGCCCCTGGCCCGGCCCGGTGAAGGAGAGATGCTGATCCAGGTCTTGTACTTGTCCGTCGCGCCGGTGATGGCTATGTACATGTCGGGTGAGTCCGTCGCTCAGCGTTCGCCCCTGGCGATTGGCGAGATGCTGCACGGTCGAGGTGTCGGACGAGTGCTGATTTCCCGGCACCCTGACTACAATCCCGGCGACGTCGTGCATGGCCAGATGGGCTGGCAGACGTATTGTGTGACCGCGGCGCCACCCGAGGATCGTTTCTATCAGTTTCGGCCAGACGATCTGCCTGCACACCTGGCACTCGGTGCCCTGGGTATGACCGGCTTCTCGGCTTATTGCGGCCTGGTCAATGTCGGTGAGCCCCGTCCG
>JBPCXH010000185.1:0-4427 GCA_051008735.1 Gammaproteobacteria bacterium | reverse complement strand
TCACCGGCGCTGACGGAGCCGGCCTGGTCAGTGGCACCGTCTGTCTGGTCGGCCTTTGCGGCGGTCGCCGCGGCAGCGCCGAAGCAGCTGGCGATCAGCAGCGCGACGACGCGCTGGAGTTACGGCGCGCTGGTCGAGTATTCGAGTCGGGTTGCACACGGCTGTGTTGAGGCGGGCGTTGAGTCGGGCGACCGTGTCGGCCTGCTGGCCGGCCATGATGCGGCTGCTATTGCCGGCCTGCTGGGTATTTTGCAGGCGGGCGGCGCCTACGTGGTGCTGGACCCGGGTGAGCCGGTCAGTCGTCAGCAGGCCATGCTGAGCGATGCCGGGGTGCGGGTGCTGGTCAGTGACGGGCCCCGGGCGACAGCGGCGCAGTCGCTGGGCTTGCCGGTGGTGCGGGTGGACACACAGGCGGACGGTCGTCAGACGGCCCCGGTTGGTCGATCCGTGTCGGGCAGTGAGCTGGCCTACGTGTTGTACACGTCGGGCACGACGGGCAAGCCCAAGGGCGTGATGCAAAGTCAGTCGGGTTTGCTGGCGCAGGTGGGTCGGTATGCGGCGAGCCTGGAGCTGACGGCGGCGGATCGATTAAGCCTGTTGTCCGGGTTGGGCTACGACGCGGCGGTACAGGATGTGTTCGGTGCCCTGCTCAGTGGTGCGTCACTGCACCTGCTGGACCTGCGCGATGGTCGCGGTGCCGGGGCGCAGGTGGAAGAGCTGGGTGAGGCGGGTGTGACGGTGGTGCATGCCACGCCGACGGTTTACCGGCACCTGTTCGGCGGCGAGCTGGATTGCCGGCACGGCCTGGGCGCGGTGCGCCGGGTGGTACTGGGCGGCGAAGTGGCGCGGCGCGGCGACCTGGCGTTGTTCCGGTCGCGCTTTGCCTCGGCGGTGCTGGTGAACGGTTATGGGCTGACCGAGTGCACGGTCGGGCTGCAGTGGCAGGCCACGGCGCAGACGGCGGTGGCGGGCGATGACTTGCCGCTGGGTCAGCCGGTGGGCGAGGTGGCCGTGCGGCTGATGTCAGCGCAGGGCCAGGAGAGCTGGCTGGGCGAGATTCAGCTGGCGGGCCCGGGGCTGTCGCTGGGCTACTGGGCTGATGAAGCCCTGACGGCGGCGCGTTTTGTGGCGGATGAGTCCGCCCCCGGAGGCCGCTGGTACCGGACCGGCGACCGGGGCTGGCGGCGACCGGACGGGACGCTGGGTTATTTGGGTCGGCAGGATGACCAGGTCAAGCTGCGGGGCCGGCGGCTGGAGCTGGGCGAGGTGGAGTCGGTGCTGCTGGCTTACCCGGGCCTGAGTGCAGTGGCCGCCGGGGTGGTGCGCGGTGCCGCGGGCGATGACCAGCTGGTGGCCTGGACGGCCGGGACTGAGGTTGAACCGCAGGCCTTGCGGGCCTGGTGCCGGGCCCGCCTGCCGGACTGGGCCGTGCCGGGGGCCTGGGTGAGTTTGCCGTCGCTGCCGCGGCTGGCCAATGGCAAGGTGGCGCGCGCTCAGCTGCCGGCACCGTCACGCCAGGCCGGGCCTGAGCGGGCCGTGCGGCCGGGCCTGGAGGCAGATCTGGCGCAGCTGTGGGCGCAGCTGCTGGGCCTGGAGGCCGTGGCCCCCCACGAGGATTTCTTTGCCCTGGGCGGCCATTCATTGCTGGCAACCCGCCTGGTCGCCCGCATCCGCGAACAATTCGGCCGGGAAATCCCTTTGGCACTTATCTTTAGCAAGCCGCAATTGGCAGACTTTGCAGCATCCGTTGGTCGGATTTCGAGTCCGTCGGTATTACCGCCGATTCCTCGATTACCGCGGCGCGGGCAAGACAAGGCAGGCTGAAGCAGAAATGGATACGGCGGTTAAGGGCACAACAGCAGGCGGAGAGACACTCGAGTTTCCGGTGTCTTTTGCCCAGCGGCGCTTGTGGTTTCTCGAACAGCTGGAGGGCGCGAATGCTGCCTACAACGTTCGACTGCCGGTACGCCTGATCGGTGCACTCGATCCGGATCGTTTGCAGGCAGCGGTCAATTTGCTGGTTGAGCGTCATGAAAGTTTGCGTACACGTTTTGCTGTCCGGCATGGAGAGCCCATACAGCAGATCGGTGAAGCTGCCTCCGTCGAAGTTACCCTGCTGGATATGCCGGAGGCCTCGCCCGATGCTATTCGCACTCGCCTGGGCAGGCTGGCCAACTGGAACTTCGATATCGAAGCCGGGCCGCTGCTGCAGGTCTTCCTGATTCGCGAAACGGCCGACCGGCACACCCTGTTATTGCTGACGCATCACATGATTTCCGATGCCTGGTCCTCAGGCGTGCTGTTCAGCGATCTGATGAAGCTCTACGCGGGCCTTGGCCGTGGTTCACGTCCGGAGTTACCTGAGTTGCCGGTGCAATATGCCGATTACGCCGTCTGGCAGCGTGAGTGGCTGGCGGGGCCGGAATTGCAGCGGCAACTTGAGTACTGGCAACAAACTCTCGAGGGCGCTGCGCCCCTTCTGGATTTGCCCACCGATCGGCCGCGTCCGCCCCGCCAGAGTTATAGAGGCAGCCGTTGGGCGCTGAATCTTGATCGGCCGCTTTTGCAGGCGCTGCGCACGCTGGCAGTGGATCAGTCTGCCACCTTGTATATGGTTCTGCTCAGCGCATTTTATGTGCTGCTCTCGCGTTACGCGGGCCAGCGCGATGTCGTTGTTGGGTCGCCCATCGCCGGTCGTCAGCGCACGGAGCTGGAAAATCTGGTGGGATTTTTCGCGAACACCCTCGCGCTGCGAGCGGACTGTGATCCACAGCTGAGCTTCAGTGGTTTTCTTCGTCAGGTGCGAAAGACTTCCTTGGCGTCTTTTGCTCATCAGGATTTGCCTTTTGAGCGACTGGTAGAGGCCTTGCAGCCAGCTCGTCGTCTCAGTTACTCGACTATTTTTCAGGTGATGTTCGTTTTGCAGAACGCGCCGTGGGAAGCCGAAGAAATAGAGGAACTCAGTTTCTCGCCAGCGGAGATGGCGCCCGGTGATTCGGCCAAGTATGACCTGACACTGTCCATCGCCGAGGCCGATGACGGGTTGTGGGCCAGCTTCGAGTACAACACTGATTTGTTTGATGCGGCAACGGTACAGCGATTCGCGTCAGCCTATGAAAGCCTGTTGCGCGGCCTGGTGGCGGATCCTGACTGCGCCCTGATGGACTTGCCCTTGCAGGCCCCTGCCAGCCTGCAGGCAGAGCAGTCTGCCTGGAATGACACTGGCAAACCGGGCCTGGTGGGTACCGAGCTTGCGGCAATGCTCGCCGATGCCGGGGCCAGCCACGCGGCTCGAAATGCCCTGAGTTGTGGCGGGCAGCGATTCACTTATGCGCAGGTGCGAACGGCTGCCACCCTTTTGTCGAAACAGTTGCAGGGTGTGGGTGTGTTGCCCAACACGCCGGTGGCAATTTGCATGCAGCGTTCCGCCGGCATGGTGATAGCAATGCTGGCGTGCCTGGACTGCGAAGCGCCTTATGTGCCCCTGGACCCTGGCTACCCGCGCGCTCGCTTGGGGTACATGCTCGCGGACTCCGGCGCGGCGGTCCTGATAACGGACGAGCCCGATAATTTTGCTGGGTTTAGCGGGGTCCTGCTCAGGGTGTCTTCGGGCGGAGAGCTTGTGGAGCAGCGTGCCGGTGATCAGCTGCCCGTCCCCCTGGATGACAGCGAGCAACTTGCCTACCTCATTTACACTTCCGGCTCCACGGGGCAGCCCAAAGGCGTCAAACTCACCGCGACCAGTGTGCTTAATTTTCTGCAGAGCATGGCACGCGAACCCGGCATGCAAGCAGGCGACAAAATGCTCGCCGTTACCACGCTTTGTTTCGATATCTCTGTGCTGGAAATTCTTTTGCCGCTGATGGTCGGTGCAGAAGTCATCCTGGCGCCGGCACAGGCGCAGACAGACGGGCATGCCCTTGCAGCCTTGCTGGACGAATCCGGAGCCACAGTCATGCAGGCAACGCCCGCGACCTGGAAGCTGCTGCTTGGCAGTGGCTGGTCCGGCGACGGCCGCTTACGAATATTGTGCGGCGGCGAGGCGCTGGATCGATCACTGGCTAGTCGCTTGCTGATGGCCGGCAGCGAACTCTGGAACTTGTATGGGCCGACCGAAACAACCGTGTGGTCAACGAGTGCTCGCATAACCGATGCCAATGGCAGAATCAGTGCTGGTCGGCCTATTGCAAATACCCGACTTTGGGTCGTCGATGATTTACTGCGACCCTTGCCTGCTCGTGTCCCGGGTGAGTTGCTGATTGGTGGCGCCGGATTGAGTTGCGGTTATCACCAGCGCGATGACCTGACGGCGGAGAAGTTTGTCAGCTTGCCCGCGACGGGTGAGCGCGTTTACCGGACGGGCGACCGGGCGCGCTGGCGCAGTGACGGTGAACTGGAACTGCTGGGCCGGCTGGACACGCAGGTGA
>JBPCXH010000184.1:0-8057 GCA_051008735.1 Gammaproteobacteria bacterium | reverse complement strand
GCACTCAAAAAAGCGGGCAGGTGCTGACCGAACCAGCGCACGGACGGATGGCGCGAGGGATGCTCTTCCAGATAAGCCTGCACCATACGGCTGAAGGCTTCATCGCCCAGCAAAGCGTGCAGGCCCTCGAAATCATTCTGCAACACGTCAATGAGTCGCAAGCGGTAGGCCTGAAAGTAGACCTGCAGGCGGGTCGCAGAATCCGCTTTTTCATCACCGACGATATGCGCGGCCACATCATCGGCGCCGTGGGTCAAATGCGCCTGAAACTGCGCCTGTCGCTCGGCAAGACCACTCACGCCGCTGCCTCCAGGGCGCGCCGGGCCACCTGTCGTGCCTGCTCCAGTTCGGCGACCAGGGTCGGCAACGGGGGAATATCCGCGTCGCGTTCGATCATGGTGGACACCTCACCAAATATCGCCAGCGCCTGGGCGTACAAACTCCACACGGGATCCGGCACAGGCTGATCGTGCGTATCGATAATCAGTTCGCCGTTGTGACTGTGGCCGGCCAGATGGAATTGCCGCACGCGGTCGGCGGGCAGGCCTGCAAAATAGTCCAGGGGGTCAAAATCATGATTCTGGCTGCTGACGTAGACGTTATTGACGTCCAGCAACAGCAGACAATCGGCCTGCCGGGCAATGGCCGAGAGAAATTCCCACTCTTCCACCTGACTGTCGCTCCAGGTCACGTAGCTGGACACGTTCTCCAGCAGAATCTGGCGACCCAGGTAGTCCTGCACCTGCTGCACGCGGTCGGCAATGTGGGTAATGGCTTCCTGTGTGTAGGGCACAGGCAGCAAGTCATGCATGTTCTGACCGGCCACACCCGTCCAGCACAAGTGATCAGAGACCCAGGCGGGCTCAACTCGATGGGCGAGCCGTTTCAGTTTGGCCAGGTAATCAAAATCCAGCGGCGCCGTGCTGCCGATCGACAGCGATACGCCGTGCATCACCACAGGATAGTCGGCGCGAATCCGGTCGAGAAAATGCAGGGGCTTGCCGCCCTCCACCATGTAGTTCTCAGACAGGATCTCGAACCAGTCAACCGGCGGTGCCTCGTCGAGAATGGCTTCGTAATGATTGGTTCGCAGGCCCAGGCCAAAGCCAAGACTGCTGCGATCAGCCGGTGAGGAGTGGTGACTCACGAAGGTCAGGAAAACCGGGCCGGCACGCGGCCGACCCGGTTCCGGTTCCCGTCAGATCAGGATGATGCCTCGAAGGTACCACCGGCCGAATCGCATTCGGCCTTGCTGGTCACGATCCAGCCCTGGCCTTTACAGGCATTCTGACCGGCACAACTGGTGCTGGCCGTATTGCAGGCGCTCTGCCCCTTACAGGCATTACCACCGACACACTTGCCCTGAGCGTCGCCGCCAGAGGCTGCGTGGCCACCTGCGGTAGCGGTCAGCGGAGCTGTTGCAAACACCGCTGCAGCAGCAGCTGCCAGCGCCAATCCAGACAACGAAGACTTCGAACTCATAGGATTTCTCCCCTCAAATGGTTTCGTGATTATCAGGCTGCCGACAAGCAGCAACCTGACCGACGATAGTGTTGACCGCGGCATTCGGCAAACGGTTCCCGAGAATTTTCGCCGGGGTACTAAAATCCGAGTTCGAGGGTGCCGCCTGATGCGTCAGGAACCTGGCCTTTCAGAGCGGATATTCAGCATGATAAAAAGACTATAAATATATGATTAAATTGGCTTTTATATCTTTTATTTTTTTCCTGGCACTGGCCGGATCTGCGCCCGCAGCGGACCCGCCCAGCGCTGAGTCCTTCGCGGCCGATGGGGGCTGGCATGAAGCCGTCGTGTCCGTATCAGATCTGGCGCGCAGCGCGGGCTTTTTCACCCGGGTGGCGGGGTGGCGACAAATTCATCAGGGTGCCCTGACGGCCACGGAACTGGCCTACCGGGGTCTTGATGCCTCGGTCCAATCCGGTGAATTCATCGTCTTGCAGCCACCGGACTACCCCCAGGGCTGGGTCAGGCTGATTCGTTATGGGGACGGTCAGGCGCCCATTGTGCGCGCCAATGCGCAGGCCTGGGATACCGGTGGCATATTTTCCCTGATGACCCGCTCCGCCGATGCCACCGTCAATCTGCGCACGGCAGAAGCACTGGGCTGGCAGGCTTACAACGAGCCGTATCAGTTCGAATTCGGCGAACTGTCGCTCCTGAACCTGGTGCTGCGCGGACCGGACGGCCTGAATGTCGCCGTCTATGAGTGGCTGGCCCCGCCCCTGCCTGAGGCCCCGGCCACGGATACTTTGTCCAAGGCGTTTAATTCCATGCAGATGGTGGCGGATATGGCCACGGCCCGACGCTTCTACGTTGAAAAGCTGGGCTTTGAGGTCATCGGCGAGGGTGAGTTTATGGACCCCACCGATCGGCCCACCAACTTCGCCCTGCCCCTTAACTTTGCCACGCGTATTCCCCGGGCTTACTGCATCCTGATTCCGCCCGGGGCTGACCGGGCCGCCGGCCGGGTGGAGCTGATGGCTTTCCCCGGCTTCCAGGGACGTAATTTATCCAGTCGCGTTAGCCCGGTTGCGCGCGGCATTCAAAGCCTGCGTTTCCCCGTAAGTGACCTGGATCAACGCCTGAGCGAACTGCGTGCCGGCGGCGCCCCTATTGTGTTCGGGCCGGCTGACTTACCCATGGCGCCGTTTGGCACGGCCCGGGCCTTCACCACCCAAAGCCCGGACGGCGCCTGGCTGACCTTCTTCGAAGCTCGGCCCTGACGCTACCAGGGAAGTTTTTTGCCCGTGTAGGAAAAAAACTGGCCGGAGGTCTTTAGCACATAGCCGTCTATCACCGTGATCACTGCCGCGGCTGAATCGGCCGGCTCAATCATCGGGATGGGCACATTTTTGGCGAAATCTGTCTTAACCACGCCCGGGTCAATCAAGCCAAAAATCAGCTGCTTGCGGGCGGGGTCTTTGGAGCGCCGCATTTCCCGGGAAATATTTCGCATGGCCATGTTCAGCGCCGCTTTGCTGGAACGGTAAAACGTCTGGCCCCCGAAGGAGAGCTTAATGGAGCCCACCGCGCTGGAGATATTCATCAGCTTTTTCTGATCGCTGGCGGCCACATGATCAACAAAGGCCTCCACCATCTTGATGGGGCCCCGTGTGTTCACAGCCATCACCGCATCGAAGGCGCTGTAGTCAAAGGTGCCGAACTTCTGCTTGTCGTTGTCGCCCAGGATGCCGGCATTGTTGATCAGCACATCAATGGGCACGCCCCGATACTGCTCGGCCAGCGCATCGATCTGGTCGAAGTTGGTGACATCCAGGGTCTCAATCACCACGTTATCGTGCGCTTTGGCCAGGTTCTGCAAAGCCTGGGCACCGGCGGGATTGCGGGCCGTCGCAATCACCCCCCAGCCCTGCTCCGCGTACTGACGGGCCAGCTCAAAACCAATGCCCCGGCTGGAGCCGGTGATCAGCACCGTGGGCTTGACCAGTTCAGCCGCTGGAACAGCGGCCACCCAGCAAGCCAGCACAATGGCCAGTGTGCTGCGAAATGAATTGGAACTTAGCATTGGAACTCTCCAGCAAAGACAGGTCATGCCTGAAAAAAATAACTTATTGCCGACGCAGCTTTGCAGCGTGGACTTCCGCTGCTGTCTTAACAAGCACGTGACAGACCGGGAACTGCCGGCCTAGAAAAAAATACGCTCAATCGTCCAGTAAGCCCCGACCACGGCGATAGCCAGAGAAGCGGGAATCTCAATTCCCTTCCGATACCAGGACCGATTGCGAAACCACAAACCAATGGCCAGGAAAGCCAGGGCAATCACGGCCAGCTGACCCAGTTCGACCCCGACATTAAAAGCAATCAGGGCGGTGACGAACTCATCACGAGGCAAGCCCAGATCAGTCAGCACACCGGCAAAGCCCAGGCCATGCAGAAGACCAAACATGAAAACCACGTAAACGCGCCAGGGCTTGAGTTGCGGCGTGACAATATTCTCCACGGCAACATAGACAATCGACGCTGCGATCAGCGGCTCCACAACACTGGCTGGCAGAGATACGATCCCGTACAGCGATAAAGCCAGGGTAATTGAGTGGGCGACGGTGAAGGCCGTCACCTGGTACAGGAGCGGACGCCAATGCAGGCTCAGCAGAAAAATACCGAGCACGAATAGAATATGGTCCAGACCTTTGGGCAGGATATGGGTAAAGCCCAGGACCGTGTAGTCCTTGAAGACCTGCCAGCTGGACCGCGTGCCGACCGCTGCCGGGTCAAGGGGAAAGGGCTCGCTCTGCGCCCCGCCAGTCAACCACTCCGAGCGAATAACCTCGCCGTTCTGCGCCACGCGCAAGGCACATTCCCCGAACTGCTGCGCGTATCGCCAGCTAAAATCCGTTGCGCCGGCAGGCACCTTACCCGCCAGCCTCACAACGCTGAGTCGCTCTACACTCACGTCACCCACCGACGGAATGTCCACATCGACCAGCTGCAGCATCCCCGGCTGGCCGTCAAAGCTGGTCGTGATGCCGGCCAGCAGCCGGGGCGCAAAGGCCTCAAATCGCGCCCGCAGTTCTGCCGGTGGCAATTCCCGTAGCGCATCATATTCAGGCGCTTTATCCGATTCGTTGGTATCGCTGTGTTCCGGGCCGATGCCGACTACCGCAGCTTCCAGATTTAATTGCAAGCTTACTGAGTAGCCACCTGCGGCATCAAAATCAACCGTTGCAATCGCAGGACGCAAACGGTGGGCCTGTGCCACCGATGCAGATAATACGAGCAGCAGCAGCCAACAGGCTGCCCCGATCCCAATACTGTTTCCAGTCCTGCCCCAATTCATGTCAAGCTATTCGTCATGAAGCTTCAACTCGTTTTCTCAGCCACTCTGTTAAGCGCCGCTGCGATAAGTTCGCCGGCCGCGCTGGCTCATGATTTCTGGATTGAACCGCAGGACTATCGGCCTGCGATAAACACCGATGTGCCAATCGTACTCCGTGTGGGTGAGGACTTCACCGGCACCAGTCAGCCCCTCATACCCGCCTGGTTTAGCAACTATGCTGCCACGGGACCGAGCGGCGTAAAACCGGTACGCGGCATGATCGGCGATGACCCGGCCGGCAGTTTTATACCCGATGCAAACGGCAACTGGGTAGTCGGCTATCGCAGCACCCGGGATTTCGTAGAGATTGAACCGAAGAAGTTTGATACCTACCTTAATGCCGAAGGTCTGGAATGGGTGAAAGAACGTCGAGCCGAAACCGGCGAGGCAGAAAGCAATGCGCGGGAAATCTACTCGCGCTGCGCGAAAGCGCTGATCCAGGTCGGTGACGGGACAGGCACCTTCGACCAGGCCCTGGGCTACACGCTGGAACTGATCCCGGAGAAAGACCCCTATCGGCTGGAGGTCGGTGGTCAACTGCCATTGCAACTGCTTTACAACGGCGAACCAATCAGCGATATCCTGATTATTGCCTTCACAGCAGAAGCCCCGAAAGTGCAACAACAGCACCGCACGGATGCTGAAGGCCGCGTCAGCATTAATTTGAGCGATACGGGCACCTGGCTCGTCAAAGGCGTGCACATCATCGAGCTACCCGAAGAAGAAACCCGCGCCGACTGGGAGAGTTTCTGGGCCTCTCTGACTTTTCAGCTTTAAGACGGCTGATTGCCCGAGTCAGCTTAAGAAGCCGCGCGCGTAATCAACGAACTTGGCCTCGTCTTTAGGCGCCCCAAAAGGCTCAGGGATATCCATACCTCGACGCACGGCCGGCCGGTTGCCCAGCCGCTTCAGCCAGCCCTGCAAATTATCCAGCCCGTCCAGATCGACTCCCGACCACTCATGGGACGCCACCCACGGATAGGTCGCGATGTCAGCGATAGAGAAAAAGCCGGCCAGATAGTCGACCGAGGCCAGGCGGCGATCGAGAACCTCATAAAGCCGACGAGTCTCGCGCTGATAACGATCGATTGCGTACGGAATTTTTTCCGGTGCATAGCGGGAAAACACGTTGGCCTGGCCCTGCATGGGCCCTACCCCGCCCATCTGGAACATGAGCCACTGCATTGTGACGGAGCGTTCCTGCGCATCGGCACCCAGTAATTTGCCGGTTTTCTCTGCCAGATAATGCAGGATGGCGCCCGTCTCGAATACCGCAAAATCATGGTTGCTGTGATCCACGATCGCCGGAATGCGGCCATTGGGATTGATCTTGAGAAACCAGTCCTGCTTCTGTTCTTTCTGGTCGAGACTGATCACGCGCACTTCATAGGCCAGACCCACCTCTTCCAGCATGATGGACGCCTTGCGGCCATTCGGGGTAGCGGCGGTATACAGGGTAATCACGAGCAGTTCTCCAACAAACAGATGGAACGGGCGTTACGAACAAGCATAGCGATCTGGACCACAAGGTCACTGCCATTCACCAAAAAAAAGGCCTCGCGTAATGCGAGGCCTTCTAATCCCGAAGCGCGATCGGGTGGAGGAGTGTTGCGCTGACAACGCTGCGGCATAACCCTGCTTCAGCGTGATTGAAGTCATTGTTCCCTAATGGTACTACTCGGTCAAGTGGTTCTTTTCTTTTTTTAGACCTTCGTACAAAAATGGGCAGTTCTTATGTTAACCAAAGGCTTGCATAGACGCGCCCGCAGTCATGCCCTTTCCCGCTTTAGTTTGCAGATTTTGCTCAGCAGACCTATTTCCGGCGATTCGCGGCAGCCCCAACCGACGACCTGAGAACCCGAACTACCTAGCCTCCCGGCTCTTAGCCTGAACAGCCACATACCGGTTGCTCACTCGTTTGACGCTTGGAGGCACTTTTTCATGCACCTGAACCATCCCTTTCCCCGCTTTTTTCGAGCTGGGCCACCCAGCTCTCATCGCCCGCAGGTCTCAGCTTTTCTGATCAGCTGCGCCTTGTGGTGTGCACTGCTGCCCACCGCCCAGTCGATGCCTGTCACCGCCGGCCTGCGCGACCTGGCTTCGATTCGCGTCCTGGAAAACGGTGACGTGCTGCTGCAAGTGCCCTTTGCCAATGCCTTCACTGACCCGGAAGTCTGTAATGGCTATGGCCCCAATACGCCGTGGCTGCTGCTGCAAGCCGCCCACCCGGGCTACCTGAGCCTGTACAGCCTGGTTTATGCATCGGCGACCTCTATCAACTTTCCGCTGCAGTTCCATGTGGAGGGATGCACAACAAACCCGGCAACGGGCGGTATCGGCGTACCCATCGTGGTCTCCATCGAGACCCAGGGCTAATAACTGGCAGCCGAATACGGAGAACTGGAACCATGAGGCCTTATCAACACCGCCTGACCGGACTGCTCTTCACCCTGTCTCTCTGCCTGGGACAGCCATGCGCTTACGGCGAGGGCTTTGATGGCAGCCACTATGCCCTGCAGGGTGACTGGAATGGCGATGGCCTGCCCGACCTGTACATCACGCGAGGGGCGACGCTGCTCTTAGGTAAGCACCAGGGCAAACCGGCCCGGATACCCGTCAGGGCCCAGGTCGCGGATTTCGTGCTCACTCAGCAAACGGACGGCTCTTTCAACATGGCAGCGGCTGATCGCCCGCTGCCTGGCAGGGACTCGGCCGGCTGGCCCCGCACGCTCGTCGAACTGGTGAATTTCGATGTGAATGCTGATGGCCTGACCGATCTGGTGCTGACGGGACTGGGTTCGGTGTTTCCTGGCGCTGATGATCTGATCGTTTACGCGCCATCGACGCCGGGTGCTGTGCCGCTCGCCAGTCGCCGGATTGATGGTTCCCTGCGGCAGTTCTTTCGCGAGTTGTACAACTGGGTGGGAAGACCCACTTACTTCGAAGAAACTGTTGCCTACAAAACGCAAAAAACTGAAGAGACTGACTGGACCTACCTTGGCTACCTGAGCAACTACGCCTACCCCACGAACTGTTTTTCCTACCAGAAGTGCTGGTATCTGATTGACGACCGGGATGATCCAGGCGGCTACGATCCCGTCGACGACCCTGAGATACCTAATGTTTTTCACTTCTGGGGTTCCGATACCCGTTCCCGGGATGTACTGGTACCCGACTACTCCGTCTTTAACCCGCAGGC
>JBPCXH010000183.1:0-9697 GCA_051008735.1 Gammaproteobacteria bacterium | reverse complement strand
GGTCGAAGACCGCGTGGGTCATCTGGCAGGCCACGGTGCGCTTCCAGATCAGGCTGTACAGTTTGAACTGATCGGCGTTCAGGTAACTCTTGATGCTCTCGGGCGTTTGTTTGACGCTGGTGGGCCGGATGGCTTCATGGGCCTCCTGCGCATTCTTGGCCTTGGTCTTGTAGACCCGTGGCTCATCGGGCAGGTTTTCCTTGCCGTAACGCTCGTCGATAAATTCACGAGCTTCCTGCAGTGCATCGGCTGCCAGGGTGACCGAGTCGGTACGCATGTAGGTAATCAGACCAATGGAGCCATCGCTGGTTTCCATGCCTTCATACAATCGCTGGGCAGTCATCATTGTGCGCCGCGCGCTAAAACCAATCTTGCGCGAGGCTTCCTGCTGCAGCGTTGATGTAGTGAACGGTGCTGTGGGATTTCGCTTGCGCTGTTTGCGTTCGATGGCATTGACGCGCAGCTTGCCGGCTGCGCCGCCTTCAGCGGCAACTGCGGGCTGTCCGCCAGCCGCTGTAACCAGGGCATCCCGCACGCCGTGGGCGGTGGTGTCATTGCCAAAGCTGAACTGCTCTACTTTGTCGCCGCGATACTCGGCCAGGCGTGCTGAGAAAGGCGCTTTCTCGCCTTGTACATCGGCTTCAATCGACCAGTACTCGCGAGGATTGAAGGCTTCGATCTCATCTTCACGCTCGCAGATCAGGCGCAGTGCCGGACTCTGGACTCGCCCCGCGGATAATCCCTGCCGGACTTTTTTCCACAGCAAAGGCGAGAGATTAAAGCCCACCAGGTAATCAAGCGCGCGGCGGGCCTGCTGGGCATCTACCAGGTGGGTCGACAGGCCGCGCGGCTCATCAATAGCAGCTTTGACTGCGCCTTTGGTGATCTCGTAGAAGACCACTCGGTGTACGGGAATATTTTTCAGCAGGCCGCGTTCTTTCAGCAATTCCTGCAGGTGCCACGAGATCGCTTCGCCTTCGCGATCCGGGTCAGTCGCCAGGTACAGTGCCTGCGCCTTCTTCAGTGCTTTGGCAATGGCGTTGACGTGCTTTTCGTTCTTCTCGATGACTTCATATTTCATCGAGAAGCCATCGCCGGGATTCACAGCGCCTTCTTTCGGTACAAGGTCGCGCACGTGGCCATAGGAGGCCAGCACCTGGAAATCCTTGCCCAGGTATTTTTCAATTGTCTTCGCCTTGGCCGGCGATTCAACAACGACGATATTGCTAGCCATCGTTACTCATGCTGCCAAAAAAACAAAACCGCGGTAGGGCCGCGGCTGAGAGCATACTTGATCGAGGATCGAGCCGTGAACTCAGTTCACCAGACCGGTGCTTTCTTCAAACACCAGGTCTTCCATCCGGGAGAAGGCGTTCTCCTGGCCTGGCTGGCTGAAAAGCACCATCAGCACCACCCATTTGACCTGCTCGACGTCGATATCCCCCGGGCCAAGGGCGACCAGGCGATCGATAACCAGTTCCCGCTGGATGGGCGACAGGATGCCAATTTGTTCCAGGTAAAGGATGTAACCGCGGCACTCGGCGTCCAGACGGCCCAGTTCGAAGCTGTTGAACAGGCGCACGGAACGTTCTGCCGGCTGGGCGGCGAAGGGCTCATCCTGGCGCGCGCCAAGGCCCTCCAGCCAATCCAGAGCATGGTCAACTTCCAGTTCCCCGAATCCCGCCTGCAGGAGTTCCTCACGCAGCACGGCCTGATCAGGTTCCGGTTGTTGTTCAAAGTCCTGCTCTGAATACGTTTCGAACAGGTACATGAGCACGTCAAGCACGCTTTCGTTCATGTGAGCGCCTAATCTTCCCTCTGTTGGTACCGGCCTCCCGTCAGCCTAGAAACGCGGCCAGCCAGCTCCAAGGTGACGAGCATGGAGCAAAGATTTGCGCTCGTCAATCCGGTCCAGCGCAGCAACTGCTCGAGGCTGACAGCCTCCCAGCCCATGACGTCCAGCAACCGTGCGGCGCCCGGCCCGAGGCGCTTTGCAGCATCCGTGGCGTCGGCTTGAGGCCTGCCGATATTCTGTTCAACGGGGGCCGTATCAGTACCGAGTAAGTTGCGCAGTTCGGCGGCAATATCGGCGGGTCTCTCGACCAGGGCTGCCCCGTCCCGGATCAGCCGGTGACAGCCCCGCGTGAGGGGATGGCGAATGGAGCCCGGCACCGCGAAAACTTCTCTGCCTTGGGCAGCGGCCAGACGCGCTGTGATCAGGGCGCCACTGCGCTCGCCGGCTTCTACGACCAGAACCCCGAGAGCCAGGCCGCTGATGATGCGGTTCCGGCGGGGAAAGTTAGCCCGACGCGGCCCGTTGCCTGGCGGAAATTCTGTCAGCACGGCGCCCGCTGCGGTGATGGCCTGTGCCAATCTGTGGTGGCCGCGTGGGTAAACGATATCCGGGCCTGTGCCGCAAACTGCCAGGGTGGTGGCATCGGCGGCGATGGCGGCCGTATGAGCAGCGGCATCTATGCCCAGGGCGAGACCGCTGGTGATACCCAGTCCGGCCTGACCCAGTTGGGCAGCAAACCACCGCGCCGTATCGAGGCCGGCCGGTGATGCTTTTCGGCTGCCAACGATAGCGAGCTGGGGCAGTTTCAATGCGGCCGGCTTACCCCGCAGGAACAGCACGACGGGGGGGTCAGAAATCTCGCGAAGCAGCGGAGGGAAATCAGGATGTTGCCAATGAATCAAATGATGTTCTGGTTGCCCGCACCAGTGTTCCGCGTGGGCCAGGGTTGCCGGGTCAGTTTGCAGCAAGGCCTGTATAACGCGCGGCGTCAGGTCCGCCGCGCGCAGACTGGCTGGAGACGCTGAGCACATTGCGCGAGCGCTGCCGAAGTGCTGCAGCTGGGGTGCAAGGGACCGGTTGCTGATGCTCTGGGCGATGCCCAGGCGAAGCCAGTGAGTGTTCGTCTGTCGCCTCCCGCCTGCAGCAGCCGGGAGGCGACGACTGCGTCTGGCTAAGTGGGGTTAACGACCCCGTCAAGCAGCTTGATGGATTCGCTGGCTTCCATCACTAGCGCGTAACTGATGCGGTCGTATGTCTTGAAGATCATTACAGTGCCTGCCTCTTCGTCAGGCAATGTCACTTTCTCGCCAAAATACCCACCTGAACGACCGTACTTTTTCAGGCTGTCGGCACCGGCCGCCGACGGCCCCAGATCACGGACTTCGCCGCCGCGCCGCATGACTCGCAGCACATGGCCGGTCTCCAGCCCATCGCGATCACCGCGATTGATCACCACCACCTGGTACTGGCCGATCTGCGTCATGCCATCGACCACATGAATAATGCTGCCGTTGGTTTCCTTTTCCGGAGCCCGGGGGTAGAAATTCAGCGGTATATCAAATTCGATGCTGACCAGTCGGTCGCCCTCAAGGGCTTCCCGGTTGGTCTTGTTGAGGCGCATAGTGCCCGGGTCGCCGTCACGCCAGATGGTGCCTTCGCCGACAAAAATGCCTTCGTAGCCGACCACCGCACTGTCATCCGGGTCGACCAGGCTTGCGCCCACGTGGATGACGCTGAAGCCATCCTTCTCGGCGACATCGCCGCGCACATAGACATCATTGCCGGCTGCGCCGGCCAGGTGACCGTCGCGTATGGAAAGAATATAGGGCAGGCCTTCCAGCTCTTCGTCGGTCAGCACCGCGCCCTTACTCAGGAAGGCACTGATAACTTCGAAGGGAATCGTATCGATGGCCTCGTCCAGGTCCTCCTCACGAACCCTGGGCGAGAGCTTGCCGGATCCGGCACTGCGCTCCAGGCGCAGCTGAGGCTTGCCGTCGACATAGACAAGTGTCAGCACATCGCCGGGATATATAAGGTGCGGATTCGCCACCTGGGGATTCACATACCAGATTTCCGGCCAGAACCACGCGTCCTGGAGAAACATGGCTGAGATATCCCACAGGGTATCTCCGCGTTTCACCACATAACGATCCGGATGGCTCGGGTTAAGAGCCACGCCGGATTGTCCGGTCAGTCCCACGGCCAGACCGGTGCCCACGGCGGGCGCCGCCACGGCCAGAACCAGCAAAGCTGTGGTTATAACGATAACCGCAGAGCGCAGAGCTCGCGGTATGGGCAGAAACCTAGTCATGGGCGTCCATCCCTATGCCAATAAAGCCGCCTCGGGCCGGTCAATAGCCACTGCTATAATCTCCGGTCGCACCCCGATGCGTGCGCAACAACAACCCGTCCCAGGCCGGTGGCCCCTGAAACCTGCCGACTTCTGGACGGTCTGAGCAAAGATATAGCATAAAATTAGGGAGATCTGACAGGTTTCTCTCCAAAATTGTGAAGGACGCAACATGGCCCGCCTGACCATCCTCGAGTTTCCGGACCCCCGGCTGCGCACGAAAGCGGCCCCGGTGGCGGCTGTGGACGACCAAATCAGGCGCCTGGCAGACGATATGCTCGAAACTATGTATGCGGCCCCGGGCATTGGCCTGGCGGCCACCCAGGTGGATGTTCACCAGCAGCTGCTGGTGCTGGATATCTCCGAGGAGGCGAATGAGCCCCTGGTGCTGATTAACCCGGAGATCCTGGAATCTGCCGGGGATTGCGCCAGCGAGGAAGGCTGCCTGTCCGTGCCGGGTTTTACTGAGAAAGTGAAACGTGCCGAGAGCATTCGGGTGCGGGCCCTGGACCGGGACGGCCAGACTCAGGAGTTCGAGGCCGAGGGTCTGCTGGCCGTTTGCATCCAGCACGAGATGGATCACCTTCAAGGCAAGCTATTCGTGGACTACCTGTCCGAACTCAAACGCCTGCGGCTGCGCAAGCGCATGGCCAAATCCCGTCGCCGCGACGACAACGACGCCCGGTCGGCCGATGCCGCGCCGGCGATCTGATCTGCGGCCCATCGCCAGGGGGTAGCCGATGACCGGCCCCAGCCGGCGCATCATCTTTGCCGGAACGCCCGATTTTGCCGCGCCCAGCCTGGCCGCTTTGCTGGCTGCTTCGCATGAGATTGTGGCTGTTCTGACCCAGCCGGACCGGCCTGCCGGGCGGGGCCGCAAGACCCGGCCCGGACCCGTCAAGCGTCTGGCCGTGGAGCACGGGCTGCCCGTGCTCCAGCCCACGACATTAAAAGACAGTGATGTTCAGCAAGACCTGAATGAGCTGGCACCGGATCTGATGGTGGTGGTTGCTTATGGCCTGCTGCTGCCGCCCGCTGTGCTGACTTTGCCCGCTCACGGCTGCATCAACGTGCATGCATCGCTGTTGCCGCGCTGGCGCGGTGCGGCGCCGATTCAGGCCGCCGTGCGGGCGGGTGATGCGCGTACCGGCGTGTGCCTGATGCAGCTTGAGGCCGGGCTGGATACCGGTCCGGTGTTTGCCTGTGCCGGCGTGGATATAGGCCCGCGGGAAACAGCGGGCGAGTTGCATGACCGACTGGCTGGCCTCGGCGCGAGCCTGCTGGGTGAAAAAATTTCTGCGATTTTAAGCGGCGAACTGGTTGCCCAGCCGCAGTCAGCTGACGGGGTGAGCTACGCCGGGCGCATTCAAAAAAGTGATGCCCGCCTTAACTGGCACGCGTCGGCGGTAGAGTTGGACCGACAGATTCGCGCGTATGCCGGGTGGCCCGTGGCCGACACCTTGCTGGACGGACAGCAGTTGAGAGTCTGGCAGGCAGAGCCTGTTGACAGATCTTTCCCGGCGGCCGTGGCCGGTGAAGTTGTCGATACCGACAACGAGGGTCTGCTGGTACAAACCGGCGATGGTGTGCTGAGTTTGCGCGAAGTTCAGCTGGCCGGACGGGGCCGAATCCGTGCGGCGGACTTCGCCCTGGGATACCCGGTCACGGCTAAGCGTCTGGGCTCATGAGCGCCCGCGCCGCTGGCATCGAATCCCGGGCAGCTGCGGCCACAGCCGTCCATGCAGTTCTGGAGAACGGCGCCACACTGGATCGGGCCCTGGACAGTGTCATTGACCGGGTGAGCGACCCGCGTGACCGCGCCCAGGTGCGGGCCCTGGCCTACGGCAGTGTGCGCTGGCATTGCCGGCATCGAGTCTTGCTTAGCTTGCTGCTTAACCGGCCCTTGCGCGCCCGCGATCGCATTCTGGAATCCCTGTTGTCCGTGGGTTTGTTCGAACTGGAGTACGGACGGTCGCCGGGGTATGCGGCAGTCTCCGCCAGTGTTGCCGCGGCCCGGCGTCTGGGTCGACCGCGCGCGGCGGGTCTGATCAATGCAGCTTTGCGCCGCTATCAGCGGGATCGCTCGGAGTTACTCGAGCAGGCTTTGCTGGATGAGACGGCGCGCCATGCTCACCCGGCGTGGCTGTTGCAGGAATTACGCCGGGCCTGGCCGGCGCACTGGGAGGCTGTTTGCGCTGCCCACCAGGAGCCGCCGCCGATGTGGTTGCGGGTGAATGCCATGCAGAACAGTGTCGCCGCGTACCGGGAAAAACTGGCCGCGGTTGGGATTACTGCCGATGCCGCACCGGCTTTTCCCCAGGCACTGCGATTGCGCGAACCGGTGGGCGTTGAACGTTTGCCGGACTTCGCCAGCGGCGCTGTGTCCGTGCAGGATGCGGCCTCGCAACTTGCGGCCGAGCTGGTGGCGGCTGAACCGGGCATGCGGGTACTGGACGCTTGCGCCGCACCGGGTGGCAAGTCCTTGCATATGCTCGAGCGTGTCGGCGGCCGGCTGGATTTGCACGCTCTGGACGTGGACGGTGAGCGCCTGGGGCGCCTGCACGAAAATCTGGCGCGAGCGGGCTTGAGTGCAACGGTCCTGACAGGGGATGCGGAGACACCAGCCGACTGGTGGGATGGCGAGGCCTACGATCGCATTCTCATCGATGCCCCCTGCTCAGCCACCGGGGTGATTCGCCGCCACCCGGACATCCGTTTTTTACGCCGGGCCTCGGATTTGCCCGCCCTGGCCCAACGCCAGGAGGCGCTGCTGGACAAACTGTGGGGCTTGCTGAGGCCTGGCGGCCGTCTGGTTTACGCAACGTGCTCGCTGCTGCCCGCGGAAAATCTTGCCATCGCTCAGGCATTTCTGGCGCGGAATACCGATGCTGAGGAGCTGCGACTCCTGTCCGGTGCGGTGCTTGAGGCCATGGCAGGTGCGGAACCCGGCTACCAATTGCTCTCTAATCTGGCCGATACGGACGGGTTCTATTATCTTGTGTTGCACAAACACGACGCTTAGCGCTAATCGGCTTCTCGTGCCCTGACCGACCGTCAGCCACGGGGCCGTGTGGCAGCCTCCGGGGACCTTCGTTACTTGCCGAATCAGTTACAGCTTTGCCCGCTACGATTGGCCCGCCTGTTCCCGCAGGTCGGGGCCGGCTTGCTGTGCCTGCTATTGGGTAGCCTGCCCGCTGCGGCAGACGGACGTTTCGATGTGCGCAGCGCCGGGGCGCGGCAGATAGAGGGTGTTTATTACATTGATGCGCGGGTGGATTACCGCCTGAGCGACAAAGCCCTGGAAGCCCTGCAAAGTGGTCTGGAGCTCAACATCCAGTTACAGGTTGAAGTGATCCGCAAGCGCGCCTTCCTGCCGGATGCCCGCGTGGCCGAGCTGAGCCAGAACGCTTTGTTGAGCTATCAGCCCCTGAGTCAGCGCTACCTTGTGAAGAGTGAGAACAGCGGCGAGCAAAGTTCCTACGCCACGCTTTTTTCCGCCCTGAACAGTATTGGCCGGGTGCAGCAATTGCCCGTTATCGATGTGGCATTGCTCAATCCCGAAGCGACTTATCGCATGCGGGTGCGTTCGGTTCTGGATCAGGACACCCTGCCCGGCCCCCTTCGCCTTTTGGCTTTCTGGAGCGAAGGCTTTCGCCTCGCCAGTGATTGGTACGGATGGACTTTGAAGGACTGAAAAAGTTTGCAGGCCGGTGCCTGATTGCTGCCGTTGTAATGCTCGGTGCAACAGCCCTGGTGCTGTTGGCTGTCACCGCTCAGGATTCGGAGCAGTTCGGTCGTAGCCACGATCTGTTGTTACTGATCAACGGCGCGGGCGCCTGCATCCTGTTGCTATTGATCGTCGCCAACCTGTTCCGATTGGTGCGTGACTATCGGGCCAGGGCACCCGGTGCGCGACTTAAGGCGCGCATGCTGATCGCTTTCCTCGCACTGTCCATCGCCCCGCTGGCCATCGTCTGGTATTTCGCCGTGCAGTTTCTTAATCAGGGCATCGACAACTGGTTTGATGTTCAGATTGAAGCAGGACTGGGCGATGCCTTGGAATTGAGCCGCACGGCGCTGGATGTGCGCATGCGTGACAACCTGGAGCGAACCCGGGTCGCCGCACTGCAGGTGGATGGTGTGCGGGCCAACCGGCTGGTGTCCGTGCTGGGTGATTTGCGCCGCGAAGCTCAGGCTCAGGAAATTACAGTGTTCAGTGATGGTTCGCGCATCATCGCCACCAGTACCCGTGATCCGGCTGCCCTTTTTCCGGCGCCGCCGCCTGAAGATGTCAGTTTGCAATTGCGCCAGACCGGTAGTTTTGTGGGCCTGGAGACATCCGCCACGGGGAGCTACCAGGTCCGGGCTGCCGTGGTCGTGCCGCCGCGCGCGCCGGGAGCGCCGACGCTTGTGGTGCATGCCCTGTATCCCGTGGGCGGACGCATTGGCACCCTGGTGGACTCAGTGGAGCAAAGCTATATCCGTTACCAGGAGCTCGCCTTTTTACGCGAGCCCTTGCGCTACAGCTTTACCATAACCCTGACTCTCGTGCTGCTATGCGGATTTCTTGCGGCCCTGTATGGCGCCCTGTTTTTTACCCGTCGGCTCGTCGCGCCCC
Organism: Gammaproteobacteria bacterium; assembly: GCA_051008735.1. Classification (GTDB taxonomy): domain Bacteria; phylum Pseudomonadota; class Gammaproteobacteria; order Steroidobacterales; genus J054. The sequence goes on along the minus strand of JBPCXH010000183.1, from coordinate 934 downwards.
TACAGTCACTGGTGGCCGGCACCCAGGCTGTCGCGCGCGGCGATCTGGACACACGATTACCCGTGGCGACCCACGATGAAGTTGGCTTTCTGATCGATTCCTTTAACGAGATGATTCAGAGACTGAAGAATGCTCGTGAAGCGGCGCGCTGGAGCGCTTTGCAGGTAGAAGAAGAGCGGGCCCAGCTGGCTGCAATTCTGGAACGCCTGACCACGGGCGTTATTGCTCTGGAGCCTGACGGTTCCATCCGGGTCGCCAACGAAGCCGCGGGCGCCATCCTGGATACTGACCTGGCGTCGCGCGCTGGTGATCCCCTGGCTCTGATCGCAGAGGATCACCCGCTTCTCAAACAGTTTGTGGCTATCCTTCGCAGTCAGGGTAAAGCCCACGGTCATGAATGGCGGGATGAAATTGAACTGCGCAGTGAGGCCGGCCGGCGCACCCTGGTTTGCGCCTGTACTGCCTTGCCCGCTGATGAAGGCGGTATGGCCGGTGAGGTTGTGGTTTTCGACGACGTGACCAATCTGTTGCAGACGCAACGCGATGCGGCCTGGGGTGAAGTCGCCCGGCGTCTGGCTCACGAGATAAAGAACCCCCTCACGCCTATCCAGTTGTCCGCGGAACGCATTCGCCGACGTTATCTGCAGCATATGGCTGCAGAAGATGCCGAGGTTCTGGATCGAGCAACTCACACTATTGTTGCCCAGGTAGAAGCCATGCGTGACATGGTCAATGCTTTTAGTGAGTATGCCCGCGCACCGGAATTGTCTCTGGCTATCGTCGATTTAAATCAGCTGGTCAGGGAAGTCGCTTATCTGTATCCGGCACGCGAAGCACAGCCTGTCATCGAGCTGGAACTGGATGACCGTATCAGCGATATCGCCGCGGACGAAGTGCGCATGCGACAACTTCTTCATAACTTGATTCGTAACGC
>JBPCXH010000182.1:0-13097 GCA_051008735.1 Gammaproteobacteria bacterium | reverse complement strand
CCTTGATCAGAGAGGCCAGCGAGCGGGTCGGCGAACTGGTTAACGCCGGGGTTGTACTGTCCAGTGAACGCGGGCCCTCTGGTAGCAGCCCGACTTATCTGTTCACCGGTCTGGTGGCCCTGAAGCCAGACATGATTGCCGAGGCCACGGCGAATGCGCGTCAGTCGGCCGAGCAATTTGCTGCCGATTCCGGCAGTGCCCTGGGCGGCATTCGTCGCGCGAACCAGGGGCTGTTTCAGATTTTGGCCCGCGATAATGCGCCCAATACCCGTCAGGCCCAGCAAGTGGAGAAAACCGTGCGGGTCGTTTCCACGATTGAGTATCTGCTGCTGGACTGAATTCAGCTGCCGGCGAAGGCAATCAGCCGCCGGGCCAATTCTTCAGACTGGTCTTCCACGATGTAAAAGTTCGCGTGTTCCAGCAGTGCATGATCCTGGCCCCGGCAGCCAGGAATGTGATTCAACACGCGTGCGGGCCCCATGGCGGAACCCTCGAAGTCCTTGCTGTAGAGCGTGAGTACGGGTTTTTCCCAGCTGCCGAGTTTTTCCCAGGCGGCGGTATTAGCCGGCGAGGCCGGATCGTCGGCGGAGATCGGCAGGATCATCGGGAAACGGCGTGGCCCGGTTTTGTAAGTTTCGTCCGGGTACGGCGCGTCGAAGGCTGCAATCGTTTCTGGCGACAGCTCATGATAGGTGCCTTCATTGACCATCTCGCCTTGCGGGAACACGGCTTTGGCGAACTGCTCGGCCCGCCAGCTGACAAACCAGCTTTTGCCGGGTGAATCCCCGTGAGGCAGGTTGGTGTTGCTCAGTGCCAGACGCGCAAAGATCTCCGGTCGTTCGGCAGCAATGCGCAGGCCGAAGAAGCCGCCCCAGTCGAGCAGGTAGCCGGTGATACCGCGAAGCTGGAGCCCATCCAGGAAGGCGATATTCCAGTCAATGTGTCGCTGGAAGCTGTAATCCTCCGTTTCGGGCAGCTTGTCCGAACGGCCAAAGCCAATGTAGTCCGGCGCGATTACCCGGTAACCCGCAGCCACTAATAAGGGAATCATCCGTCGGTAAATGTAGGACCAGCAGCCCTGGGTGGACAGCAGCAGGATGACATGGGCATCAGGCTTGCCCTCATCCAGGTAGTGCATGCGCAGGGTGCCGAACTCATCATCGGGCAATTCGATGTAATGAGGGGCGAAAGGATAGTCCGGCAGGTTGTCGAAGCGGGATTCAGGGGTGCGCAGTGCTGATCGAGTCATTGTGGGTAATTCTCACGGGGTGGCAGTTCACGCAGGTAGCGCGTGATGGCAGCGCGATCCTCCGGTGTTAGCTTTGCGGTGTTGTCATCAATGACCGCCGTCATGCTCCCGCCGGCAAAATCGCCGTCAGGCATCATGCCGATTTCCAGAAAGATCTCGACGTCATCCTGTGCCCAGCGACCGATTCCATCTTCCCGGTGGGGGCTGATATTGGGTATTTTCTTGTCACCCGGGCCGATTCCGCCGGCCATTTCCTGCTCGCTAATCGTGGCACCAAAACTATTCCGGGGGGTGTGGCATTCACCGCAGTGGCCCAGGTGTCGGACCAGGTAGGCGCCGCGATTCCAGACCGGACCTTTCGCGTCGTCCCCCATGAAGCGTTCACTGTCAAAAAACAGGAGTTGCCAGGCAGCCGCGGCCAGGCGTGTATCCAGATACCAGGCCAGTTCATGGGGCTGGTTGTCTCGCCGAATGGGGTCGAGGCTGAACAAGTAGGCTTTGATCGCGAGTAAATCCTGACGCGATATGCCGGTAAAAGACGTATAGGGAAAGGCAGGGAAGTAGTAACGTCCGCCCGGACCCACGCCCTCCCAGAAAGCGTTGACAAATTCCTCATCCGTCCACTTGCCAATACCTGTTTCCGGGTCCGGTGTAATGTTGGGCGAGTAAAAAACACCAAAGGGTGTTTCCAGTGCGTGGCCGCCGGCCAGGGGACTGGCATCGTCCTCCTTGGCTGTGTGGCAACTGATGCAACCCCCCGCGCTGAGCAGATATTTGCCGCGCACGACGTCGGCATCCACGGTTATCTCCTGGCTCTGGGCCAGGCTTGCTGCGCAGCCCAGGGCAAGGGCCAGCAGGCCGGCCAATAAGGCGCGTTGCTGCAACATTCTATTGGGCCGGTTTGCCCGGATGACCTGCAGCGCCACCGGCGTTTTTCGTCCGTCGGTTTCGACGAGTTTATGGTTCTGTTTGCCCAAAATATTAATACCTCTCAGCTGCCGGTTCTGCCTCCTGGTCAATCCCTCAGTTCTGTAGCTTGGCTGCCGCTTCAGCTTCTTCGCTTTCGGTTGCTTCCAGATCGGTATCCAGCCATACGCGCACATCGCGACCAATCAGTTCACCGGCTTCCTGCACAGCCATGTGCCCCACGCCGGGATAAATAATAAGTTCCAGGGACTGCGTGTTGTGCAGTAGCTCTTCGAACTCATAGGCCTGTTCCACTTCTGCCTGGGGGTTTTCTTCGCCCCACAGCAAGAGGGTCGGTGCGCGAACTTTTTCTGCAATGCCTTCCAGGTCGCCGGATTCGTATTGCGACAGCCGGTCCAGTTGCGCTTCGCGCTGGCCTTCGCGCAACCACATGTCATGCCAGCGGTCGATGACCTCATCCGTCAGCTTGGTCTTGTCACCGTAAGCCGAGGTCAGCATGAACTTGGGCAGTGCCCGGGGCAGAATGTGCTCCAGGATTCGAGCGATCCCCGGGACCGGGCCGCGTCGCATCTGGTTGCGGCCCTCCAGGGAGCCGGGGCTGAGCAGAATCATGCGGTTGATGCGTTCCGGATGCCTGGCGGAATAGTGGATAGCCACCGTGCCACCCAGAGAGGTGCCGCCAATGGTGAATTTTTCCAGGCCCAGTGCATCGACAAATAGTTCTGTCAGTTCGATGGTCCTGGCCAGAGAGTAGTCACCTTCGGGATCAGGGCCCGTTAGTCCGTGACTGGTCATGTCGAAACGAATGACCCGGTAACTGTCCTGCAGCGCCTCGACCCAGGGATCCCAGCCGATGAGATTGGCGAAATTGGCATGCACAAGCACCACGGCCGGGCCCTCACCCTCATCGCGATAGTGAATTCTTGCGCCATCCACATTAAGAAAGCGGGAGGCTGGAGTCATGTAGCGCGCTTCCAGAACCTCAGCGGGGATATCCCGGTATATCCACATGGCGGCCAATACGCCCAGGGTCCCCGCCAACCATAGCCCCAGGATGACCAGGCCCAGCACTTTCAGGAACTTCAACATCCCAGCTTATCCATTAGAAACCCCAAAAAAATGTTATAAAACATACTGTTATATTGTTACCCCTGACCGCTGGACTTAGCATCCGATCGGCCGTTAAAGGCGAAACTACACATGTATCAGGGATCATATCTTTATGCAGCAGTTTCTAAAGTTATTCCGCCGGGTTCGGCTCGGGCCAGTCACGGTTCTGGTCGCGGCCCTGCTGGTCGCCACGGCTTTGATTATGAGTCGGCCGGAGCGGCCGGCCATCTCTATTCCTGAAAAGGCCTGGAGTATTGAAGTCATCCCTGCTGTTCCGGCTGCGATTCGGCCAACTCTGGAGCTGTATGCGCGCATCCAGTCGCCCGAAGATTCGCGACTGAGTGCTGCGGCCGAGGCCGAAGTTCTGGAAGTTCTGGTGCAGGACGGTGATGAGGTGGCTGCCGGCGAGGTGCTGGCCGTGCTGGATGACCGTGATGCCCGCTTCGAGTTACTGCAGCGCGATGCCGATGTCCAGGAGATCCAGGCCCAGATTAATCTGGAGAAACAGCGTCTGCGCCGCAATAAAGAGGCCCTTTATAAAGAGGAGGAGCTGCTGGATATAACTGTCAGCAACGCGGAGCGTTCGCGAAGCCTCTACAAGGACAATCTTGTTTCCATGTCGAACGTGGATGAGTCGGCTGACAAGCTGAAACGACAGGAACTGGCTGTGACTTCCAGGCAGCTCACTATCGAGGAAAGTGACATCAAGGTGTTGCAGCTAAAGGCGCAGCTCCAGCGTGCCGAGGCACTGCGCGATATGGCCCAGCTCATGCTTGATCGAACACGGGTGGTGGCGCCCTTTGCCGGCATGATTTCCGAAGTCGATGCCTCGGTAGGAGATCGTATTCGAGTCGGCGATGAGTTAATGCGTCTGCATAATCCGCAAACACTGGAACTGCGTACCCAGGTGCCGACTCGTTTTGCCAGTCGTGTACGCGATGCTTTATCCGCCGGACTGAAAATTGATGCCCAGGCTCAGGTGGGCGGTCGGGAATATCCAATGGCCCTGGAACGTCTGTCCGGGCAAACCCGTGAGGGTTCGGGCAGCGTGGATGCCTATCTGGCCTTCGAGTCACCCCCTCAGGATGCACCTCTGGGTTCAACCGTGCAGCTGGTCCTGTCGTTGCCGGCCGAAGCCAACGCAATCGCCGTGCCGGCAGAAGCGGTTTATGGACGTAACCGTATATATAAGGTCGAAGGTGAACGCATGGTGGCGGTCGACGTGGAGCGTCTGGGTGAAAGGCTCTTACCCGACGGCCGCAGCGAGGTATTGATTCGCAGCGCCACACTCACCCCCGAGGACCGACTTATTACCACCAAGATTTCTTCCGCTGCCAATGGTCTGCTGGTGAAAGTCCGCGGCACTGACGGTGATGCTCGCCTGGCTGCCGGCGAGCCTTCGGCGACCAACTAAGTCATGCGCCCGGGAATTATCAGTACCTTTGTTCGCCACCCGGTGGCGCCCAATCTGGCCATGTTCGTCATGATATTGGCCGGCGTGTGGGCGCTGGGCCAGCTGACGCGACAGTTACTGCCGAACTTCGAGCTCAGCCTGGTGAACGTGGAGGTGACCTGGACGGGCGCCTCCGCTGAGGACGTTCAGCTGGCCGTCACCCAGCCCCTGGAAGATCAGTTAAGAGGTCTGGACTTGCTCGAGGGAATCCGTTCCACGTCTCGAGAGGGGCTGGGCATTGTCACCCTGGAGTACGGCGAAAACACTGACATGGGTGCGGTGCTCGACCAGGTCAAAGAGCGCGTTAGCCAGGTCCGCAATTTACCTTCCCTGGCCGAGAAGCCGACGGTTTCGCTGATTCCGCGCAACGAGCAAGTGGCCAAGCTGGTCATCACGGGCCCGGAGCTCTCAATACTGCGGCCACTGGTTCGTGGCTTCGAGCGCGAGCTGCGGGGCCTGGGTCTGGCAAAGATCGAGCTGGAGGGTCTGCCCGAACAGGAAATCGCCATCAAGCTGTCCGGTGAACGGCTCAATGAGTTGCGTTTGTCTCTGAAAGAAATCGGTCAGCGGGTCCGCGAGACCAGTAGTGATGTACCGGCCGGTTCTGTGGGCCGTGCCGAATCCGCTCGACAACTGCGCAGCCTTGATCAGGCGCGCAGTGTGGCTGACTTTGAAGATCTTCCCATCGCCGCGGACGCGGACGGACGCCTGCTTGCACTCAGGGATGTCGCTGAGGTCGAGAGGCGCTCCCGGGTCGACCAATCCACCCTGCTGGTTAATGGTTCTCCGGCGGTTGAAATTACGGTGCTAAGAGCCGAGAGCCAGGACGCCATTGATGTTGCCGGTGTTCTGTCTGACTGGATTGACCGCAAGCGACCGGGTCTGCCCGCCAATGTTGAATTGATGGTCTATGACGAGGAATGGCGACTGGTCCAGGATCGTATCAACCTGATGGTAGAGAACTCCGTCGGTGGCCTGGTGCTCGTGGTTATTGCGCTGTTCATCTTTCTTAATGGCCGGGTAGCGTTCTGGGTAGCGATAGGAATTCCAGTGTCCGTGATGGCCGGCCTCATGGCGCTGTACCTTTTTGGTGGCAGTCTCAACATGATCAGCCTGTTTGCCATGGTCATGGCTCTGGGTATCGTCGTCGATGACGCCATTGTGGTCGGTGAGGAAGCGGTCACGCGTTATCAGGCAGGTGCCAAGCCCCTCGACGCGGCCGAACAGGCGGCCTATCGGATGTTTGGGCCGGTGATGGCGGCGTCTCTGACAACGGTTGCGGCATTCGTTCCCCTGATGACCCTGGGTGGCATCGGCGGCACCATTTTGTTCGCCATTCCGCTGATCATGATCTGCGTGGTCATAGCCTCCCTGGCGGAGTGCTTTCTGGTGCTGCCGGGTCATCTGCGACATTCCCTGGAGAGTTCTTCCCGGCATGCGCCGACGCGCTGGCGGTTGAAGATTGATACGGCCTATGAAAATTTTCGTTGTGGCATTTTCCGTCGCGGCGTGACGCGGGCGGTTGAGGCCCGCTCTACCACCATCGCCTTGGCCATTGGCTCATTGATCATGGTCTTTGGTTTGCTGATTGGCGGGCGTATCGATTTCACTCTGTTTCCTCAGCCAGACAACACCAAAGTGCAGGCGATTGTTCGCTTCACTGCCGGGACACCGGCAGACCGGGTGGAAGCCTTCGTCAATGATGCGCGGGCCGCCCTTCGGCAGATCGAAGCCGAGTCGGGTGAAAAAATTGTTGAACTGGAACTCACCAAGCTGGGGGTTGATCCACGAGGAACCCGGGCCTCGAACGTGGCAACCATGATTGTGCAGCTGACCCCGGATAACAATCGCAGCCTGCGCAATGCGGAGATTGTAAGACGCTGGCAGCGGGCCGTGCCCCCGCCGGGTGGGCTGGAGAGCTTTTTCATTCTCAATACGTCCGGCGGACCCCATGCGAATGATATTGAGCTGGAAATAAGCGGCACAGATCCCGAAGCACTTAAGGCGGCGGCCGGGGACGTTATTCAGGCGTTGCGGGGAATTACCGGTGTAAGCGGTGTGCGTGACGACATGGCCTGGGGTAAGGAGCAACTCATCTTCGAGCTGTCGGCTAATGGCCAGGCTATTGGGCTCACGGGTGAGGCCCTCGGGGAGCAGTTGCGGGCGGCTTTTGAAGGCGACCTGGTGCAGATTTTTCAGGACCAGGGTGAAGAGATAGAAGTGCGTGTCCTGCTGACTGATCAGGAGCGAAACGCAATCAGTGCCCTGGAAACCCTGCCTGTGGTTCTCGCTAATGGCGACACCGTCCCCCTGAGTGACGTGGCCAGACTGAGTTATCGGCGGGGTTTTGAGTCACTGAAGCGCAGCGGCGGTGAACTGGCGGTGCAAATTACCGGCGACGTTGATGAAGATCTGAATAATAACAATGCGGTGCGAGCCATCCTCGCGGCGGAAGTTTTTCCGGCAATCGATGGTCGTGCCGGCATCAGTTCCTACAGTTTCGGTGGCGACGCAGAAAGCCAGGGTGAAACTCTGGGTGACGTCGGTACCGCGCTGCCTCTGGCCCTGTTACTGATTTACATCATTCTGGCCTGGGTCTTTGAGTCCTACCTCTGGCCGCTGGCCGTGTTGTCCGTGATTCCTTTCGGACTGGTTGGTGCCCTGTTTGGTCACTGGATTCTGAATGTCGATATCACCCTGATGTCTGTCTTCGGTCTGTTCGGGCTGATCGGTATTGTTATTAATGATTCGATCATCCTGGTGAGTGTTTTTCGTGAGCTGACAGCTCAGGGATTGTCGGTTCAGAAAGCGGCGGCCGAGGCGGCCGTGCGTCGCAGTCGCGCCGTCATATTGACCTCCGTGACCACGGTGTGCGGCGTTCTGCCGGTGCTGCTGGAAACCGATTTGCAGGCCCAGTTCCTGAGGCCACTGGTCGTGTCCCTGGCTTTCGGCCTGATGTTTGGCACTTTCATTGTGCTGTTTTTGCTGCCGGCCATTCTGGCCAGTCTGGAATCCAAGCGCGGTCGCCTGGATCGACTGATCGGTCTGTTTATCCGGCCTGAGAAACCCGAGGAACCATCGCCGATCCTCTGATCAAAGTCGGGGTTCTGCCCGATGCTATGCTGGTTCCCTTGAATAGGGGCCAGCTATGAGCGAAGACTCCCTGCAAAAACCTGTGCCCTGGATGGAGGGTATGGTGCCGACGCTGAATCAGCGGGGTTTCATGTCCGAAACTATGGAGCGTTTCTCCATGGCGTTTATTGATTACGCGAGTGTCTGCGGCCATGAAGTCCTCGACATGGGCTGCGCTTACGGCGTGGCCACGCGCGAAGTGCTTGAGCGCGGTGGATCCGTAATGGCTTGCGACATGGAAGCCGGCCATGTGGAAATCCTGGCACGTGAAATGCCTGTCGAGTTTCAGGACCGCCTGCGCACGGCAGTGGGTGAGTTGCCGCAAGCGGATTTTCCTGCCGAGAGTTTTGGCGCCATTCTGTGTTCACGCGTTGTTCATTTTCTGACCGGCGATGAAGTGCGCCTGGCCATCAGCAAGATGCACGGCTGGCTGCGACCGGGCGGGCGTTTGTTTCTGGTCGCCGATACGCCGTACACCGGTTTCTGGTTCAGCACCGCGCAGGCCTATGAGCAGCGCAAGGCGGCCGGCGAAGAGTGGCCGGGCTTTATCGACAATGTGGCGCCTCTGCTCAGCAAAGAGGAGGTGCCCGACGGCATGTTGCCTTACCTGAATCCTCTGGATCCGGATGTGCTGCGGCGCGAGTGTGAGGCGGCGGGTTTTACGGTGGAAGAGGCAGCCTTTACCGGACGTGGCGGCGATCCGGACGGCAATCAGCACGCCGGTATTATTGCCCTGAAGAGCTGAAAGCCTTGTCCTGACCAGGTTTTCTAAGGATATTGACGCCGTGTCGCCAAAAACGGCATTATAGCGACACGCTGTCGATATATAAGGCCCGCCTATGTTTATTGCCCTTCGTGACCTGGCTTACGCCAAGGGCCGGTTTCTTTTGATGGGGCTGGTCGTCGCCCTGGTGGCCTGCCTGGTGACCCTCCTTAGCGGTACCTCAGCCGGCCTGATCAAGAACAACATTTCCGGGTTGATGGAACTGGAGGCAACGCATATTGCCTTCGAATACAGCGACAGCCCCACCTATCGCAATACCATGATCGAGCGCGAGAGCTGGGAGGGCTGGTCGAGCGCGCCGGGTGTCGTCGATGCCCAACCGATGGGCCATACGATTTTCAATGCACGCACTCAGCGCAACGAGCCACTGGAAATTGCGCTGTGGGGTTTGCGACCCGGGTCTTTTATCGAGCCCGTGGTTATCGAGGGTTCCCAGCTGGGCACGGTGGACAACGGCGTTATCATTTCGGAAATGATGGTGATTAACGATGGTATCGCCATCGGTGACACCATCACTCTGGATCGCGTACTCACCGAATTTACTGTGGTAGGCGTGGCCGAGGAACGCAACATCGGCCATCTGCCGATCGTTTATGCGCCTTTGCCCATATGGCAGGAAGCGACCTACGGTCCGCCGGGCGGTGCGCCGCCCGGTGAGAAGTTGCCCGACGTGCTCTATGATTTCGTCAGCGTGATTGCCCTGCAGCTGGAATCCGGTGCAGATATCGTCACGGCCGATGATGAATACAGCACCACGACCCTCGATCGCCAGAGCTTTTATGCCGCCTCTACCGGATACACGGAAGAAGTGCTGTCCGTTCAGATGATCCAGGCATTTTTGATCATTATTTCGGCTGTGGTGATCGGCGCCTTCTTTTCTATCTGGACTATTCAACGCACCAAAGAAATAGGCCTTGTCAAAGCACTCGGCGCTTCCAACCTGTATCTGTTGAAAGATGCACTGGGGCAAAGCCTGGTGTTGATGATTATTGGCACCCTCGTCGGGCTCGGCACCGCGGTGGCTATCGGCGAATTTCTGATCAAGGGCACAGCCTTTCCCTTCATGTTTGAACAGGACACGGTGACCACTGGCGTGGTGATGCTGATCGTCGCCGGGCTGATCGGTGGCGCCCTGTCTATACGACGTATTACCTCGGTGGATCCCATCATCGCACTGGGGCAGGAACAATGACCCTGCAAGCCAAAAACGTCTCGCTGCTACTTGGCGATGGTGAGCAGCGAATCAAAGCCCTGGACGACGTGTCCGTGCAGGTGAAAGCCGGTGAACTGATGGTGGTGCTTGGCCCGAGCGGTGCCGGTAAGTCCAGCCTGCTGGCCGTGTGCGGTGGCCTGCGTAAGCCCACCAGCGGCCAGGTGCTGATTGCGGAACGTGACATCAGCGGCCTGTCTGCCAGCGCTCTGACCCGTCTGCGACGTGACCACATCGGCTTTGTATTCCAGCAGTCGAATCTTGTGCCGTCTTTGTCAGCCCTGGACCAGTTGCTGTTGCTGGTTCATATGAAAGGCCGGCGTCCGGGCGCCGCAGATCGTCAAAAGGCCCTCGGCCTGTTGGCGGAAGTGGGCATGGCGGACAAAAAAAATCGCCGGGGTAATCAGCTATCCGGCGGAGAGCGTCAGCGTATCGGCATCGCCCGGGCGTTCATGACCCAGCCCGCGTTGCTGCTCGTGGATGAACCTACTTCCATGCTGGATTCCCAGCGTGGCCGTCAGATCGCGGAGCTGCTGCAGAAAGCCTGCCACGAGCACCAGGTCGCGACACTGATGGTGACCCATGATCGCGGTGTACTCGATGTGGCGGACCGGATGGTGGAAATCTGCGATGGTCGGCTGACGGAAATGTCACCTGCCGCAAGCCTGGCGAGGGCGGCTGATGCCACGCATTGAGGCAGAAAGCATCGAGGCTCACGTTGAGTCCCAGACGCAACGTATTCTTGACTCGGCCATGGAGCTTTTCACCGCGCGTGGTTATGCCGGCACGGAATTGCGTGACATCGCTGAATCCGTGGGCCTGGCCAGAAATTCCCTGTATCGCTACTACCCGAGTAAAGACCACATCCTGCTTGCCTGTCTGCGGCGCGAAATGGTGCCGGCTTTGGAGCGGGTGAAAGGCCTGGAAGAGTCGGTGCCTGATGCTCGCGAGCGCATCAACGTCTGGTTGGACGTGCAGTTGGATATCGCAGCGACTGCCTGTGAAGGCGCGATGAAAATGTTTGAGAGTTTGCAATTTCATTCACCTGAGTTTGTCGACGAGATTCGGAGTCTGCACGAACCCAGTGCGGTCACTTTGCAGCGTGCCGTCAGCCAGGTTCTGAAGGACAGCGGCCGTGATGTGGCTTTGATTAGCAGCCTGATCAACAGTCTGTTGCGCACGGCGGCCGCTGCCATGATTGATGGTGGTAATCGTGATGCCATCAGTGGCGAGTTGCAGAAGGCTGTCGGCGGACTGCTGCAGCATTGATTTTTCTGAAGCTGCCTGATGCGGCTGAACGAGGTTTAGATATGTTTATAAACGAGCGCTTGAAAGCTGTTGTCTTTTTTACGGTTGTGTTTCTGGTCACGGGGGTTTCACCTGCCCAGGATGGTCATCAGCATCATCATCACCACAGCGCTGTGCCGGACATGGATGCAGACGGCAAGCGACTGGCCAGTTACCAGGTAAAGCACGAGATGGACGAGCCGACCCTGACTGCGCTGCGCAAAAAGATTGCGCTTTACCGCGGCATGACCGACATGGAAATCAATCTGAATATGTCGACCATGGGGCCGAACTACGAGTGGTACGCCAGTGACCAGGCGCAGCAGGGTGAAATCGGCGTACTGATCCTCTCGCACGGTGTTGGCGAGAACAGCGACCGTATGATGGTGGAGGCCCTGGACCCGGTGTCTTCGCAGTGGCCGACGGCTGTCGGTTTCGGTATGGCGATGATGCAGTCCGCCTACTTGCAGTCAGCGGTGGATGATTTGCAGGCACGCGGCGCCAAAACCATCGTGCTGGTGCCCAATGGGACAACCACGCCGTACAACACCCTGACCCGTCAATGGAAGTACGTTTTTGATATTGATGGTGAGGAGGCGACTTACCTCGAGGTCCCCAAAATTCAGTCCGATGCGAAATTTGTCATGACCAGCCACTTTGCCGATCACGAACTGATCAGCGAGATTCTTTATGACAATGTAAAAGAGGTCAGCCGCGACAGCGCGAACGAGGTAGTGATCATTGTGGGTCATGGTCCGGAGGATAAGGAGGACAATCTTCCCGATCTGGAGATCCTGAGTGCTCACGTTGACTGGATCAAGGCGAAGGATGAGTTCGCTTCAGTGAAGATTATCAACCTGCAGGACGACGCCATTCCGCCGGTGCGTGAATCGAACGTGCGCAAGCTGCGTGCTTGGGTAAAAAAGGCTAACGACAAGGGTCAACAGCCGATTGTTGTGGCCATTGCGGCAGCCAGCCACGGTGTTCAGACCCACATTCGGACAGATCTGAAAGGTCTGGACTACGTATTCGCGGACAAGGGTATGTCAGAAAGCCCCAAATACATTGCCTGGATAGAGTCGGTAATACAGGCCGCCATCAGCGAAGAGCAGGTCGCTCTGGTTAACTAAGAAAAACAGGGATGAGTGTCATGACCACAGCGCAGCGAGCTGATAAACGCGAACAGACCATGCAGCCCTTTGCGCCGGGCGATATCTTTATTGGCTGCACCCTGTTGAACGTGCCCGATGATGACCATGCGGGCGAGGGCCGTATATGGCAATACGACAGGGATATGAATTTCAAGGGCGAGCTATGGACGCACGGCGGCGCGCACTTTGTCGGCGGTCTTGAAGTTGATCCGAATGGCGTCCTGTGGGCCTTCAATGATTTCATCGTGCTGCATGTCGATCCTAAAACCGGTCGACAGTTGCCGCTGAGTGACAAGTTCCTGCCTCGTTGTTACCGCAGTGCGAGTTTTGACAAAGACGGAAATGTGTTTCTGGGTGAGCACATGAAGGCAAAGAAACGCCCGGATAATGAGATTGCAAAACGCACCACCACCAAGTTTCCGGTTATTCCGGGAGAAGGCGTGCTGGGCCTCGGATATGTGTACAAATACGATAAAGACTGGAACCTGGTCAAAATTTTTCACACGGAGTGCGCGCCGGATATGACCCAGTTCAAGGGCGTGACCCACTCTAGTCTTCACCCCAGCGGCAAGTTCATCACCTACGCGACGGAAACTGGAAAGCGCCTGATGCGCTATGACGTGGTGAATGACAAACAGATGCCTGACCTGGTGACCTACCCCGGCGATGACGTGTTCGACAGGATCTGGGTTATTGCCGTCAAGTATCTGCCCGATGGCAGATTGCTTATTACTCGCGGTGACAGCATGGAAATGCTTGATGAGCACGGCAAGGTCCTCAGGGAGTATCCCCTG
>JBPCXH010000181.1:0-2537 GCA_051008735.1 Gammaproteobacteria bacterium | reverse complement strand
CCAAAGCGTGCCAGCGATTCGGCCACCGTATCCTGCATCCAGGGCTCATCAGCCATGACTGAGCCTATGGTGCGTCTGGCATAAGGGCTGGTGGTGTAAGTCACTATCAAGTCGCCTTCAGCGTTGGGCTTCAGAAATACGACTCCTTCAATAAAGAAGGTGGATGCACGCGCCTCAACGCTCTCAAAGGCCCCCAGGAATTCTGCTTCTGTCAGGTCGCTTGAGTTTTCTGCCAGAGCGGCAAGCGCCGCCAAGGGTGAGTAACTTTCGTCCAGCCAGTGAAGCAGCGTGCCGGACAGCCATTGGCCGGTATTGTCGGCTTGCCGGGTCCAGGCGCTGAATGAACTCTCGCGGTAGCTTTCACTGAGCGCCCATGAGCCATAAATGCCAGCGAATGTCAGTATCAGGAGCAGTGTGCCGCGAATGAGGGGGCCAAGATGCATTAATTTTCACCGACCTCAAACATGGCCCGGAAACCCTGGGGGGCAAGCGTGGTTGAGGAATCCCAGCGATTGACGCTTTGCTGATTGATGACTTTGATCTGCGGCGCCGCATGCCTGAAATAAGGCTGTCGCTCAAGGATTCTCACCATCATGTCCACAGCCATCCGTGCCTGCACAACTGTCGCATCTGTTGGAGCGGCGATAATGCTTCCGCGCCTGATGCCTCGATTGACGCCTGAACCGTAATAGTAGGCAAGCACTTTGATGTCACTGTCCAAACCGCGTCGCCTTAATACGGCGACAGCTGCTTCGGCGCTGACCGTGGTGCCCACAACGTAGTCGAGCTGAGCAGCAACATCATCACCCATTCCCTCAAGAAGATCCTCCAGCAAGGCTTTTTGCGTGGCCACGCCGGTGTCCCCCATTCGTGTCGCAATGATTCTGATGTTGCTGTCAGCAAGGGCAGCCTTGAACCCTGCGTCACCCTCTGCAGACCAGGCGGCCCCTTCCGGGCCGGGGAACCACGCAACCTTTACATCACGCGTTGTTTCAGATTCCAGTCGCTTAAGGTACTCGCCGGTCTTATAGGCCGGATCGTAGTAGGTCACGGCTGCGCGGGCAGCAATATCGGGTGAATTGATGCCATTAATGAGATCCAGAACCGGAATGCCTCGCGCCGTGATATCGGCAACCATGTCGTTGAGGCCATTGGCATCAATAGCGCTGAGAATCAGCCCGTCAACCATTTCACCCCCGAAGCCCTCTGCCAGGCACTCTTCAATCTGAATGCGTTGGGCGTCGAGCCTCTCGTAACCGCCAGCCTGATAAATCGCCAGATTGATGCCCAGCCGTTTGGCTTCATCCACCAGGCCAAAATTCACAGCCAGCCAGTAAGAATCTTTCAAATGAGGAATCGAAACACAGATATTCCAGCGTTGGCTGGCCTGATTCAACGGTATATAGGTTGCCTTGCGGCGCAGACGTTGGGCGTTGAAGGGGGGCTCCCAGACATCGACCTCGACCGGGTACCAGTCTTTGGCTGATACATCTCCAAAAAACAGCAGGCTGGCCAGTAGGCCCCAGAAGGCTTTGCCCATCGGGCGACAGGAGGTGCGGCGGAAACGACGGATCATTCTAAACCCACTGTCTAAAAGTCCTTAGTTTAACTCTCCCGGGTGTTCTGCCGAAGTCAGTAGTAATACGGCCTTCAGATGGCCGTCGCCGGATTCTCGGTAGCCCGTTGCTTCATATAGATAATCCGCCACCAGACCGCGCCGATGGTGCCGGACACAAAGTTGGCCGCGCACGCCGCCGCGAAGATGCCGACGATGCCGAAGAACTGGGCGAGGATAAACGCCAGGGGCGCGTAGACCAGGATGGTCCGGCACAAAGACGTAATCATGGCCTGCAGAGGTTTGCCAATGGCGTTAAAGGCGCCGTTAATCACCATGGCTATGCCTAAGGTGGCATAGCTGATGGGCACGATGCGCATGTGCAGGCTGGCGGTTTCCAGGGCTTTGGGATCGTCGGTGAACAGGCCGGCTATCATCGGGCCCACCAGCGCCAGGATGGCAGCAATACTCAGGCCATATACAAGAGTAAAGCGATAGCACCATTTCACGCCCTGCTCGACGCGGTCGAAGTTCTTGCGGCCGAAGTTCTGTCCCACAAAAGGCGTAACGGCGGCGCTCAATGCCATCAGTGCGAGCAGGGACAGCCCCTCAAAGCGTGCGGCAATGCCAAAGCCGGCCACAGCTTCCTGGCCAAACTGGGCGATCTGGTAGGTGATGAAGGCCGAGGTCATGGGGGCCACCAGGCTGCTGGTCATGGACGGAATACCCACATGAAGAATGCGTTTCCATGAGTCTGTCATCAGGGCGAGGTTCAGGGCCGCGAAACGAATCAGCTTGTCGCGGAAATAAACCACGCTGATGGATGCCACCATGGTGATGATATTAGCCGTCACAGTGGCGATGGCCGCGCCTTCTACGCCCAGGGCCGGTACCGGTCCCCAGCCGAAGATCAGAATCGGGTCGAGAATAATGTTCAGTACGGCAGCCGTGGCCATGATCTTGGCCGGCGTGGCGGCATCAC
>JBPCXH010000180.1:0-3050 GCA_051008735.1 Gammaproteobacteria bacterium | reverse complement strand
CTTTAACTCCCGCATCGGCTCTCCCCCGGCCCAATTGAAGGTTCCCGGAACGGGTGTATGGAAGATATTGAATATCACGTCATTGGTCGTCTTCACTTCGGACTGCCAAAGAAAGTTAAGCAGGTGCTCTCTGTCCCACAGTAGTATCTTCGCATAGTCCGTGAGTCCAGGACCCTGATCGAACAGCGCTGGACGAGGTGGGAGCTTTCCCGGGCCGTCCAAGCCAAGATTCCCCATAAACCACTTTGTGGTTACCGCGACATCGTCACTGACCAGGTGTACATGCCCAAAGCGGTTGTGCCTGGGGCCGGTATAAACCTCAACAATCTCCTTATCCGGACCATACGCATACATGAAGTATTCATCCCCAAGAGGGCTCAATTCTCTTTGCCACTCAATACCCTCTTCGTCGCGCCATTCAAATTCGCCTGGCCCGTCAACGCCGAACCAACCAATGTGGGCAATCCCGGTTTGCTGCGCAGAAGAGGCGGGGGTTTCAACTTTATTCAGGAGGATAAATGAACGATCCACGAAAACAGCGTCAGAAACACCTCTGAACTTCACTGGCACGCCGCTGAAAAACTTCTTGTAGTACGCAATAGTCGACTCAGGATTCACCACATTGAGATGTACGTGGTGAAAATTTGCTGCGGTCTCAGCAGAAACATTGGACGCAAGAGCGATTATAGAGATGGCGGCGCATAACCCTCTTCCCAGGGTATTACTGGCGCACATGAGAATTGAAATACAAGTCATAGATATTCCCTCTCGACCATAGACCTCTTCTTGGAGATATGGGATCTGCCCTGTTGGAAGTAACCCCGTTTCGGTCCCAAGCGGTTAGTGGAAGCTGCCGCCAATCAGATCCCGGGCCATGATCAGGCGCTGGACCTCATTGGGTCCTTCGCCGATACGCCGGATGCGCAACTCGCGGTACCAGCGTTCCAGCGGCAGATCCTTGGTCACGCCGTAGCCACCATGAATCTGCATGACCCGGTCGACGACCCGCCCTGCCGCTTCGCTGGCCAACAGCTTGGCCATTGCGGCTTCGGTCCGAAAGGATTCATTCCGGTCTGCCTTCGCCGCCGCCTCCAAGGTGATCCAGCGCGCCGTCCGCAAATCGATTTCATTGTCGACGATCATGTTCTGGATGGTCTGACGGGTCGCCAGTTTGTCGCCAAAGGTCTCACGGATCTGTACATAATCGACCGCCATCGCCTGGGCCTTGACGGCCACCGACAGACACCCGGCCGCATAGGGCACCCGTTGCTGGGTCAGCCGTTCGTTGGCAATGGCAAAACCTCCGTTTACCGTGCCGAGAATAGCCGTGGCCGGCACCCGCATGTCTTCGAACTGTAATTCGGTCGCATAATGGGCTGAACGCAGCGTATGCACCACCCGCCGGACATGGAAACCGGGCGTATCGGTATCGACCAGGAAACAGGTCACGCCGTTGCGTCCCTTGCCGGGGTCGGTGCGGGCAAACACCAGGGCGAAATCGGCATTGTCGGCGCCGGAGATGAAGATTTTTGCGCCGTTTATGACCCAATGATTGCCGTCCTGGATCGCGCGGGTCTGAATGGCGCGGGCCGGATCACTCCCGCCTGAGGGTTCCGTCAACGCGAAACAGCCGCGCTTTTCCCCCCGCAATACTGGATACAAATAGCGTTCCTTCTGTTCTTCATCCGCCTCGTAAAGCTGCGCCAACCCCATCTGCCCGAACACACCATAGCAGGGCGCATAAAGGCCGGCGCGGTGTTGGCCCATTTCGATGGCAAGCAACGTCCGGGTGACCAAATCGATCCCCGGGCCACCGTATTCTTCGGGAATATCGAGGCCAAACAACCCCATGCCACGGACTTTCTCTACCAGGCGTTCGCGGTCACCGGGCTCAAGCTCGCTGGCATCGGGATCAAGATCCGCCTCCAGGGGGACAATTTCCTCCGCCACGAAGCGGCGCACCTGTTCGACCAGCAGTTTCTGTTCCTCGGTCAGTTGTAAATCCACTTTCCGTTCCCTCTCCCTTGCCGGTCACGCCGGGCTTATAACGCCCAACGGCATATTATCTTGCATATTTTCGGCTGGCAGGCCGTTGTGATCGGCCTGATAGGCCATCAGCAGTTCGCGCCAGCGGCTTTGATACTGCTGATTGACTTCCACCCGGAACTGGAACCCCGGCCCCCGGGCCTGGGCCTCTTCGGCAATCCTTTGACGGAGGCCGAACAGCGTCAGCCCCCCAGCGTAGCGGATTGCAACGGTCTGGCCGTCCGCATCGGCGATTTCATAAACGCCAAGTTGTGCGGGCAATGCTGCGGCCGCTTCCTGGCTCAGGGTATGCCAGGGTTTGCTCATGCGGACTGCCATCATTCACCCCTGAACTGGGGGCTACGCTTTTCAAGCCGCGCCGTTATCCCTTCCTTGGCATCCTGGCTGGCGCCGACGTCGAGGACTTCGGCGTTGATGTCGTCCTTTTCCAGGTCGTGCCAGAACGCCATTTGGCGAACGATGGTGCGCTTCATGATCTTCAGGGACAATGGTGCGTTCTGCGCCAGCCGGTCAATGATCTTTTGCGCCGTGTCATCCAGGTCGTCGGGATCAGCAACACGGGAAATGATGCCATAGTCGAACATGCGTTGGGCCGGTAGCGGATCACCCAGCAGAATGATTTCCCGCGTGGCGACGGGGCCGGCGACTTCGACCAGCTTCTTCATCAGGAACCAGGTCGGCGCCATACCGATCTGAGCCAGCGACATGCCAAAATTGGCCGCCCGGCTGGCAACCACGAAATCACAGTGCAGCGCCAGTTCATTACCGCCCGCGATCGCGTGCCCGTGCACCACGGCAACCACCGGCAGGGGGAAATTTTCCACCGCCCGCAGCGAGGTTTCGATGGGGGTCGGCTTACCCAGGGTTTCTTTTCGCTGGTTCAGATCCAAGCCGGAACAAAATGACGGCCCATTGGCCCGCAGCACCGCGACCCGTTCTTCCTCCCCCGGTTCAGCAGGAAAGGCGTCGACCAGCCCCGCCAGCAGATCACTGTCCATGGCGTT
>JBPCXH010000179.1:0-15675 GCA_051008735.1 Gammaproteobacteria bacterium | reverse complement strand
CGGTCACTCAGATTGTCGAACATGCAAGCTGCCTCAAATATCCCGCCCGGAAGGAGCAGACGGCGCCCGATTCTACGTGTCTGGAACCCCGGCTTGCGAGGCCAGAACACGGTCTTTCTTCCTTGACACGGCTGCCGTGGGTTCGCGACGATGGGAACAAGATGGCAGCAAAGGAGACATCCCGCGTTGGATGACGACATACACCTAGGATTATTATTAATAATCCTTGCCATCCTATTGTTTTTATCAGCTTTTTTCTCCGGTACAGAGACCGCGCTTATGAGCGTCAATCGGTACCGTCTCCGCCATCGGGCCCGCAATGGGCACCGCGGGGCGCAATTGGCAGACAAACTCCTGCAGCGCCCGGACCGCCTGATCGGCCTGATTCTCATTGGCAACAACCTGGTTAATATTTTCGCCGCCCAATTGGTGGGCTTCATGGCGCTGCGCCTGGGTGGCGCCTGGTGGCTGGCCGCCAGCGGCGTGCTGTTCACCCTGGTGGTGCTGATTTTCGCCGAGGTCACGCCCAAGACGCTGGCCGCCCTGCACCCCGAACGCGTGGCCCTGCCGGCGGCCTACATTTATTACCCGCTGCAGAAAATCGCCTGGCCGTTTGTCTGGTTTATCAACCTCATTGCCAATGCCCTGCTGCGGCTGGGCGGCGTGAGACCCGAGGACGCGAGCGATGATCATCTGACCATCGAAGAATTACGCACCCTGGTAACAGAAGCCGGCGCCTTGCTGCCACGCCGTCGACACCAGATGCTGCTGCGGATTCTTGAATTGCAGGATGTGACCGTGGACGACGTCATGGTTCCCCACAATGAAATCCTGGGCATCGATCTGGATGACGGCCACGAGTCAGCCCTGGCACTGATTCGCGACAGCCGCTATACCCGCCTCCCCGTTTATCGCGACAGCATTGATAACGTGAGCGGTGTCCTGCACTTGCGTCGTCTGATACAGACCACCTCACTGGAGGAACTGTCCCCCGGCAAGCTGCTGTCCCTGCTGGAGGAACCCTATTTTGTGCCGGAATCAACCTCACTCAATCGTCAGCTGATGCAGTTCCAGCGCAACCGGCGGCGCATTGCCTTTGTCGTTGACGAGTACGGTGACATCCAGGGCATCGTGACCCTGGAAGACATTCTTGAGGAAATCGTGGGCGAGTTCACCGAGGCAGAGGAGCCGGATACCCAGGCCATTCTCCGCGAGGAAGCCGACGGCTTCGTGGTCAACGCCAGTGCCAACGTCCGCTCCCTGAACCGAACCATGAACTGGCACCTGCCCACCGACGGCCCCAAGACTCTCAATGGCCTGATCCTGGAGCAGCTGGAAGCTATTCCGGAGAACGGCATCGGACTGATGCTGGACGATTACCCCATAGAGATCCTGCAAACGGGCGACAACGTCGTGAAGACCGTCCGCATCCGGCCGCCGACGCCGTCAGCGCCGCCGGCCAACATCGCAGCCGGCTAAGCCCCTCAGGCGACGGCAGGCCGGCTGGACAACCGGCGCGCCATGGCCAGGGCTTCAGCCAGGGTATCAACACCGTGGCACTGGAAGCCGTCGATGGGCTGCCGGGGCACATTGGCGCGCGGCGCAATGGCGTCCCGAAAACCCAGCTTGGCGGCTTCGCGAATCCGCTCCTCACCCCAGGCCACCGGCCGAATCTCACCCGCCAGCCCCACCTCACCGAAAACCAGCGTGGTCGCAGGCACCGGTTCGACCAGCAGACTGGAGACGGTGGCCAGTAACGCGGCCAGATCGGCCGCGGTCTCGGTAATTTTCACGCCGCCGACCACGTTCAGAAACACATCCTCGTCATAGGTCGCCACGCCACCGTGGCGATGCAAAGCGGCCAGCAGCAAGGCCAGACGATTCTGGTCCAGCCCAACCGCCAGTCTGCGGACTGAGCCGGAGCCCCCCGAGCGATCCGTCAGCGCCTGAATCTCGACCAATAAGGGCCGACTGCCCTGATGGACAGCCGTGATCACACTGCCGGCAACGGGCTGCGGGTACTGGGACAGGAATATCGCCGACGGATTGCGCACTTCGCGCATACCGGCCTCTGTCATCACGAAAACGCCCAGCTCATTGGCGGCCCCGAAGCGGTTTTTCACCGCGCGTAAAATCCGGTAGCGACTGCCTGCTTCACTTTCGAAGTACAGCACCGCGTCCACCATATGCTCCAGCACCCGCGGACCGGCGATACTGCCGGTCTTAGTCACATGGCCGATGAGCAGCACCGCGATGCCGCTGCGCTTGGCCATACGCACCAGCTGAGCGGTGCACTCGCGCAGCTGATTCACCGAACCGGGGGCCGATGGCAGCGACTCGGTGTAGACCGTCTGCACCGAATCCACCACCAGGCAGGCCGGGCTCTGCTCTTCAGCCAAGCCGACGATATCTTCGACCCGCGTTTCAGAGAGCACAGAAATTCCCTGAGGATTAATTCCTAACCTATTGGCCCTTAATGCTATTTGCTCAAGAGACTCTTCGCCGCTCACGTACAAAGTCCGGCGTCCCGCAGACTCCACCGAAGCCTGCAGCAGCAGGGTCGACTTGCCGATTCCCGGGTCGCCGCCGATCAGCACCACGGCGCCGGGTACCAGACCACCCCCCAGCACCCGATCCAGTTCGGCCAGGCCGGTGGATCCGCGCACCATCGCCTGATCCCCCACGTCTGCCAGCTGGCGACCCTGGACCTCGCCCGAATAGCCACCCGTCGGGTTCGTCGACCGCTGGAGCGTATTCCAGGACTCGCAGCCGGGGCACTGGCCCTGCCACTTGGGACTGGAAGCCCCGCATTCGCTGCAGCGATAGCTGATTTTCGTTTTACTCATTGCAAAAATGTGACCCTTATCTCATGCGACAGCCCAGCAGGCGCTCACGGCCCGGTAGCCAGCTTAAAACAACAACCAGTTCTCAACCTCTGGCACGACCGACCTTTACTATGCCGTTATGACCACTCGCAACACTCTCCCACCCGCCAAAATTGGCCTGGCCGGACCTCTGGTACTGCTGCTGCTTATGGTGGCACTTGTCTGGGCCGCCGGGGACCGGATGTTGCGGCTGGAATTTGCCCTCTACGATTTTTTCCAGCAGCAATCCTCAGCCGTACCCAGTGACCGGATACTGATTGTTGATACCGGCCCGGGCCAGGACACTCTCTGGAACGATGCCCGCCTGCCAGCGGTTATCAAAAGCCTTGAGGCCGCTGGCGCCCAAGTCATTGTGCCAAGCCAGGCCCCGCCCGCCAACGCGGCCCTGCCCAATATGCAGCAGCTCACGGCCTTGCTGCAGCTGGAGCAACAGGCCCGTGAGGGCGGCAGCAATGTGGATGCCCTGTCCTCTCAGCTGGACGGCTTTAAAGCACAGTATGCGGTCCGCAGCGCCATTCAGGCTGCGCTGGCTGCCAGTGGGCGTGCCGTGGTGCCGATGACCCCGGCCAACCCCCGGGAACCTGCCGGTCTGGACCCCTGCCCCAGGCTGGCGGCGACGCTGGCTGATGACAACAGCCTGACGGGCATCCTGCCCGCCCGTGAACTGGTCGCTCTGCCGCCGGTCATTTGCGAACAGGCGGCCGGTGCCGGCTATGCCGGTTTCCGGCCAGACCCCGATGGCACGGTCCGCGAAACAACGCTGGTGGTGCATTCGGCTAAACGGGTGACGCCGACCCTGGCCCTGGCCAGCCTGGCCACCGCCCAGGGCGACAGTCCGCCGCTGGTTGGGCCAGACGGACAGCTTCACGTGAATGAGCGTCCGGTGAAAACAGGCCCTGCCTACTCCATTTTGCTGCGCTACTACGAGCAACAAGCCCAGGGCACGAATTTCGCCCAAGTCTCCGTCGAGCAAATACTGGCCAAGAATTTTGATCCGGCCCTGGCGCGTGGCCGTATCGCCCTGCTGGGCCCGCTGGACACGGACGCGGCCTATCCCACCCCCCTTGAGCCTGCCTTGCCGGGTATCCTGCTGACCGCCACCAGCCTGTCTAACCTGCTCCAGAATGATTACCTGCTTCGGCCGGACTGGCTGGCCTGGTCAGAACTGCTGCTGCTGGTTGGACTGGCCGCCCTGTTCGCGGTCCTGGCCCCCGGCATGAGCCTGAATGCCGCGGCCCTCGCCGCGGTGTTTATCGGCGCGATTCTGCTGACAACCGAGGCTTATCTGTTGCTGGCTCACGGCGTCTGGGCTCGCCTGGGACTGGCCACGGTGTTCTCTGCATTGGGCATCATGACCATCGTCGGACTGCGCCATCTGCGCCAGGCTCAACCACTCCCCACGGCAACACCGCAGCCGGCCGGCGCGGGAATAGGGATGGGCGATGAACTGGATCTGGCCTTCTCGGTTTTGCGCCAGCAGCCGCCGAACGACGACACCAAAGAAAAGCTCTACAAGATTGCCGTGAAACATGGCCGCCGACGCGAATACGCCAAGGCTGAGCGCGTCCTGCGCTACCTGGCCTCTGTTGATCCCAGCTATCGGGGGGTCACTGACAAACTTAAGAAACTCTCAGGCGCTGCCAGGCGTGAGCGCGAAGCCGAAGAGAGCAAAGGCAAGCCGGTTGCGGCGCCCCGAATCAAACGGGTCGCCCGCGAAGCTAGTGAAGACGGGATACAGCGGCTGGGCCGCTACGAAGTGGACAAAGTGCTCGGTCGCGGCGCGATGGCTACCGTTTACCTGGGACGGGATCCCAAGATCAACCGCAAAGTCGCAATCAAGACCATCGCACTGGCCGAGGAATTCAGCGACGAAGATCTGAACAACGCCAAAGCCCAGTTCATGCGAGAAGCGGAGTCAGCCGGCCGACTCAATCACCCCAATATCATCTCGATTTACGATGTGGATGAGGACGGCGACGTCGCGTATCTGGCCATGGAGTACTTCGAGGGCCAGTCGCTGGCCGCCTACGCCACCCAGGGCAATTTGCTGCCGCCCGAGTGGGTCCTGGAGCTGGGCGCCCGGGCAGCGGAAGCCTTGCACTACGCGCACAGCCAGAACGTGGTGCACCGGGACATCAAGCCCGCCAACATCATGTACAGCGCCAATTCCGATGATCTGAAACTCACGGACTTTGGCATTGCCCGGCTCACCGACACCAGCCGCACCAAGACCGGCATTATCCTGGGCACGCCCTCCTACATGCCCCCGGAGCAGCTCGCCGGTAGCCCCGTCTCGGGCCAGTCCGACCTGTATTCTCTGGGCATCACCCTCTACCACCTGCTGACAGGCGGGCCACCCTTCCGGGCTGACTCGATCCCTAAACTGATGGACAAAATCGTCAATGACCGGCACCCCACCCTGTCCACCATTCGGGATGATATTCCGCCCGGCCTGGATGAGGTATTCGACCGCGCCCTGGCCAAGGACCCGGCAGATCGTTTTCCCAACGGTCGAGCCATGGCGTTGGCCTTGCGGGACTGTTGTAGTAATTTCAGCAAGTAATCTCTAAGACCCATCGCCTCCATGAACCTGAAAGATAAGTTTGCCTGTGTCCAGATGACGGATGTCGGCAAAGTCCGCGAGCACAATGAAGATGCGATCGGTGCCAATCTGGACGCCGGTTTACTGGTGCTGGCCGATGGCATGGGCGGCTATAACGCGGGTGAGGTTGCCAGCGGCATCGCGGTGAAAACCGTCCTTGAACTGGCCAGCGAAGCCTGCGCGCGGGAAGACCGGGAAGTGGCGGAATCCAAAACGGGCCTGATGCGCCAAAGTATCGTCCTGCGGGATGCGATTGCCCGGGCGAACAAGATCATCCACCAGACAGCCAAGAGCCAGCCCCAGTGTGAGGGCATGGGCACCACCATCGTCGCCTGCCTGGCTTTCGATAATCGGATCAGCATCGCTCATGTGGGCGATTCCCGCCTCTATCGCCTCCGGGCAGGCAGCTTCGAGCAAGTCACCCTGGACCATTCCCTGCTGCAGGAATTGGTGGACCGGGGCTTTTATACCCCCGAGGAGGCCGCCCGCTCCACCAACCGGAACTACGTCACCCGGGCCCTGGGCGTGGAACCGGGGGTGGACGTAGAAATCAATGAAATCGACGCTGAGCCCGATGACGTCTACCTTCTGTGCTCAGATGGCCTGTGCGACATGGTCGAAGACGAAGATATCCACTTAACCATAAGCACTTTTGGTGCTAATCTTGAAACCGCAGCTAAGCAACTGATTCAACTGAGCAACGACAACGGCGGCAAGGACAATATCTCGATTATCCTGCTGAATGTGCTGAAACCCTTTCCCGCCAAGACGGGCCTGTTTGCCCGTCTGGCCAGACTTTTCAAATAGTGACTTTGACCCATGGCTAGACTAATTCTCAGTGTCGACGGCGGACAACTTGCCGAATACAACATGAGCAAAGAGCGGTACACCATCGGCCGACTGGCTGACAATGATGTCCGTATCGACAACCCGACGGTGAGCGGCCATCACTCGCTGATCATCAACATCCTGAATGATTCCTTTCTGGAAGATCTCAACAGCACCAACGGGACCTACGTCAACGGCAAGCTGATCAAGAAGCATGCTCTGCAACATGGCGACCTGATCACCGTTGGCAAACATCAGCTGCGCTTTGTTGACAGCGACGGTGTCGATGACGAACAGGATGATGAATTCGCCCGCACGATGGTGATCGATAATGCGGACATGTCGAAGGTCAATGCCGACAAGATTGCTGCAGCCGGGAGTAACGGCGCCGCCGCCAAGCAGGATTTCATCGACACGGCGGCCGGTTCCAAACCGCCACCCGTGGCCAAGGTGCAGGTGCTGAACGGATCCTTCGCCGGTCGAGAGGTCTCGCTGAATAAAGCAGTCACGACCCTGGGTCGACCCGGCGTGCAGGTGGTGGCGATCACTCGCCGCTCAGACGGTTACCACGTGGTCCAGGTGGAAAATGCGGAAGGCAGAGAACCGGCCAAACTCAATGGTGACCCACTGGGTGCACAGGCAAAAGAACTGGGTGATAACGACGTAGTCGAAATCATCGGTATCAAAATGGGATTTTTCGCCGACTGACGTTTGCCCGCGCTGACTCAGAACGCGCTGTTCTCCGGCGCGAAATTCTCAAAGCGCGTGTACTTGCCCAGAAAGGTCAGGGCAAACTCGCCGGTGGGCCCGTTCCGCTGCTTGGCGATAGTAATGTCGGCCACCCCTGCCCGCGGTGTGTTCTTGTCGTAGACCTCTTCGCGATAGATAAACACGATCAGATCGGCATCCTGCTCGATGGCGCCGGACTCACGCAGGTCTGACATGACCGGTTTTTTATCGGTGCGCTGTTCAACGCTGCGATTGAGCTGCGACAGCGCGATGATCGGTACGCGCAGTTCCTTGGCCAGGGCCTTAAGGGAACGCGATATGGTCGATATCTCCGTCGCCCGATTCTCGCTGCTGCCGCCCACTGTCATCAGCTGAAGATAATCAACAACAATCAGGCTCAGGCCGTGCTCCCGCTGCAGTCGGCGCGCGCGGGCCCGTACCTCTGTCGGCGTCAGGGCACCGGCGTCATCAATGAAAATCGGTGCCTGAGACATCTGCTGAATTGCGCCATTGATGCGTTTCCAGTCGTCATCACCAAAGCGGCCCGTGCGCAGATGCGACTGATCGACTCGGCCCAGGGAAGAGATCAACCGGAACGCCAGCTGATCCGTGGACATCTCCATGCTGAAAATGGCTGTTGGCTTGTTCAGCCCCATTGCCACGTTTTCAGCCAGATTCATGGCCAGGGTTGTCTTGCCCATTGAAGGTCGGCCGGCCACGATAATTAAATCGCCCGGCTGCAAGCCAGCCGTGTAGTCGTCGAACTTATTGAAGCCGGTGGACAGGCCGGTGATGGCGCCGCCGGCCTGATGCAACTCATCCAGCCGATCAACGGTTTCATTAAGAACATCACTGAGTCGCACGAAGCCCGAGCCCCGCCGCTTGCCCCGTTCGGCAATCTCGAAGACCTGGCGTTCGGCATCATCCACCAGTTCATTGATGGGCCGACCTTCCGTGTGATATGCGCTGGCAGCAATCTCATTGCCGGTCTTGATGAGATCGCGTAACAGGGCCCGCTCTCGAATGATGCTCGCGTAATCGACCACATTGGCAGCACTGGGTGTGTCGGCCACCAGGCTGCCCAGGTAAGCCAGACCGCCGACATCCGGCAATTCGTTGCGGCTCTCCAGGAATTCAGAAATGGTCACGGCATCGCAGGGCTCGCTGCGCTGCGCGAGTTCGCGGATGGAGGCAAAAATCAGGCGATGATCGCGCCGATAAAAATCCTCTTCGACAACCCGGTCAGCCACCCGGTCCCAGGAGGAATTATCGAGCATGAGGCCACCGAGCAAAGCCTGCTCGGCCTGCACGGAACTGGGCGGCACATTAAGACGCTCTGTGTCGCTCAGAAAGTCTTCCGGCACCGCACTGGCCATTGTCGCTTACTGCTCCGAGGGATCGACTTCCGTGACCTCGGCGTCGGCGGCATCGCCGGCATCGTCAGTCTCGGCGGGCGGCACCCAGGTTTCGCCATCTTCGCCAACCACGGTCACCTTGATGGTGGTGGTGACGCCTGTCTGCAGCTGCAATTCAACCTCGTGTTCACCCAGCAGGCGAATCGGGCCATCGGGCAAGCGCACTTCACTGCGCTGAACTTCAACACCCGCCTTCGTGCAGGCCTCGGCAATGTCGATCGTGCCCAGGGAACCGAATAATTTGCCCTCGGTACCGGCGCGCGTCTCGATGGTCACGGTTAGCGCCTGCAGCTGGGCAACGCGGGCCTGGGCAACGGCCAGCTCTTCCGCTTGTTTGGCTTCCAGCTCAGCGCGACGGGCTTCAAAGACGGCAATATTGTCAGCCGTGGCCAGCGTCGCTTTACCTTTGGGCAACAGGAAGTTGCGGCCATAGCCGGACCGCACTTTCACGCGGTCACCGATGTTCCCCAGGTTCTCAACTTTTTCCAGCAGAATTACGTCCATTTGTTCTTTCTCCACCGGCGGCGAGCCGGCCCGCTATTTAATCACATCCGCACCAGTCCGGCGCAGGCTATACCAGTTGTCTACAAAGCCCAGAGTGGCCAGCGCCAGTAAGCCGGCCGAGGCAATAACCGCCCCCATCAGCAACGGCCCGTAGACCAGCAGCAAGGCGTACCCGGGCCATGCCCGCTGGTGCGCCTGCCAGTGCACAACAGCCAGTCCCTGCAGGGCAAAGCCCATACCAAAGACCAGCAGCAAATTACTGCCCAGAGCCCCGGGCAAAAACGCCGCCAATAAGCCGGCCAGTCCGGCCAACAGGCCCACAATGTTGCCAAGCTGCAGCGCCCGGAACATCGCGCCAAATTCAGGCCCACCCGCGCCTGCGGCCCACCAGCTGCCGAGTATCAGTGCAGCCGCAAAGCTCGTGAAGGCACTGGCCGCAACAATGCCCGTCATCAGCGGGGCCAACGCAGCCAGGGCCGTCGGGTCGCTAAACTGGACGCCCATGGCCGCCATTTCAGTGGCCATCACCTCAAGGGTCTGCAGCCAATAAGTCGCCGGGTCGCTGGCCATCACACTGAACAGCGCGACCCCCGCCACCGCGACGACGACCAGGGCCTGCACGGGCAAAATCAGCGTCCCGAATCGACCCGTCAGCGCACCCAGCGCAATGGCAAGGGGCCAGATCAAACCGGCGCTGACCAGTAATGCCTGCCACTGCCCCTGAGTCAGCACGGTAAGCACCAGCAGGACGCCGCCGGCCAGCAGACTGTCAGTCGTCGCTTCGCGCCAGCCTTTCAGGATCGCCGTCAGGCTGACTCCCGCCGTGCTCAGCAAGCCCAGGATTCCCAGGGGAAAAAACGCGGCAATCAGCGCTATGCGCGCCATGCGACGTTCTGCCAGCCAGGCCCCGAAACGGCTCATCGCGACGCACCGGCCAAGAGGCCGAGGGCGTCAGACGCGGGCTCAGTGCTTGTCGGTGTAAGGCAGCAGCGCAAGATATCGGGCCCGCTTCACGGCTGTTGCCAATTGCCGCTGATATTGCGACTTGGTGCCCGTGATGCGGCTCGGCACAATCTTGCCGGTCTCAGTGATGTAGTTGCGCAAAGTATCGAGATCTTTGTAGTCGATCTCCTTAATACCTTCAGCGGTAAACCGGCAATATTTGCGGCGTCTGAAATATCTGCTCATGATTGTTGTGTCCTGTTCGGGTCAGCGCGACGGGCTCAGCCGGCCGCCTTTTCAGTGTCTTGTTCGCCAGCGTCAGCCGCTGCAGCAGGCTCTTCGTCTGCTTCAACTGCTTCAGGTGCTGCCTCGGCGGCAACAGACTCACTGGCTTCGGCTGCGGGCTCTGCCTCGGCAGAAGCGTCAGGCGCGCTGGTCTCTTCAGACTCGCGGTCCGCCCGTGCCTCACGCTCGCTTGGCTCATCCTCGGCGGCTTTCGCCAGCGGGGAAGCTTCGGTGACCGCTTCATCGCGGCGCACCACCAAGTGACGAAGTACTGCATCGCTGAAGCGGAAGGCGCCCAGAATTTCTTCCATGGCCTGGTTATCGCACTCCACGTTCATCATCACGTAGTGGGCTTTGTGAACCTTGGCGATAGTGTGGGCCAGCTGACGGCGACCCCAGTCTTCGAGCCGGTGCATATGGCCGCCATCGCGCGTCACCATAGCGGTGTAACGCTCGATCATGGCCGGGACCTGCTCACTCTGGTCAGGGTGGACCAGAAACACGATTTCGTAGTGACGCATTGTCGCTCCTCGTGGGTTAAAGCCACCCGAATAGCGGTGTGGCAAGGAGAATGCCCGTCAGCCCTCGGCTGCGGGGGCCGCAATCCTACCCGAGGCCGGGGTCAGGAAACAAGCACTTAGGCCCGCTGGCGCAGGGCCTCATACAGGCAGACGCCTGTGGCCACGGAGACATTGAGGCTCTCCACGCTGCCCCGCATGGGCAGACTGACCAGCTGATCGCAGCGTTCCCGGGTCAGCCGGCGCAAACCCTTGCCCTCAGCCCCCATCACCAGGCCCAGGGAGCCCCGCAGATCCGTGGCATACAGCTCAGCCCCAGCCTCATCATCGGTGCCGATCAGCGCGACGCCCTGGCTGCTCAGCCAGGCCATGAAACGGGCCAGATTGGGCACGGCCGCCACGGGCAGGATCTCTGCCGCCCCCGCAGCCACTTTGCTAACGGCCGGGGTCAAACCGACGTTCCGGCTGCGCCCGACCACCACCAGATCAGCGCCGGCCGCATCGGCGCTGCGCAGACAGGCGCCAAAATTGCGCGGATCTTCCACGCCGTCCAGCAATAACAACAGGGGCTCGGTCAAGGCCAGCACCAGGTCCTTGGCCTGCGCCTCAGCCAGCAACTCCCCGCCGCTGACGCGGGCCACAATGCCCTGATGCTTCACGTGGCCACTCATACCATCCAGCCCTTCCACCGACATCTGCTCCACCCGGACGCCCAGCGCGTCCAGGTCCGGCAGGCGACTGCGCCGGCCCGGACCCAGTTTGGCATCCAGATAAACCGTGATGACCCGTTCAGGCTGACGTCGCAGCAAGCCGGCGACGGCCTGAAAGCCGCAAATAATTCGCTCAGCCACGGCGCCGTCTTCCCGATGCACGCCGCGGACGCCGCTCGCGGCGCGGCGGCGGGGCCTCAATTTCTTCAGCCAGAACCAGATCCACCTTGGCTTCCTCCACATCAACCCGGGCGACCCTGACCTGCACCGCATCGCCCAGGCCGAAACCTTCGCCCGTGCGCTCGCCGGTGAGCCGCATGCCCCCGTCGGTGAGATGAAAATAGTCATTGCCCAGCGCCGTCACATGAACCAGTCCGTCCACGTACAAATTGTCCAGGGTCACAAAAATGCCAAAGTGCGTCACGCCCGTCACGGTGCCAGGCAGTGTCTCGCCGACGCGCTTTTCCAGATAAGCCGCCTTAAGCCGCGACTCCACATAGCGCGACGCTTCTTCTGCCCGGCGTTCTTTTTCCGAACAGCTTTTTCCGGCCAGTTCCATCGCCGGCTGGTCATAGCCGAACTGACCGGGCTTGCCTTTGTCCAGGATATGCCCGATGCCCCGATGCACCAGCAAATCGGGGTAGCGCCGGATGGGTGAGGTGAAGTGCGCGTAACTTTCCAGGGCCAGGCCGAAGTGACCCAGGTTGGCCGGTTGATACACGGCCTGGCTCAGGCTACGCAGCACGGCAATGGCCAGCTGATCGGCATCCGGGCGGTCGGCAATGGCCAGCAAGGCCTTGTTCAGATGCCCCGGATCTTTGCGCGCCTGCTCCGGGAGCGGAATACCCAGCCCCTGCAGCAGCACCCGGAGTTCTTCAAATTTCTTTTCACCGGGACCCTCATGCACGCGATACAAAGTCGCCAGACGATGCTTACGCAGGAACCTGGCGGCTTCCACATTCGCCGCAATCATGCAGACCTCGATTAATCGGTGCGCATCGTTGCGTGGCCGGGGCTGCACGCGGGCCACCTGGCCGGCGTCATTCAGTTCGATCTTCACCTCGGGCAGGTCCAGATCCAGGGCGCCCCGCCGCTCACGCGCCGCACCCAGGGCATCGAACACGCCGTATAAATTCTTGATGGCACTCGCATACGGTTTGATCGTTGCGCTGCCCTGGCCGGTGCGGTGAAACTCGTCCACTTGCTCATAAGTCAGGCGGGCGGCTGAACGCATCAGGCCACGGTAGAACGTCGAGCGACTGACTTTGCCCTGGGCACTTAACTGCATGTCGCAGACCATGCAAAGACGATCCACCTTGGGTTTCAATGAGCACAGGCCGTTACTCAGGTCCTCCGGCAACATGGGCACGACCTGGTCCGGAAAATAGACCGAGGTGCCGCGCTGCTGGGCTTCAACGTCCAGGACTTCGCCGGGTTTAACGTAGTGCGAAACATCAGCGATGGCGACAATCAGGCGCCAACCCCCATCGCGGGGCTCGGCAAATACTGCATCGTCGAAATCGCGCGCATCGGCGCCGTCGATGGTGACCAGCGGCAGTTCACGCAAATCCTCCCGCTCGCTCTTATCCCTGGCCTGAACCCGGTCACCCCACTGCTCCGCAGCCGCCATGACCGCAGCCGGAAAACGATTGGGCAAGCCATACTGCTCAATCGCGATGGCAGTCACCATGCCCGGCTCGCCCGGTTCACCAAGGATCTCGACAACGCGACCCTGCGCATCGGTGCGCCGCCCCGGATACTCCGTGATCTCGAGCTTGACGATTTGCCCGTCGCGCGCTTTTAAACGCTGGTGATCAGGCACCAGGAATTGGTGAGGTGATCGCCCCGACTCCAGCACATAACCAATGCCATGACGCCGCTCATAGCGGCCGACGACCACCGTCTTGCCCCGCTCCAAAACCTCGACCAGGGCACCCGAGCGTTTACCGCGCGGCCCCCCTTCGGTCACCCGAACCGCGACCCGGTCGCCGTCGAGCAGACTGCGCATTTCGTGAAAGGACAGGTAGACGTCATCGCCCTCGCCTTCTGGCAGGACGAAACCAAAACCATCCGGATGAGCCGACACCGAGCCGACAACCACGTCGAGTTTTTCCAGTTGGCAATATTTGCCGCGCCGATTAATCAGCAACTGACCGGACGCGGCCATCGCCTGCAGACGCTTGCGAAGTGCCGCTTGTTGCTGGGGAGTCTTCAACTCCACACGGCCGGCGTAATCTTCCAGGCTCAGGGGCACGCCGGCTTCAGCCAGAACATCCAGCAAGCGCTTTCGACCGGGTATGGGATGGCGGTAATTAGCCAATAATCCGCCCTGCCAATTGCATCCGGGCCCCGGTTGCCGATGCAGCGACTAAGAATGCTTTATGTATGGCACCCATGGTGGTGCTCCTGACAGGCTGTGCCGTCATGGTAGGAGAATCCCGTAGCCAACGTAAGTGCTTGAATAAGCGGCAGCTCAGATTGACAAGCCCCAGGTCCGTCAGTACAGTGCCGCGTCTTTCCGGACAGCCTGAGCCCAGGTGGCGGAATTGGTAGACGCGCTGGCTTCAGGTGCCAGTGGGGGCAACCCCGTGGAGGTTCAAGTCCTCTCCTGGGCACCACTTAAAAAATCGGGGACAGTGTACTAATTCTTGCTCGTCGGACGGGGACAGTGTCCTGTTTCTTGCCCCATCCTGACCTTTCTCGAGTTCAATCTCATTCGCTGCCGTTCCATCCTTCTCCAACCCGGAGGAGGCAGCATTACATGGCACGAATGGCGCGCGCCGTAATTCCCGATTTCCCGCATCACGTTACCCAGCGCGGCAACCGAAGACAGCGCACATTTTTCTGCGAGGACGACTACCGCCTGTACATCGATCTGCTCGCCGATGCGCTCGAGAAGGCCGACGCGGAAATCCTTGCCTACTGCCTGATGCCCAATCACGTACACCTCGTGGTCACGCCACGGAATGAGAACAGCCTTGCAAAGCTGTTTCAGGAAGCGCATCGCCGATACACATGCACGATCAATCTTCGGCAGAACTGGCGCGGACACCTATGGCAGGAAAGATTTCACTCGTTTGTTATGGATGAGCAGCACTTGCTGGCCGCGGTGCGCTACATCGAACTCAACCCGGTTCGTGCAGGACTGTGTGTGCAACCCTCGGATTGGCCCTGGTCCAGCGTGCACGCGCATCTGACGAGGAAGGATGACAAACTGGTGAGTGTTGAACCGATGCTGAACAGAGTAAGCGACTGGCCAGCTTATTTGTCGGTCTCAAATGATGAAGACACGATCAATACCATTCGCCAACACACCCGCAGCGGAAGACCGGCAGGCGGACCTCAGTTCATCGAGCAGGTCTCGCGCATTTGCGGTCGCGACCTGGCGCCCCGCCGGCCCGGTCGGCCGGCGAAAAATTAGTAAACTGTCCCCGGATTAGGGATTAGCGGGATTAGCGGATTAGCAAATATTAGTAAACTGTCCCCGGATTACCCCCGGTTTCAGCGACCACCCCAGCATTCCTTGTCCGGGGGTAGACCCAATTCGCGTCCACTTCTTGCCGCTCTGGTTAATCCTGAACTGGTTGCAATTTTCGCGGTCAGCGAATTGTGGCGTGTTGGGCAACGCCGCGGCCATACCTATGTAGCCGACGGCCAGGCCGTTTGCGTGGGGATAAATTCTCAGGTAGTAGTATCCGCGTTCGCTACATCCGCTTTCGTCTAAGTGGAAATTCCGGGCAAAAATAAACCCGCCGAAGCGGGTTTATCGGTTCTTGCTGTCAACGCCGCTGGTCTACAAGCCCAGTTCGTCGCAACGCTCGATAATTTGCGCCTCGCATTCACTGGCTGCCTCAGCGTCAACCTCATAGAAACGGACGTCGGGTGAGTCGCCGGTGGTATCAGCGTATTCGCAGGCTACGACGTCGTCTTCTACGGCATAAACAGCGGCATTCAGGTAACCATCGATACCGCTATCAGAAATAGAGGTAAAGAATCCCGACTGGATGGAACAGCTGGCCGATCCAAGCGACCCGAATCTATCAAGCTCCGCAGGCGTCCAGCATTTGCAGGCCGTTTCAGTTTTAACACAGGGCATATCGGGATCGCCTTCCTTCATCTTCTTTTCGTAGTTTGCCAGAATCTTTTCTGAAGGCGGCCGTTTATCGAACTCATTCAGGTCCTGGGCCTCGCAATAGGCGACGCACAGTCCGTACAGGCCCGGCGTACCGCCGATCAGCCCATCGCAGACGTCCTCGA